>JANODF010000372.1:0-8012 GCA_031412555.1 Archangium sp. | reverse complement strand
ATTGGCTGCAGAACGCCGGCACCGTCGACCCCTGCCGGCAGCGAGATCTGGCGGCGCCGATCCTCCTGGCGTGGGACTACAACGGCAACGGGCGGCGCGATTATGGCGAGCCCCTCGTGAACAACTCGCACGAGCGTTGGGGTGACGTGGGCATTGATGGCTGCGCCGACGCGTTCGAGAACGGCAGCGGCGGGTGCAACCCGGCGGCGAGCACCACCCCCACCGACGCGAATCGCGACAACTACGAGCCCGACCAGAACCCCGAGGGCACCGAGAAGAGCTGGCGCTACGACCTGGGCGAGCCGTTTCGCGACTTCGGGCTCGATGGTGTGGCGGGCTCGGCCGATACGGGTGAAGGCAATGGCGTGTACGACGAGGTGGAGGGCCGCAAGCGGCTCTTCGCGCTCGACGGGCGCACGAACTTCAAGAAGCTCGAGCCCAGCGCCATGGCCCGCCTCCACGTGCTGCTCGATGGCGGCATCCGCGACATCTTCAACTTAGGCCTCAATGCGCGGCACCTCTTCACCGCGGTCAAGAGCGCGCGGCAGGGGCTGGTCGGCGAGTACCGCAACTTCACCGACATTCCCGGCATGAAGGATCGGGTCACCGGCAACTTCAACCCGTGGAACCGCTCGTGGAAGTCGGTGCCCAAAGATCTGATCACGCTCTACGGCAGCGAGACCCGCACCGACGCGGAAGTCATCGCGGGCGCGGGTGATCACGTCGGCACCGCGGGCGAGGCGGCCAGCCGCTTTCAGATCGTCTTCAACTGGGTGGCGTACATGTGGCCCAACGCGCCGAAGCCGCAGGCGGTGTTCGGTCAGAGCACCGCGGCCGACTACCGCACCGAGACGTACCAATCGATCGCGCTCGGCGCGAAGTGGGAGTACGCGATCGCCCTGCCTCCCGGGTACGGCGATGCCGCCAACGCCCAGGCGCGCTACCCGGTGGCCTACCTGCTCCACGGCTACGGGATGGACCCGTCTGACTTCGTGGCGGCGGCGATCATCGCCAACAACTTCGTGGTCGACCCCGCGCTCCAGCTGCGCCCCGTCATCTACGTCTTCCCCAACGGCCGCTGCTGCTTCGTCAACTCGGTGACGGGTGCCCGCGACTGTCGGAATACAGACGACACCGGGATGAACATCGACCGCCTCCCGAACTGGGAGCGCGAGTGCAACTCGGGCACCTTCTGGGTGAACCGGAAGGGCTACACTTCGACCGACGGGACGCCGTACGGCGATGCGCTCTTCGAGTTGATGGGCCACATCGATACCCAGTACCGCACGCTTCCCGCGGCGGAGGTCGAAGCACGGTGAGCGACAACGTTCCGGTGGTGAAGGTCGAGCTCAAGCGCGCCAACGCCGCTGAGCTCGTTGCCTCGAAGCCGGAGCTGAGCGGCGCGCCGTTGATCAAGGCGTTGGGGGCCGCGGGCCCTTCGATGTTGAGCGGCGCGGTGATCCGCCGCTTTCCCGACAAGGTGGTGTTGATGCAGCAGGGCGAGTCGGGTGGCTCGCTGTTCTTCGTGCTCGCAGGTGACGTGCGGCTCTTTGCGCGGCGTGACACCGATTCGGCAGAGCTGGGCGTGGTGAAGACGGGCGACGTGCTCGGTGAAGGGGAAGTGTTGGCGGGGGAGGGTGGCCGAAGGTGCTCGGCCGTCGCTCAGGGGCAGGTCGATGTGCTCGAGCTGCCGCGCGAGATGCTGCTGGTCGGTGGGAAGCTGCCGCCAGCGCTGGTGACGATGCTCGAGGCCGTGAAGCAGCGCCGCATGAAGGCGCTCGATGAGATGAGCGATTTTCTCAACCGCTGGTGAGGTGACGGATGTCTGGGCATTCCTACGACGACGACGATGACAAGCCGGACGAGGGGAAGAAGAAGAAGTTCGATGAGTTCGATTGCCCGTCGTGCAACGCGAACAACCCCTGGCCGGATGGGCTTCATGAGGCTGAGGAGATTCACTGTCACTATTGCGGCACGTCGTACGTGGTGCGTTTCACCGACGAGGGCCGGTTGAAGTTGAAGGAGATCTAGTCGCAGAGTCTCCCTCTCCCCGAGGGGGAGAGGGTCGGGGTGAGGGGCAGTCCGCCTGAATGGAAGAGGGTCTGCAGGGCAACGTCTCGACCTCAGCCAACGCGCGCCTCGCTTCGGAGCACCACGAGTGCACCGAGTCACTCGCTAACCTTCACTTTGTAAACAGAATCACCGAGCCCGCGCCTCCCGGAGAAGGCGTGACCCTCAGGATCAGAGTTTACAAAGCGCGAGTTGGCTCGACGCCGCTCAGGTCGGGCGGTCACCGAAGATCGCCGTGCCCACGCGAACCAGCGTGGCGCCTTCTTCGATCGCCACCTCGAAGTCGCCCGTCGTGCCCATCGAAAGCTGACCGAGCCCGTGCTGCGATGCGAGTTCACGGAGCGCTTTGAAGTGAGGCCGCGACGCTTCGGGATCGTCATTGAAGGGCGGCATCGCGGTGAGACCGACCACCTCGAGCTGCGGCAACGCACGCACTGCCTCGATGAAGGCCGCCAACTCGGTCGGCGCAATGCCCGCCTTCGACGCTTCACCCGCCACGTTCACTTCGATCAGACACTTCAGCGGCCCACCCACGCGGCGCTTCGAGAGTTCCTGCGCGACCTCGAGCCGCTCCAGCGCGTGAAACAGAAACGCCGCCTTCGCGACGTACTTCGCATTCTTCGGCTGCACCGGACCAATCGCATGCCACCGCAGCCCCGCACACTCCGCGAGGCCGGCGTGTTTGTCGCGCAGCTCCTGGGCGTAGTTCTCGCCGAAGTCGCGTTGGCCCAACTCCCAGCCGAGACGGATCACTTCCGGCGGATGCAGTTTGCTCACCGCGATCAACGTCACGGAGTCACGCGGCCGACCCGCCTTCGCGCACGCGGCGACGACCCGCGTTTCCACGGCTGCGAAGTTCGCCTGCAGGGTGGCCTTGTCGATCATCCGCCGTCCATCGGCAGTCGCAGGCCCGCGGCGCGCAGCAGCTCGACCGTGTCTGCCAGGGGCAGCCCGATCACGTTGCTGGGGCTTCCCACGACGGAGGTGATGAACGTGCCGGCTCGACCCTGCAGCGCGTAGCCGCCCGCCTTGTCAGCGCCTTCGCCGGTGCTCACGTACCAGGCGATCTCCGCTTCGCTCAGCTTGCGGAAATGCACTTCGGAGATCACCACTCGGGAGGTGATTCCTTGCGGGCCCGAGACTGCGATGCCCGTCATCACTTGGTGGGCTCGGCCTGACAGGCGGCGGAGCATGGTGGCTCCCAACGCGGCGTCGTGGCCTGGCTTGCCCAGGACTTCGTCGTCGATCACCACGGAGGTGTCGGCGGCCAGGCGCAGGCCTTCGCCGGCAGACTTCGCTCTCGCGAGGCGCTCGACGTAGGCCGCTGCGTGTTCGCCGGGGTGCAGGGATTCGTCGAGATCCGCGGGCACGACCTCGAAGGGAACTCCGAGGTGGCACAGCAGCTCACGACGACGGGGTGATGCTGAGGCGAGGATCAACTTCAAGAGAGTGGCCCTCACCCCAACCCTCTCCCGAAGGGAGAGGGAGTTCGTGTCACATCAGCTGTCGCTGATGATCTTGTCGATCGCCGAGTCGTTGGTGACGACCGTGCCGACCTGCTTGAGCGACTTGAGGAAACCCTCACGCACTTCGAACTGCTTGCCCTTGACCGCTTCGGTCTTGAGCTGCGTCTTCTGCGTCTCGAAGTCCGGATCGCTGGGCGACTTGCGCTCGTCGACCACGGCCACCACGAGGGTGTCGCCGACGGTCAGCACCTGCTCGATGGTCCCCGCTGCCTTCATGTCGAAGATCATCTTCTTCACGGCGGGCTCCTTGCCCAGTTGCGGGATGTCTTCGGCGGCCGAGTTGAACGAACCCGTCTCCTTGGCCTCGGGCTTCGTCTCCGCCGCGAACGCGAAGGGGTTCGAACCACCCTCGCTCTTGGCCGCGGGGAACAGGTCGACGAGCTTCTTGCCGGCCTTCACTTCGGCGAGCGCCTTCTCGGCGTCGGCCTTGGCGAGCGTCTTGGCCTTCTCCTTCACGAACAACTGCGCGGCGATCTCCTTGCGCACGGTGTCGAGGGGGCGCTGCTCAGGGGCCTTCTTCTCCACCACGGTGCCGATGAACCAGCCCATGGGGGTCTCGACGGGCGCGGTGACTTCGCCCGGCTTGAGCGCGAACAACATGTCGGCGAACGCACCGGGGAGCGCCAGCCGCTCCACGAAGCCCAGGTCGCCACCCTTCGCGCGCGTCTCGAGGTCTTCAGAGACGGCCTTGGCGATCTCGGAGAAGTCCTTCTTGTTGTCGACGATGTCTTTGCGCACGTTCTCAGCGCGGGTCTTGATCTCGGTCTTCTTGGCCTCGTCAGCATCGGGCGGGACCTTGAGGAGGATCTGCTTCGCGCTGATCTTCTCGGGCTCGAAGAAGCTGAACTTGTTCTTCTCGTAGTAGTCCGCGATGGCGGCCTCGTTCGCCTTGGTCCACGCGTCGAGCTCTGCCGGCTTCGGCGTGCCGACCTTCTCGGAGTACATGGTGGGGCTGAAGCGCACGAACGTGAGGTTCGCGACGTCGCCTTCCTTCAGGTACTTCGCCTTGACCTCTTCATCGCTCACCGCGACGGACGACTCGACGAGCTCGAGCAGCTTCTGCGCGGCGAGCTGCCGGCGGAGCTTGTCCTCGAAGAAGATCTCGGTGGTGCCTTCGACCTGGCGCACGTACTCGAGGTACGACTCCTTGTTGAACTTGCCGTCTTTCTGGAAGGCAGGAGCCTCCTTGAGCACCTTGGCGAGATCCTCGTTGCTGGTGGTTAGCCCGCGCGCTTCGGCGGCCTGAGACAGCAGCTCGGTGTTCACCAGCTGGTCGATGACCTGCTTGTGAATTCCGAATTGCTTCATCAGATCGGCGGGTACCCCCTGCCGACGGAAGTTGTCAGACTGCTGCGCATATGAACGCGCGAAGTCCTTCAAGGGGATCGGCTTGCCATTGACCGTCGCAGCGGTCTCAGCATCCTGGATGCGCGTGTCGCAGCCTTGTGAACCAGGACCCCACTGCAGCGCGAAGAGGATGGCGAGCGCGGCGATGAAGAAATAGGAGCCGTAGCGGCGGGTGTTTTCGGAGGAATTGCTCATGGGTTTCCAACAGTTGGCGGGGCGAAGCGGGGACCTGTAGGATCGGTCCCCACAACATGCAAGCGGTTTGGTGGCGAGCCTAGATGTTCTCTTTTTTCCAGCGTTACAGGGAGTTGCTCACGGTGGGCACGCTCCTGCTTGCCCCATTGGTCAGCTATTTGTGGACTGGGCACCGTGGCAGAGAGCCCAACATCGTGGATCGCGCGGTGCTCTTCGTGTCAGCCCCGGTTCAATCCGTACTCACCAGCGCCATCGACGGCGTGAGCAGCATGGGCAGCGGCTACCTCGCCCTGCGCGGCGCTCATGAAGAGGCGCTCGAGTGCCGCACCAGCCTCGCCATGGCCCACGCCGAGTTGAACTCGTTGCGCGAAGCCGAAGCCGAGAACGCCCGGCTCAAGTCGTTGCTCACCTACGTCGAAGACACGGTCGATCAGGAGATCGTCGCACGGGTGATCGGCCTCAACGCTTCGGCCCAGTTCCAATCCATCCGCATCAATCGCGGCGAAGACGACGGCGTGCGCTTCGGCATGCCGGTGGTGACCGCGGAAGGTGCGGTGGGTCAGATCGTGCGTTCGGTGGGCGGCTCCTCTGACGTGATGCTGTTGACCGACCCCGCCTCGCACATCGGCGGTGTGATTCAGCGCACGCGCGTTCGCGTGACGGTGTCGGGTTCGGGGGGCGGGCGGCCGCTGCTGCTCGACGTGGTGCGCCGCGAAGACGACGCGCGTGATGGCGACGTGGTGGTGACCGCCGGCAGCGACGGCATTTTTCCCCGCGGCGTTCCGCTGGGCATCGTGCGTTCACCCACGAGGCCCAGCGTCGGCATGTTCCTCAAGGGCACCCTCGAGCCTTCCGTCGAACTCGATCGGGTCGAAGAGGTCCTCGTGATCCCCGTGATGATGGGCATTCCCTCCTCCGACCTGGGGAAGGGGGCGCTCAAGTGAAGTTCCTCGCCTTCTCCACCCTCGCGTTGTTGTTGCTCTCGGTGGAAGCGGTGCTCGTGAAGACCTTCGGCTTCGAGGTGACGCGCATCGACGTCGGCCTCGCGCTGGTGGTCTACGCGGCGCTGCGCTGCACCACCGTCGAAGGCGC
Source organism: Archangium sp. (assembly GCA_031412555.1). Taxonomy (GTDB): domain Bacteria; phylum Myxococcota; class Myxococcia; order Myxococcales; family Myxococcaceae; genus Archangium_A. The sequence continues at coordinate 1,782 of JANODF010000372.1, read as the reverse complement.
GTTCTCTGCGTTCTCCGTCGGCTACCTGCTCGACGTCTTCACCGGCCGGCCCACCGGGCTCTACCCGGCGCTCGCAGTGTTGGTCTTTCTGCTGGTGCGCGGCGCGGGCGTGGTGGTCGACACGCGCAGCCGCGGCCCGTACGCCTTGTTCATCGCCGTAGCGACCGCGGGCCACGCCGTCTTCGCCGTCTTCTTCAGCTGGCTCACCTCGGCTGCGGGCAGTGGGCATGTCTTCTCCCTCTCCGGCGTGCCGTTGCAGGTGGTGCTCACCACGCTCGCGGGCCTGGCGATGTGGCCGCTGCTCAAGAAGATTGAACCGGGCGAGCGCCCTGAGCCGGGGCTGCTGCGATGAAGATCGGCCTGGGCACCACCCGCGAACCCAAGGAGCTGCGTCCGCGCGTCTTCATGGTGGGTGGCTTCTTCCTGCTCGGGCTGCTGGTGCTGGCGGTCAACCTCTACCGGTTGATGGTCGTTCGGTACGAAGAGTTCCTCGCGCTGTCGGTCGACAACGAGTTCAAAGACACCCGCGTGCGTTCGACCCGCGGCCTCATTCGCGATCGCCGCGGAGAGGTGCTGGTCGATGCGCGCCCCAGCCTCGACGTGTTCATCACGCCGGCGTTCTGCCAACGCTGCGTGGCCGAGGTGATCCCCCGGCTGCAAGCGATGCTCGCGTGGGATGAGGAGCAGCTGCAGCACGTGGTCGAGATGGTGAAGTCGGCGCGCGGGCCGCAGCGCTACCAGCAGATCGTGGTGCAGGTGGATCTGACGCGCGACGAGTTCGACCTGGTGAACGCGCACCGGTTTCAGCTGCCCGGCGTGGATCTCGAGGCCGTGCCGCATCGTCATTACCGTTCGGGCGCCGCCCTGGCGCACGTGCTCGGCTACATGAACGAGGTCACCTCCGACGAGCTGGCCAAGCTCAACGGGGGGCCGACCCTCGAGCGGCCGCCCTACGCGATGGGCGACTACACCGGCCGCCGCGGGGTGGAGCGCGCCTACGAGCAGGTGTTGCGGGGCCGCGATGGGTGGGTGAAGGAAGTGGTCAACGCGCGCGGCGAGGTGATGCGCGACGCGAACGGCAACGTACTCAAGCGCGATGAAGTGCCGCCGCAGCCCGGCCGCAACGTCATCTTGTCCATCGACGCGCGGCTCCAGGCAGAAGCCGAGTTCGCCTTCCCGGGTACCGCCGGTTCGATCGTGGTGCTCGACGCCAAGACCGGCTTCGTGCGCGCGATGGTGAGCCGGCCTTCGTTCGACCCCAACGAGATGACCGGCCGCGTCTCCCCGGCGCGGCTCACGGCGCTCAACAAAGATCCGCTGCAGCCCATGGTCTTCCGCGCGGGCGCCGAGCACTACAGCCCCGGCTCGACCTTCAAGGTGGTCACCCTGCTGGCGGCCCTGCAGTCGGGTGCGTTCACGGCCAATTCTTCCGTCAGCTGCGGCGGCGGGTATCAGCTCGGCTCGCGCCGTTGGCGTTGCCACAAGGAGAGTGGCCACGGCCTGGTGCACGCGCATCAAGCGATGCAGTGGAGCTGCGACACCTATTTCTACAAGGTGTCTGACTCCATCGGCATCGATGCCATCGCCAGCGTCGGGAAGTCGTTGGGTCTGGGCACCGTCACCAGTCTCGGCGTGGCGGCCGAGGTGCCCGGCGTGATGCCCGACACCGCGTACCACAACAGGGTCACCCCCGGCGGCTACACCAAGGGCATGGCCCTCAACACGGCCATTGGGCAGGGCGACGTGAACGTGACGCCGCTGCAGCTCGCAGTGGTCTACGCG
>JANODF010000371.1:0-2989 GCA_031412555.1 Archangium sp. | reverse complement strand
TGCCCAAGCGCGACCGGGACGCCCTCACCCGCACCATCTCGCGTTCCTCGCCGCTCGTGCTGCCCAGGGTCGCGCGGCGTAGATCGTCGGTCATCCCCCATCATTCGTGGTCGCCCAGTTCCCGAGCGATCGACACTGCGGCCAAGGCAACGAAGGCGGGCTGATCAGTCTTCTTCCATCCGCCCTCGAAGCTTCGCGAGCCCTTCTGGCTGTAACGCCGACGACGAGAGACACGATTCGATTGCGGCGCTGCTCTCCGATGACAGGAGAATGGTCGGCCGCGACAAATGCCGAGCCAACGACGTGACGGCACTTCTTACGAAGCCGGCATGGACCATTGCCGCGATCATGTCGGCCTCCGTCCGTGCCACCCAACCCTCGCCCGGGTCTCCTCCGATTGCCGATGCCACCCGAAAGACCCGGTCGACTCGTCGCGTCTCGTCCTCGACCTGAGGTACGTCGTCAGCTGGCGCCTTCCACACCTCGGAAAAACACCATGCAGGCTCTGCATCGATGAGCCTCACGACCTGCCGACGGCACCGGCCACAGAGATACGTGCCGTCGGGCCTGCTGCAGATTGGACAGTTATCGACAGTCATTGGGGGCTGGGGTCTTCAAGCAATTGGCCATGCAGAGCGTCCACGAACTCCAGAAGACGGTTCTGCAAAAGGTGAGGTTCTGCTTCTGCGCCATGCACAGAGCGAACACCGCAGCTGCAGAGGCTGAGCACACCGCAGAGCACACGGGCACGCCCGCCTGGCAGCCAGGCTCATTCCCGGTGAAGCAGACTCCGGGTCCGGGGTTGTAAGGTGGAGGAGGCTGACTGCTGCAACCGTTTCCAAAGCAGGGACCGGGGCCGGGCGTGTACGGCGGAGCGGGTTGACTGCTGCAACCGTTCCCAAAGCAGGGGCCGGATCCTGAAGGTTGACCCGCCAGCCCGTCAGGGTCGACGTAGTGCAGGGGGTTGTTGAAGGCGTACGCGTAAGTCGGGACGCTCATCCCGCTTTGGGCCATCGCGGCTACGTACAGCGGCTCCTGAAGGAGAGGCTCGGGAGAGAGGTACCGACCCGCGAACGGGTAGTAGTAGCGATTCCAGTTCTCGTGAAGGTCGGTCTCTGCGTCGTAGTACTGGCCGGGGAAACGGAGTGAGGGGAAGTATGGGGTCGCTCCGCTTTCGAACCGCCTGTACTCGAACTCGCGCATGACAAACCCGCTGTATGGCCAGGTTGCAGAAGAGTTGCAGGCGATGTTGCAGTTTGTTGGGTTGCAATTGCCTGCATTGGTGCCCCAGCGCAGGTTCATCGTGCCCCATGCAGGTGCGCTCGAGTCGACTTGCGACTGATACCAATTCGTCCACCGGTCACCGCGGGCGTAGCCGCCCACGACTTCGTGCATCACGGTGCCGTTGTAGTTCCAGAGGGAAGGCCCCTCTCGAACGTTGCCATTGCAGTCCTGGTCCGTGTCCACCATCGGGAAGTGAGCGCGGAAGCTCACCTCCATGCCGAGCTTCTTCTGCTGGAACTTCACCCACTGGGAAGTACCCCAGCTCTCGACTCCCGTCGTGTAGGGGTGGGGGGTTTGACTCCACCACTGGACCCGATTGACGTGTCCGTAGGGCTCATACTCTCCCGCCCCGGCGATCCGCCGCGAGCCGTCGAGCACGACGACCGGCTTGCCGATGTGGTCCGTCACGAGGAAGTAGATACCGCAATTCACTCCGTCGCCCATTCGCGTGCATGAGCCAGTGTCGTCCGCCCGGTGCTTGAAACTCGAGTCAAGGCTTGCGCGGTAGACGGCGATGGGCTTCCCGCCGAGCCACACGTTCTCATCGATGGGGTACGGAGCACCCGTCCACATGGAATAGTTACCCCGGTCCTCAAGTAACTGGTGCCCGGTGTCGTATAGAAAGACATCGCTGACATTATTCGCCGGATAGACCTTGAGCTGCCTACGATTGGCCGAGTCGTAGTAATAAGTGAATATCGCATTCCCAGTCCCTCCGGCGACCCGAGTAGAGGCGCGCAACACGATATCTCCACCGGGCCCGACCTGATTGTACGAATCCGAGACCCACGACAGTTGGAGGGTCGGTGCAACACCGGAGGAGTCTGCGACTCCATTCAGTCCAATGACGCGACCGTCGTTGTCGTAGCGAACGTCGACAACATTCATCGAGTCGCCGCCCTGAATGCGAGAGAGTCTGTCGCGGGCCTGGGTCCCACCGTCATATTGCATCGCGTAGCCAGAACCGTACTGGTCCAAGATAGCGCCCGTCATGTTTCCTCGCGAGTCGTAGGTGTATTGGCGCCTGCGCATCGGCCCACCGTTGCTATCGAAATTGGGGTTCAGCACTCCGAGGATTTGTCCCGTTCCGTCGTAGCCGAACGGGCTGCCTGGATATGCGCTGTAGACTTCTGAAATCACATCCGGTCCGCCTTTGTAGCACGAGTCGATCCGCTCGACCTGATCGGCCCGCCACGCGTAGGTACGCCGGTAGATGTTGGTGGCCGAGTCCCAAACTCGAATGCTCCGCAATCTGCCCGTCCGGTCATTCGTCTCGCTGGTCGCAGAGGTCGGACATGTCGATACAGCCATCGTCGACGCAGCGCCGACTTCGTTCTCGAGGGTGGCTGAGTTCGCGCTGACTGGGAACTGCATGGTGTAGCTGCGCACCCCGCCAAAGGGCTCCCAGTTGACCGCTGTTGCGATGGAACGCGTGCTGACTCCGCCGTCGCCGGCGAAGACGCTTACCTGCACGCTTGATTCGCGGTCTGTCAGTGCTCCGCTGCCATAGACGTAGGTGACCTTTCTTCCGTAGCCGTAGGTCATCGACGTGAGGTTGCCGTTAGGGGACCAGGTGTTCGTTAGCGTCACCTGCCCGGAGCAATCGGTGGCGCCGTTCGGCACTCGAATCTCCTTCACGACCCGACCCATCTCGTCGTACTGGTACCAACGAGTGAACACGGGGTCGCGTGTTGCGCGCAGGCGG
>JANODF010000370.1:0-4048 GCA_031412555.1 Archangium sp. | reverse complement strand
CGCATGCCGAACGTGGTCATCGTGGGCGCCCAATGGGGCGACGAAGGTAAAGGGAAGATCGTCGACCTGCTGACCGAACACGCCCAGGTGGTGGTGCGTTTTCAGGGCGGCAACAACGCGGGCCACACGCTCGTGGTGGGTGGGCAGAAGACCGTGCTGCACCTCATTCCGTCGGGTGTGCTGCACGCCGGGAAGACCTGCGTCATCGGCAACGGGTGTGTGATCGACCCCACCGTGCTGATGAAAGAGATCGACGCGCTGCGCGCCCGCGGTTTCCTGCAAGACAGCGCTCAGCTGATGATCTCCGAACACGCGCACGTGATCTGCCCGTGGCACAAACACCTCGATGCGCTGCGGGAGAAGGCGCGTGGGGGCGGGGCCATCGGCACCACCGGCCGCGGCATCGGGCCGGCCTACGAAGACAAGGTCGCCCGCCGGGGCATTCGCATGCGCGACCTGCTCGACGGCGATCGCCTGCGCCGCCGGGTCAAAGACCGCCTCACCGACGCGCTGGAAGAGATCAGCCGGCTCGCGCGCCTGGCCAAGGCCGATGAGCCCCTGCTCGACGTCGAGGCGATCGTCTCGGAGTACCTGGTGCTCGGCCAACGCCTCAAGGAGTTCGTGGGCGAGGCTTCTCTCTTCCTCGACGGTCACGTGCGAAAGGGCACCCGCATCCTCTTCGAAGGCGCGCAGGGCACGCTGCTCGACGTCGATCACGGTACCTATCCCTACGTCACCAGCAGCAACACGGTGGCGGGCAACGCGGCGGTCGGCTCGGGCCTGGGCCCCACGGCGATCGACAAGGTGCTGGGCATCACCAAGGCGTACACCACGCGCGTGGGCGGAGGTCCTTTCCCCACCGAGCTGACCGACGCCACGGGCGATCGGCTGCGCAAGGTGGGCGATGAGTTCGGAGCCACCACGGGCCGGCCGCGCCGTTGTGGTTGGCTCGATACGGTGGTGCTGCGCTACGCGGCGCGCGTGAACGGCTTGTGGGGCCTGGCGCTCACCAAGATGGACATCTTGAGCGGGCTCGAGTCGCTCAAGGTCTGCACGGCGTACGAGCTCGATGGCCAGCGGCTCACCGAGCTGCCGGGCGACATCGAAGAGTTCTCCCGCGTGCAGCCGATCTACGAAGAGCTGCCGGGCTGGGAGCAGCCGCTCGCGGGCGCGCGCACGATCGATGATCTGCCGCCCAATGCGCAGCGCTACATGCGGCGCATCGAAGAGATCGTGGGCATTCCGGTGGTCTGCGTGTCGGTCGGCGCAGAGCGCGGCGAGACGATCCTCATCCAGAACCCGTTCAGGTCCTGATCCGTTCTCCCTCTCCCTGCGAAGCGGGGAGTGGGTCGGGGTGAGGGGCCCCACTATTTGGACCGCATCTGCTCCGCGTGATCGATGGTGTTCAGCGCCTTCTGAACATCACCTGATCGCCCGATGATGAACTCCACCAAAGGCCGCCCGTTCCCTGAGATCTCCTCCTCGGCGAGCCGCATCACCGGGGTCACCTCGACGACGGTGTCCACTTCGCCTTCCCGCACCACCGCCTTCACCCACGACTCGGCCTTGCCCTTCGCGGTCACGCTGAGCACGCGTTTGCCCGACACGCTCTTCTCGATCACCGTCGCCGAAGCGGCCAGCTGCTCGACGTAGAACGACTTCACCTTCTCGAAGCGCATGGGCAGGCGGAACACCTTCTGCCCCTCAGTGACCGCCAGCGGCTTGCCATCGATCGCCGGCAATGGAAACGGCGCGGCCACCACCAGGCTGAGCACCAGCGCCATCATCGCTTCGGTCCTTTCGCAGCGCTCTTGAGCCTCGTGAGCTCTTCCTGCTGGCGCCGGTTGGCGAGCTCGAGGGTGAGGATCTGCTTCTGCAATTCGCCGGTGCTCTGGTCTGCCGCGTTGCAGGCGGCGCGCGACTGATCGAGATCCTCGATCGCCGACTTGAGCTGGCCCTTCACCTCATCGTTGGCCCGGAGCGCCGTCGCCGTGCGGACCCGCTCGTCTTCCAGCCGCGAGCGCCCGAGGATCAACACGCCGATGGTCATGGCGATCGACACGGTCAGCAGCATCCAGGGCAGGGGAGACGGACGGGCCTGGCGACCCACCGCGGGCATTTCCATCGACTCCTTGCGAACGTCGTCCCACGGGCTGCTCATGTGCACGAGCATCCTACAGCAACAGCCCGCTACCGTTCGCATCGAGAGGGTTGGCGGGAATCGGAATCCGTCTCAATCACCGTTCGCCCCGAGAGCAGGCGGCGCAAGTGGCTCCCCGCGCTCGCGTTCGCGCTCGTGATCTCCGCCGCGAACTACGTGATCCTCGACATCGAGTTCCCACGGGAGGGGTACATTCGCGTCGACGACTTCGATGAGGCGCTCATCGCCGTGCCCCTTCGGCCGCACGTGAGGTCTCGAGGTTCTTGATTGTCGCGTTTCTTCCTACAACAGCCGGAGTTGGTGGGTCGCCGGGGGCGCAAGACACGCAGCGTCGTCGACCTGCACCGAGTTCACGTGCTGGGACACCTCGGTCGCCTCGAGCGCTGACGCGTGCCAGGGCTTGAGCAACGCCTCCAGCGCGGCGAAGTCTCGAGTGGGCCCGGACAACCAGCGTTGGCGCCCTTCTTCATCGAGGAACACCGGCATTCGATCATGCAGGCCCTGCAGCTCGGCGTTCGCGCTCGTGGTGATGATCACGAAGGTGTCGAGGTCGAGGCCATCGGGGGAGCGCCAGCGGCTCCACAGCCCGGCCATCGCCAGCAGGTGCCCATCGTGCCGATGCACGAAGTGCGGCAACCGGCTGCGTCCCTCATGCCGCCACTCGTAGAAGCCATCCGCTGGAATCAGACAGCGGTGGGTGGTGAGCAGCTCCTTGAAGGCGCCTTTGGTGTGCAGCGTCTCAGACCTGGCGTTGATGAGCTGGTGGGCGATCTTCGTGTTCTTCGCCCAGGGAGGCAGCAACCCCCACTGCGCGATGGTCAGTCTTTTCGGCGCGGCGTCCGTGATGATCGGCGCGGCCTGCATCGGCCCGATGTTGTAGCGGGCCGCGAGCGACGGCACCTCGTCGAGGCGGAACTCCCGCTGGAGATCCAGCGCGCTGGCCTTGAGCACGTACCGCCCACACATGGCTGCACTGTAACCCTCAGCTCGTGCCCTGTTCCGAGATGAACTAATCGTTCGACCCAATGCGGCGCACGCGACGGCTGTTCTTCATCGGGCTGGGGTTGACCACGCTCGTCGCCGTGGGGAGCTACTGGTGGCAGCTGCCCGGCCTCGCGGGGGCGCAGGGCATCGCTCCCCTCGGCGAAACCATGGAGTCGGTGCGGCAGGCTCCGGGCCTGGGCTTCTTCGACGTGCCCACGCTGCTGTGGATCTCGTCGTCGGACGTGATGCTGCACCTGCTGTGTGCGGTGGCGTTCTTCAGTGGCGTGTTGTTGGTGATCGGCGTCGCTCCTCGGATCGCCTGCGTCGTGTTGTGGGCGAGCTGGCTGTCGCTGGTGCAGCTGGGTCACCCGTTTCTCGCGTTTCAGTGGGACGTGTTGCTCGTCGAGGCCGCGTTCTGTTCAGCGTTCTTCGCGCCGCCGGGACTTCGTCCACGTTTGGCGAGCGAGCCTGAACCTCATGCCGCGTTCCGGTGGGTGATGATCGTGCTCGCGTGCAAGGTCACGCTGCAGTCGGGCATCGTGAAGTTGATCAGCGGCGATCCCACGTGGAGAGATTTGACTGCGCTCACGTATCACTGGTGGTCGCAGCCTCTGCCCACGTGGAGCAGCGTGATGATCGCGGCGTTGCCGATGTGGGTTCAGAAGGCGATGTGTTTGACGATGTTCGGGTTCGAGTTGGTGGTTCCCGTGATGGCACTGGGTCCCCGGCGGGTTCGGATCGCTTCGGGGATTGGGTTGATGTCGCTGCAGGCCGCTCTGTTTGCTGCAGGCAACTACAGCTTTTACAACGTGCTCACGTTGGTCCTCGCGATCCCGCTGCTCGATGATGCGGCGTTGCCCGGTCGGGCCCGCACCCCCCCCCACAACCCCCCACCGCCCGGGG
>JANODF010000369.1:0-2680 GCA_031412555.1 Archangium sp. | reverse complement strand
GCGACAGTGTCAAACTGCGGCCTGCCTCGTTCACACACTCAATTGGACTTGCGGCTTGAGAGAATGTGTGTGAGCGTCTCAACCTAGCACAGGGGAGGCCAATTTGAAGCCGTCGTATCGCTGGATCGGAATCGGGGTCATCCTCTCGGCGGCGTGTTGGTCGCACGTAGCGGCTCAAGACATCGCTGACGTCGAATCTTCAGCTGGGGTTGGAGTCGGCGATCGGCAGATGCCATCCGCAGCGGTTGCTGTGCGAGGCGGCACACCCAATCCCTCCGAGGAGCAACAGCGCCTCATGGATGAACTCACTGAGGCGTCCGACGCCACACGCGCGCGCAACCAGCTTGAGGCCGCGCAGCGCATGGCGCCGGTGGATCTCCTTTACGGTCTCCCTGCCGATCGCTGATTGTGTACCATCTGGTGACATGGTTGCGAATCGCCGTCATCGCGCTGTGCGCGATTTCATGCGCGAGCTGCGAGAGCGCATCCGAGCGACCACGGGCCGCCGCGCCCGATGGTCGGTACGCGTTTGAGCTAGTGGCGCCGGCCATCGCCCAGGAAGCCGACGGGCCACGTCGCCTCTGGCGACTCGACTCGGGCGTGGTAGTCACGGTTCAACCGGTTCAGCAGAGCGACGGCTACGTGAGAGAGCGGTCCCTCACCGACGTAGCTGCCGCCTTGGTGCGGCGCTACGAACTTGGCGAGCTGCACGGCTCGATGACTGCCGTGGCCTGTTCAGTCAGCGGTCGACCAAGCATGTGTATTGAGGGAGCTTTTCAGCGAGGCGCGCTTCAGTACTTCCGCATGGGTGTGCTCGTGCCGGACGGAGACGACTTCCTGCTGGTGGAGACCACTGCGCCCACCATGGCGCGGAGCACCGTTCGCGCCCAGCAACAGCTCGTGCGCAGAATCGAGTTCAACGTCCACGCGGCGGGAGACGCTCCCGCGCAGTCCGCTCCGATTTGATTTCAGCAAGTGCGCTCCTGGAAGGTCACGAGAACGATGCCCAGCCTTGAATCAAACAGTGCTGCCTTGCTCGTGCGTCGCATCACCTTCGCAGCGATCGCTCTGCTGGTGGGAGTTGCGGTGCCAGTTCCCCTTGCGGCGGCGCAGTGCACTGGTGCCATTCCCAGACAGTGGCCCGCCAGCAAGTGCCCGGGCCCAACGGTTGCTGGATGTATGCTGACCAGGTCGTACCGGCTGGATACTCCCTGCGCTTCGGCCGCTCCGAGCGTTGGCGCCGACGGCACCTGCTTTGTCCCCCCGCCAGGGGCGTGTGTAGCATTGGTGTCGACTACTTGTCTGCGGCCCGCCTGCGCCGAGGCAGACGAGGCGGCGTGCATCGCCGAAGGCGCGGCCGTGCCGGTTACCTGTGGTGCCATACCGCCGACGTGCGCCGACCCCTGCCAATGCCTTCAGCCTGACGGCACCGTGGGCTCATGCACAGAATGGTGCGACGGCGTCGACAACGACCGCGACGGCGAAGTGGACAACGACTGCCGGCCTCTGATTCGAGCAGAGAACACCGAGCGCATCCCACGCGGAGTCGTGCCGTGCGCCCCTGGAAGCGGTTCACTCTCGCTCGGAAGCAACCAGTTCATGATTCCAACGGCCCTAGACGTTCGCTTCGAGGGAGCGCACGTTCCGTTGGAGTACGTGCGTGCATACACGTCTCTCGACGGTTGGCCGAGAGGGGAGTCCACTCGCCTCGCGTCGGGCTGGTTCAGCAACTTCGACGAGCGGATCTACAACGGTGCCGTCCGGGCGCCACTCTCAAGTGACACTAGCCTAGTGCATCGGAGCATGGCGGGCGGGCGCCCATTCTCGTGTCCAGCGGTAGGTCAATCCTGCACGACCACCGACGGTTCGCTCGACACGGTGATCTACGTCGCCCAGCAAGGACAGATTGCAGCACACTGGGAAATGCGCGGCGCGGACGGAGTGACCTCGTGGTTTCACGTCACCGGTCCGGGTGGAATGGCGGGCGCGCTGTGGAAGAAGATCGATCGCCGCGGAGACGGGTACACGCTCACGTACGCCCAGAGCGGAGTCAATGTGGGGCTTCCAACGTCTGCGCAGGACCACCTCGGACGCCAACTCAACTTCACCTGGCAGTCCGTCACGAACACGTTCGGCGACACTGCGCCACGTCTCACGCAGATTCGCACGGCTGACAACTCGGTCGTGGCGACCTTCACGTACGACACGTCGCTGCGCCTTGCCAGTTCAACCAGCGCGGCTGGAATCGAGTCGTACGCGTACGCGAACTTCGTAAACGGTGGCGGGTCCGACGATATCACCCAGATCACTCGAAACGGCCAGGCCGCAGTCACCGTCTCGTACGACGAACAGGTCTACCCAACCGCGGGCGGTCGTGTTCGTGGGCTCCAAATGGCGGATGGCGCCTTCGCCTTTCGACTGCAGAACGAAACGCGCAACGTATGCTCGAATCCGGCAAACAGCGTCTTGGCGATCGACTTGTCTGCGGCCTCGACGCAGGGGTCCTGCACGAACAACGCCGCTGGCGATGCGTTCTGCGCGCAGGGCTCGGGCACCGTGTCGGTCTGCGAGCAGAGCGTTTGTAGACCCGCAGAGTGTTTTGCGTTCGCTGATCTCGTCGCGGGCGTGCCCGGCAGCGGAAGTGGCCGTTTCACCGGCGTCACAGGCAACTGCTTCTGCG
>JANODF010000368.1:0-2417 GCA_031412555.1 Archangium sp. | reverse complement strand
CGACGATGGGCAGGCCGAGGCCGTCACCCGCGAGCGCCCGCACACCCCGCGCTACGCGGCGCCCGAGCAGCTCTCGGGTGGCGTCATCACCACCGCCACCGACGTCTATGGCCTGGGTGTGGTGCTGCACGAGCTGCTCTGCGGCCCGGCGCCGCGTGAAGCCGACGAGCCACCGACGCGGGCTGCGGCGAAAGCGAGCGATGACGATGCGCGCGCGCGGGGCCTCGTTTCTTCGCGCGAGCTCGCCCGGGCGGTGCGCGGTGATTTGAGCGCGATGCTCCGGCAGTGTCTGCACCCCGAGCCAGCGCGCCGCTACGCCTCGGCCGGCGCCCTCGCCCGGGATCTGCGCGCGTGGCTCGACGGCGCTCCGGTGGCCGCGCAGAACCCCACCCGCAGGTACCTGCTCACCAAGTTCATCGGCCGGCATCGGTGGGGCGTGGCCGCCGCGGGCCTGCTCGGGTTGGCCATCGCCGGCGGCGTGACGGGCATCGCCTGGCAGGCGCGCAAGGCGAACAAGGCTGCGGCCGAGGCGCAAGCGCAACTCGACTACCTGGGCAGCCTGCTCCAGGTGCTCGCTCCCAGCACCGCTGAAGCGCGCGAGCTCGATCGATCGCGCCTCATCGCCGAGGCCGCCCGGCGCGCCCGCAGCGAGCTGGCCGACAAACCCGCCAGCCTCGCCAGCGTGGAGTTTGCGCTCGCCCAGGTCGCGCTGAGCGTGGGTGATGCGAAGCAGGCCATCGAGCTGAGCGACAGCGCCCACGCCCAACGCGTCGAGCTGTTCGGTGAAGACGCCGTGCCCAGCGCCGAAGTGCTCAGCCTCGCAGGTGCGCTGCGCGGGCAGCTCAGCCCACCGCTCTTCGAGGAGGGCGCGAAGCGGGTCGACGCAGCGCTCGGGGTGTTGCGCCGCCGGGCACCCGGGAGCGCGCTCCTGGTGCAGGCGCTTCATCGGCGCTCCACGCTCTTCGGCGAACAGGAGAAGCTCACCGAGCAGGAGCGCTTGCTGAAGGAGTCGGCGGCGCTGTGCGAAGGCCCGCTGGCGCGCGACGCGGCGTGCGAAGACGTGTGGCTCGAGGAGGGCGCCTTCGCCAGCCGCAACCGTCACCCCGAGCAGGCGCTGGTGTCACTGCGCCGCGCGTACACGGCCCGCAGCACGCGCCTGGGGCTCGAGCACGCCGCCACGCTCAACCTCGCCAGCATGCTCGCGTGGGCGCAGGCGGAAGCGGGCGATCTGCCGGGAGGGTTGAAGCTCTCCGAAGAGGTCTACGAGGCCTATCGCCGCATCTACACGCAGCCGACCGAGACGAGTTTGCGCGCGGGTCTTCGGCTCTCTCGCCTGGCCAAACGCAGCGGGCAGCAGGAGCGCGCGCTCGCGCTGGTCGACGAGTACGTCAAACAGTCCCGGCGGGTGCTGGGCGAGCACAACCAGAACACGGTGCTGGGGTACTCGGATCTCGCGAGCCTGCTGTTCGGGGTCGGCCGCTTCGATGAAGCCGCCGCGCAGTTCGAGCTCGTCGCTGGCGAATACACGTTGATGGGAAACGAGATCAACGCGGCGCTCACGCACAGCTACGCAGCCGACTCCTTGCGCGAGGCGGGCAAGGCCGGGCAGGCGCTCGTGGTCGAGACGGCCGCGGTGGAGACGTTGCGGCGGCTGTACCCGAAGGGGGAACACGTGATGTTGGCGCGGGTGCTCACCAACCTCGCGCTCACGGAAGGGGCGCTGGGCCAGCACGCGCTGGCGCTGGAGCACCACCAACAGGCCGTGGCCATGCACACCAAGCTGCAGGACGCGAAGTCGGCGAGCATTCCCAACGCGCGAGCCTTTCTGGGCAAGACGCTCTTCGACCTGGGCCGCGCGGAAGAGGGCGAGCAGGTGTTGCGGGCGGCGGTGCTCGAGCTCGAGCCGTCTCGGAAGAACGCGCCCAACCAATACTGGGAGCCGCTCGCGTTGCTCACGCGCGTGGCGTGCGTCAACAAGGCGGCCGATTGCGAGACGCTCCGAAAGGAAGCGCACGGTGCGCTCGAGCTGAAGCTGGCAGCCGGCACGCTCGCGCGCCTGCGGGAAGCCCAGGAGTGACTTGCCTCTCCCCTTTTCCAGCTTTGCGCCGCGCCGATTTCTTGGTCTTGATGCGCGCGCATGTTGCCCCCTGCCCTGACGACTGGCGCGACGTACGCATTGACGAGCCCCAGCGCAGGGCAGCTGCAGGTCTACCGCGCCGGGCCTGAGACGGGCGTGCCGCTGCTGTTGGTGCACACCGTCAACGCCGCGGGGTCGGCGTGTGAAGTGCGCCCCGTGTACGAGGCCGCGGCGCGCACCCGGCCTGTCTACGCCCTCGACCTGCCGGGCTTCGGCCTGTCGGAGAGGTCTGACCGCGCCTACACGCCCCGCGTGATGACCGATGCGCTGCTCTCGCTGC
>JANODF010000367.1:0-2619 GCA_031412555.1 Archangium sp. | reverse complement strand
CCCGCGCCGGGTGCACCTTCCGCCCGAATCGAGCCGCGGTGCGCCTCCACGATGCTGCGCGAGACCGACAACCCCAGGCCCGTGCCCTGCCCTCGGCGCTTGGTGGTGAAGAAGGGCTTGAACAGCTTGTCCTTCACGTCTTCCGCCAGGCCCGGCCCGGTGTCGCCCACCTTGATCTCCACGAAGCCGGTCTCGGGGCTCGAGGTCGACACGGTGATCAGCTTCTTCGGTGAGCCCTCCATCGCCTGACCTGCGTTGAGCATCAGGTTGAGCAGCACCTGGCGCAGCTGGTTCGAGTTGCCGCGAATGGCAGAGAGGCCAGTGGAGAGCGAGGTCTCCACCCGCACGCCCTGCATCTGCAGCTGGTGCACGCACAGCGCCATCGCGCCCAGCACCACGTCGTTGGGGCCCAGCGCTTCGAACTCCATCTCGGGCGGGCGGGAGAACTCGAGCAGGTTCTGCAGGATCTTGTTCGCGCGGAAGGCGTCCGCCTCGATGAGTTTGAAGTACTCCAGCACCTCGGCCATGTCGGTGGACTCCTGACCCAGCTGCGCGAAGCCCACGATGCCCACCATGGGGTTCTTCACCTCGTGCGCCACGCTGGCGGCCAACTCGCCGACGGCCGAGAGCTTCTCCGACTGCACCAGCTGCGCGTTGGTGGTCTGCAGCTGCTCACTGCGCCGCACCAGTTCGCGGCTCATCTCGTTCAAGGCGGCGCCCACCGAGCGGATCTCCGTGGGGCCATCCACCGGCACCTCGACGCCGAAGTTGCCGCGGGAGATCACCATCAGCGTCTCCTGCAAATCACGCAGCGGGCGGGTGACCCTGCGGCCCAGCAACACGGCCAGCACCAGCGCCAGCGAAACCACGCCGACCGCGAAGAGCAGGGAACGGCGCGACAACTCACGGGTGGCCTTGAACACCTCGTCGCGCGGCACCTCGACGATCACCGCGCCCACGCCATTGTCCACGCGCGCGAAGGCGGCCACCTTGGAGACGCCGTTCACTTCGTACTCCTCCGTGCCGCGGGCCAGCTTGCCGCCCAACGCGTCTTTCACCACCGGCAACGCCGAGAGATCTTCCCGCTTGATGACCTGATCGCTGTCGGGGTGCGCCAACACGCGGCCGAGGCGATCGACGAGGAACACCTTGTACACGCTGTTGGTGGCCACCGCGGAGAGCAGCCACTCCGGCCGCAGGTCGGCGATCACCACCGCCTTGCCGTCGGCCGTGGTCGACGAGAGCCGCACCAACGCGAGGTCGGGCGCGAGCGACGCATTCTGCAGCACGATGCCCGCCTGCTGCACCGCATCCAGCGGCGCGGGCGTGCGTTTGCGCGCTTCGGTCAGATCGTCAGCGGTCAGGTTGAGCGCCGCCAGCCGCTTGTTGTCGACGAAGAGAAAGGAACGCTCGAAGCCGCCTTCGGTGCGTTTGAAGACCTCCAGCGAAAGCACCGCGGCGTCGGCATCGAACAGGCTGCGCGCGCGACGTTCGGCGTCACCGGGGGTGATCTCGTACTCCTGACCGAAGTAGCGGAGTTTATCGGCGATGCCGTCGACGGTGCGTTCGATCTGCTGCGCCACCGTGCCGGCCACCAGCGCGTTGACGTCGTAGACCGAGGCCTCTTTGTCGGCGCTCACCACTCGCGTCGCGAGCAGCAAGTACACGCCCATCGCGCCGACGAGCATGACGCCGACGAGCAAGACGATCTGCGTGCGAAGCGACGACTGCACTTTGGAGAACCCCCACCCGCTAGAAGTCGAAAGCGTACCCCACCCGCACCGCGAGCCCGCCTGCGTTCAACCGCGCCAGGGCGTTGTCTACCCGGCCGTAGAGGAAGCTGAGCTCGAGTTCCACCCTGCCTGGACCGAGCCGGCGCGACAGCGCGGCCACCACCTCGAAACCGGGCAACACGCTGAAGCCCGCGTCGGGCCCCACCTGCAACCAGGCGAGCTGCAGGGCCAGGCCCGCGCCCGCCTTGAGCTGAAAGGCGCCCACGTTCTGATTCCACGCTGCCAGCAACGAGAGTGGCAGCAGGAAGGCCTCGCCGCGCAAGGTGGCGCCGCCGAGTTCGAGTGAGCTGCCTGCGCGATAGCCACCGGCGCGCAGCTCCACCCCCACCCGACGCCTCAAGAACGGCAGCCGTACCCCAAAGCCCACCAACGCCGTCGGAGAAGCGACCGCGCCACCACTGAAGATGCCGCCCGCGCGCGCCGCGAGCGTGAAGGTCGGATCCATCGCGGCCGTGAGTGGACGTTCGAGGTGAAAGGCCCGCTCCTCCACCGTCAGGACGTCGTTGCCGGAAGCCGGAGGCGTCCACTGCGCTTGCCAGCTGTCGTCCTTGAACTCGGAAGGCCCCAACGCACCGTCTCGCACCGTGAGCTTCGGCGCCGCCCCCAGCACCGCCCGGCCGCGCACGTCGAACAGCCGCACCCGCAGCAACTCGCCGACCACCGCCACTTCAGCGCGCGTCACCGTGGGCACGCCAGCGTACAGCTCGAGCGGCTCCGACCAGGGCGACATGCGGAAGTTCTCACCCAGCGCGCGCACCCGAACCTCGTGCGTGCCTTCATTCAACGCGGCCGTGCGGAAAGAAGGGGTGCTCACCCGCTGACTGAC
>JANODF010000366.1:0-23886 GCA_031412555.1 Archangium sp. | reverse complement strand
CACCGCGGCGACCGGAGCCGCCCAACGATGGTGAATCGCAAAGCGCGTCGGCTCGGTGGGCAGCTGCAGCGCGCTCATCAACGAGACCTGCCGCTGGAGCACGCTGAGCGGCAACCACTCCGGCCGGCCCACCGCGAGCTGAGTCACCTCAGGCCTGAGCGGGAGCGCCAATTCGAACGTTCCTTTGCGCCCAGCCCTCGCTTCAGGACCTTCGAAGTGAAGCTCGGTGGCCTCTTCGGCCTGCCAGGTGCCCTCACGGACCCACGTCAGCCGGCCCGCTTCGACCCACCGCACCAACTCGGAGGAAGCGCCCATCTGAAACACGCGCACGTCTTCGAGCCGTTGAGGGTTCGAGTCGCCCCGAACGTTGAGCAACGAATCACCCACGCGAAACCAGCGGCGCGGTGAATAGACCGTGAGGAAGTCACCCCAGCGATCGAACCGCTCCACCATCAGGCGATCGATCTTCGGGCCCGACTCGCTGACCACGAACTCCTGGAAGGTGATGAGGCCGATCGCCGCCAGGCAGGCCACCACCATGATCGGCCGCACCACCGTCAGCGGTGACGCACCCAGCGCCCGCATCGCCGTCCACTCGCCACGCCGCCGCACCACCGTCACCGCGAGGCCTGCAGCCAACACCAGCGCCGCCGGAGCGAACTGCACCATCGCCACGTGCGAGCGATACCAATAGAGCAACGCCACATCGCCCACCGGTTTGCCCGTGTAGATGCGCAGCCAATCGCCGAAGTCGATCACCAGGAAGAGCGTCACCACGCCCAGCGAGAGCGCGATGAACAAGCCGGCCGCCAACCGCGCCACGTAGCGCTCGAGCAACTTCATCGCGCGCCTCGCCTCTCCACGCGCAGCAGCATGAACACGCCGAGCAGGAAGGCCACCACCACGGGGAAGTGTCCGGCCGCCCAGGGAGGCAACACGCCGCGTTCGCCCAGCTGCACGCCCACGCGCGAGAAGACGTAGAAACCCAGATAGACGCCCATGGCGATCAACGCCGCGGTGCGGGTGGCGCGTTTGCGGCCGCCTTGCGCCACCGCCGTCGCCAGCAACGCCAGCGCGATGGGCGCCAGCAGTTGAGAGAGGCGAAAATGAAAGGCCGACCAGAACGGCGCGGCCGGCGCTCCGGTGGCTTCGGCCCCGCGGGCGGCCTCCAGCAGATCGGAGGGCGACAACTCTTCGTGCCCGAAGCGGAAGGTGTTTCGCCGGTTGAGCGCGTCGGCCACGTTGAGCAGCAGCGTGCCTTCCTCGAAGGCGGTGGTGGAGTACTCCTCGGCGGAAGCGCGCTGCACCAACACGCCGTGGGTGAAGCGCATGCCCACGCCGTGCTCGAAGGTGGCCTCTGCGATGGGCGCCGAGAGCACCGAGACCCGCGCGGGATCCCGCTCGTCGATCAACATCACCCGCTTCCACGTCGGGCCGGGCGAGACCGCGTCGGCGTGAAAGACGATGCCCGGCAGGTCAGCGCGTACGGTGCCGGGTTTCAGATCGCCCAGCACGTTGCGCTCGATCACCTCACGCGCCGTCTGCCGCATCTGCGCGATGCCCCAGGGTTTCCAGAAGAAGACGGTGACCGCGAGCAGCACGCAGACGCCGCACGCCAGCACCAGCGCAGGCCGGGCGAGATCACGCGCCGACACGCCGACCGAAGCGAGCGCGGTGAGCTCTCCGTCTTCACCCAGGCGCGCGAAGCCGATCATCACCCCGAGCAGCAACGAGATGGGGAGCACCTGCGGCAACAACATCGGCAACATCGCCATGCCCAGCATCAACCAGTCAGAGATCTGCGCCGCGCTCCCCAGGAGGAACTCGACGCCGCGCACCAACACCATCGCGTAGAAGAGCGAGAGCAACACCGCCGTGGCCGAGAGGAAGGGGCTCAGCAGCTCGCGCAGCACGTAGCGGTGCAGCACGGAGGACTTCAAGGGGGCGCACCGGCCGCGATGTCTTTGCGGAAGTGCCGGCCCCGCCAGGTGACCATCTCGGCCAACGCCGTCGCCCGCGCGCGCGCCTCGAGCAGGGTCGCGCCGGAGGCACACGCGGTGATCACCCGGCCGCCCGCGCTCACCAGCTGATCACCGCTGAGCTTCGTGCCCGCGTGAAAGAGCTGAGTGCCCGCGGGCTGCGAGGTGGGCAGCTCGATCGCATCGCCGGTGCGCGGCGCTTCGGGGTAGCCCTCGGCGGCGAGCACGATGCCCACCGAGAAGCCGGCGCGCTGGGGCAACGTGGTGTTCGTGAGCGCTCCGCGTGCACAGGCCTGGAGCACCGGCACGAGATCGGTGTCGAGCTGCATCATCAACACCTGCGTCTCGGGGTCGCCCAGGCGCGCATTGAACTCGAGCACCCGGTGGCCGGCCGGCGTCAGCATCAACCCCGCGTAGAGCGTGCCCCGAAAAGAAATGCCGCGGCGGCGCAGCTCGGCCAGCGTGGGCGCGATGACCGTGCGACCCACTTCATCGAGCTGCTCGGGGCTCAAGAAGTTCGCCGGCGCGTATGCACCCATGCCGCCGGTGTTGGGGCCGCGATCGCCGTCGAAAACCCGCTTGTGATCCTGCGAGGGCGCCAACAACGCGAACCGCTCGCCGTCACACAACGCCATCACCGACAGCTCGGGGCCCGTGAGCACCTCTTCGAGCAGGATCGTCTGGCCCGAAGGCAACGCACCCAACGCACGGCACGCCTCGGCTGCTTCCTGCCCTGAGGTGGCGACCACCACGCCTTTGCCTGCCGCCAGCCCGTCGGCCTTCACCACCACCGGGCCCCAGGCCAGCGCGCGCGCAGCAGCCGCTTCGATGTCGCTGAAGAGCTCAAAACGCGCGGTGGGCACGTTGGCCGCCTGCATGATCTCCTTGGCGAATGCCTTGCTGCCTTCGATGCGCGCACCCGCCGCGTCAGGGCCGAAGACGTCGAAACCGGCGGCGCGCACGGCATCGGCCACGCCCGCCACCAGCGGCGCTTCGGGGCCGACCACCACCAGGTGTGCCGACCGCTCCTTCGCCAGCTGCACCACCGCTGCGGCGTTGGTGATGTCGAGCGGCACACATTCGCCGAGCGCCGCGATGCCCGGATTTCCCGGGGCCACCACGAGCGACTTCACCAGCGGGCTCTGCCGCAGCTTCCAGGCCAGCGCGTGCTCGCGCCCACCGCCACCGAGGAGGAGGATGTTCATTTTACAGCTGGTGCTTGTACAGGACGCGCTTGGCATCCCGGTAGAGCGGATCGCTCAGCAACACCGAGGTGAGCACCCGGCGCGCTTCGTCGGAGTTCTTCTGGGCCGCTTCCCCTTCGCCCAGGATCACCTTGGGGCCGAGGAGCTGCGGGCCGTACTTGAGCGACGCTTGCGCGGCGACCTTGGCGAGATCGATCTTCCCTGCCATCGACTGCGCCTGGGCCTGACCGAAGTAGAGCATCGCGTTGTTCTTGCTCCCGTCCATGCCGCGAGCCGAGAGCTTGAGCGCCGCGCCCACGTCCTTGCGGCGCAGCGCCACCATCGCGCGGTAGGCGTAGGCGTCGGCGTTCTTGGGATCGATGCTGGTCACCTTCGAGAAGAACTTGTCGGCGCCCGCCACGTCTTCGGAGAACCAGGCCACCAGCCCTTCACACAACGACGGGCTCGGATCTTCATCGAGGTCCTTCACCAACGCCGCGTAGGCACCGATGGCCGGCTTGAGCAGGTCAGCGGGGCGAACATAGAGATGGGTGAGCGAAGGCACCGGCCGGCTGTTCGGGTCGGCGCGCAGACCGCGCTTGAGACAGAACTCCCAGGCCTTGCCGTCTTTGCGCGCCTTGGCGGCCGCCGCGCCCGCGAGGAAGATCGCGTCGACCCGGCGGGGATCGGCCTCCGCCGTGGCCGAGAGCGTCTGAATCGCTTCGGGCAGTCGATCTTCGGCGATCAGCAACCGGCCCTCGAGCGTCGACTCGAGGTACTTGTCGCCCAGCTTGCCCTTGAGCCCATCGAGCTCGAGGCGCGCCGAAGACGACACGCCCTTGTCGAGCAGAATGAGGAACTTCTGCAGCCGCCCCGGCACGGAATCGGGGTTGAGTTCGAGCGCGCGGTCGATGGTGTCCGAGGCCTTGTCGGCATCACCCGCGATGCGCTGAATGGTGGCCAGGTGAACCAACGCGTCGGTCTTCTCGCCGCGCGGCACTTCGGCGTCGTCGACGATCGCGGTGAGCTGCTCCTCGGCGCCCTTCGAATCGTTCAGGTGCTGGTACGCGAGAATCGCCAGACCCAATCGGGGCCGGGCCGCGCGCGGGGCTGCTGCTTTCGCCGCTTCGAGCACCTTCTTGGCCTTCGGGGCATCGCCCACGTCCACCAGCAGGCGCGCCAACTCTTCGGCCGCTTCCCACTGATCGGCGTCGAGCTCGAGCCTTCGCTCCAGCGCGCGGGTGGCTTCTTTGTAGTTGCCCTGAATCGCCGCGAGCTGCGCCTGGAAGAAGTAGGCGCGTTTGAGCTTGGGATCGATCGCCAGCGCCTCGCGGAAGTTCTGCGCGGCCTGCTGCGGGTTCTTGGTGAGCACCGTCTGGCCGATGGCCAGAGAAGCCAGGGCCCGGTCGCGCGGCTCCTTGCTGTTGAGGCCCCGTTCGGCGAGCACCTTGATGTCGTTCGGGTTGCCCTGCCGCGCGATGAGGAAGTGCGCGTGCGCCACGAAGACCCGCAGATCGCCACTGCGCTGCTCCGCGGCCGCCAACATCGACTCGGCCGCCTTCGCGGTGGGCTCGTCGATTTGACCGGGTTTGCCGAACGCCACCGAGAGCACCCAACCGGCCAGCGCTTGATCGTTGCCGGGGTCGAGCACCAGCGCCTGTTGAAAGGCCTCCTCGGAGTCGAGGTAGTTCTTGGTGGTGTCCTTGAGCAGCAGCTCTTCGCCCTCATCGACCAGCTGCCTGGCTGAAGAACCTTCGAGGTCGGGGTACTTGAGCCGCCACTGCTGAATGATCGAGTCGACCGGCCGCGTGCCGCCGGTGGGTTTGACCACCAACACCGGGCCCTTGTTGGCCCAGGGCTTCTTGATCACCAGGCCAGCGACCAGGCCGACCACGGCGAGCGCCGCGATCACCATGCCGATCATCTTGCCTTTGCCGCCCGAAGCCGAACCGTCATCGCGCATCGCCGAACGCAGGCGGGCGCCGTCGTTCGCCCCGATGGGCGTGGTGGCGGGCGGAAACATCGGAGACGCGGGCGGCGGACCGGCCAGCCGTGCAGGCGCCGAGGGCCGCGCGGGCGGCGGCGGTGCTTCAGAGGTCACCGACTCGGCAGACTTGTTCCGGCACTCATCGCAGACGCCCAGCGCCTGATCGAAGGGGTCGGTCATGTCCTTGCCGCAGGTGCGGCACTTCACGCCGACGGCAGTGGCCTCGGCCGGCGTGCTGGGAAACGCAGGGGCGCGCAGGGCCTTGGGGGCCGACGGCCTCGACGCAGGAGGCGGCGGCGGTGGATCGCCCAGATCGAGCCCACCGCTCCCGAACGGAGAAGAAGGCGCCGAGTTCATCGGCGGAGGCGAACCGAAGTCGAACGGGCTCGGCGACGACGACGGGGGCGGTGCCACCGAGCCGAAGTCGAACGGGTTGGCGGCGGCCCCACCCGGCGCGGAGGCGGCGAAGTCGAAGGGGCTGCCACCGGCGGCAGGCGGCGGTGAGCCGAAGTCGAGCGGGCTGCCCGGATTGGTGGGCGGGGTGAAGTCGAAAGGTGAAGGGTTGGCGCTGGCACTGCCCGCGGCGGGCGCGGTCTGACCGAAGTGCAGATCAGAGCCCCCCGAAGCAGCGGGCGGCGGCGGCGGCGCTGCGCCCATGTCGAAGAGAAACGCCGAAGGCCCCCCGGGTGCCGCGGGTGCTTCAGGAGCGGCGGCCGCGGCAGGCGGAGCCTCGTCCTTCTTCACCAGCTGGAGATGCCGGCAGCGCGGGCACTGGGCGCGCACGCCCTTGGGAGTGACGAACTTGTCGTCGATGGCGTACGCGGCTGAACACTTCTGGCAAACGATGCGCATTGAACTCAGTGACGAAAGTGGCGAACACCCGTGAAGATCATGCAGAGCCCATGCTCGTCAGCCGCGGCGATCACTTCGGGGTCACGGACCGAACCACCGGGCTGAACCACGCAACCGGCTCCTGCAGCCGCCAGCGCATCGAGTCCGTCACGAAATGGGAAGAAGGCGTCTGAAGCCACCGCGCTCCCTTGCAGACGCGCACCGCCGCGCATCGCGGCAATCTTCACCGAATCCACCCGGCTTGTCTGCCCTCCTGCCTGCGCGAGCAGCTCGCGGGGCCCTGCGAAGACGATCGCATTGCTCTTGACGTGCTTGCAGATCTTCCAGGCGAACCGCAGCGCCTCGAGCTCTTCGGCGGTCGGCTGGCGCCTGGTGACCACCTTCCACTCGGAGGCCGGCTCCACCGCGTCGCGATCCATCACCAGCAGGCCGCCCGAGACACTGCGGGCATCGAGCTGGGCGCGCGGCGTGGCCCGGGTCTGGGCCAACCCCGGCCCCGCCGAGAGGAGACGGAGATTCTTCTTGGCCGCCAGCACCTCGCGCGCCTTCGCGCTGTAGGAGGGCGCGATCACCGCTTCGAGAAAAGTCTCGGCCAGCGCGGTGGCGGTCTTCTCGTCGACCTCGCGGTTGAGCGCCACGATGCCGCCGAACGCAGAGGTCTCGTCGATCGCGCGCGCGCGGCGGTAGGCCGGCTCGAGCTCGTCGGCCACGGCGACGCCGCAGGGGGTGTTGTGTTTGATCACCACCGCGGCCGGCTTGTCGGTGAACTCCAGCACCAGGCCCAGCGCCGCATCGAGGTCGAGGATGTTGTTGTACGAGAGCTCCTTGCCCTGGAGCACCTCGCTGAAAGCGACGGTCGGCTCGGTCGGCGCGCGGTGCTCCCGGTAGAAGGCACCGCGCTGATGCGGGTTCTCGCCGTAGCGCAGGCCCTGCGCCTTCACGAACGGCAAGGAGAGCTCGTCGGGGAACGCCTCACCCACCTGCTCGGCCAGCCAGCCGGCGATCGCCGCGTCGTAGGCCGCGGTGTGGGCGAAGGCCTTGCGCTGCAACGAGCGGCGGGTCTTCTCGCTCACGCTCTTGTCGGCCTGCAGCTCGGCCAACACGGCGCCGTAGTCGTTGGGGTCGACCACGATGGTGACCAGGGCGGCGTTCTTCGCCGACGCGCGCACCATGGCGGGACCGCCGATGTCGATCTGCTCGATGGTCTCGTCGCGGGAAGCGCCGCGGGCCACCGTCTCACGGAAGGGGTAGAGATTGACCGCCACCAGGGAGATCGCCTCGATGCCGTGTTCGGCCATCTCGCGGGCGTCGCTCTCGAGGGTGGGCCTTCCCAGCAACCCGCCGTGGATCTTCGGGTGCAGCGTCTTCACGCGCCCTCCGAGGATCTCGGGCATGCCGGTGTGGGTGGAGACCTTGCGAGCGGCCACGCCAGCGGCCTTGAGCGCCTCGAGGGTGCCTCCGGTCGAGAGCAGCGAGTACCCACAACCAATCAATCCCTGCGCGAACTCGACAAGTCCGCGTTTGTCCGACACCGAGAGCAGAGCGAGCACGAGGGGCGAGTACCAACCGCGTTCGGAGGGGTCAACGAACGGTTGATCTGAAATACGGGGGAAGTCCCCTCTCCCTTCGGGAGAGGGTCAGGGTGAGGGAGCCCGAACAGCCCCCGCCGCCAGATCCGACTCCACCTACTTCCGAGTGCGGTCGCCGAGAGGGCGGCCGTTGGCATCGCGGGGCGGCTCGGCTTCGGTGGCAGTGCGCACCTTCTCGAGACCGCGCGTCTCGACCTGGCGAATGCGCTCGCGAGTGAGGTTCATGATCTCACCGACTTCTTCGAGCGTGATGCCGCCCTTCTCCGCCACGTCGAGGGCGCAGGTGTACTCGAGCTCCCAGATTTCCTTGTCGGGGAAGTTGAGCTTGATGCTGCCCGTCTCGGGGTTGACGTCGAGGTACAGGTTGAACTTGCACGAGACGAACACGCAGGGTCGCGGGCTGCTGATGCAGTCGGCGCGCGACTTGGGGCGGCTGCCGGCGATCTCGGTGAGCAGGGCCTGCTCGTCGGGATCGACCTGGCCCAGCAGGCGACGCTTGCGCAGATCGCGAGCCATCTCCTTTCGAGACATGGTCTTCGATCGACGGCGGTCATCGGACACGTCGTCGGACTTGAGCGGCTCGGCCTCGTCCTGGACTTCTGCGTTCATTCTCATCCCCTCCTGGGAAAAGTACGGCTCACAACTTCAAGACTGACTGGCGCCCGGGCGCGAAGTGACCGCGCTGCCGAACCTTGAAATCTCCTGCAACAGCTCATGGGTCTGCACCCGGAGCGATCGGAGCCGCGTGGTGAGCTCCTTCTTCTGCTTCTCGACCAGGCTCTTTTTGTCGAGCTGCGCTTCGTAGCCGTCGAAGACCTCGGTCAGCTCGGTGCCGGCGAGATCGAGATGGTTTCGGAACACCATGAACGACGCCTTGATGTCTTCGAGCGTCAGGCCCTGCGCCATCATCTGGCGGATCGCGTTCATCCGGCGAACCGACGACACCGGGTACAGCCCCTGGCTGCCCTGGTGTTTCCCCTTTTTCCCAACCCGGCGGCTCCGCGGCAGCAGCCCGGCCTGCACGTACTTGCGGAAGGTGGCCTCTGACAGCCGCGCCCCCTTGGCGACGAAGGCAGCCACGATCACCCGCGCGGGCAGGCCCTGAGCGTAGTCGCGCTCGATCCGCTCAATCTCCTCCGGCCGAAGAAGCTCCACGAGAAGTGACCCGCATCAAACGTTTGAGGTGAATCCACTCAAGCGCCTCGCCTCAGTGGAGGCGCATGAATATCAGCTATTGAAACGAGGAGTCAACGGGAGTCGTGACATTTTGATCGCGATCGTGTCGCGTTACCGAGCGACCACCGATCACCCGCCCGAAGACAGGACAGGCAGATCGATCAGCCGACCGGCTTTGAGACAGTGGCTGGTGAGTCAGATCAGGGCGTCAGCGCAACCGATCGAAATCGCAGCGCAATCGACGAAATCCTGATCTGGTCTCCCTCGCCCTGCGAAGCGGGAGAGGGGCCGACCTGGGTCACTCAGTCCTTGATCCACCGCAAATCGGAAGGCGGGGGCCGATGGTCCAACAACGCCTCGACGAGCGCGGCGGGGTCGCTGCGCACCAGCAGCAGGTCTTTCAAACCCGCCGGAATGAAGCCGCGGGCGAGCGCCTGGCTGATCCACGCGAGCAGCGGCGCATAAAAACCATCGAGGTCGAGCAGGCCGATGGGCTTGGTGTGCAACCCCACCTGCGCGGCGGTGAGCATGTCGAAGAGCTCATCCATGGTGCCGAAGCCGCCGGGCAACGCGATGAACGCGTCGGCCTTCTGGGCCATCAGCGCTTTGCGCGAATACATGTCGTCGGTGAGGTGGTGTTCGGAGAGCTTCGGGTGCGCGAACTCCTGGCGCGACAAACCGCGGGGCACCACGCCGATGACGTGGCCTCCCCCTTCGATCACCGCGCTGGCCACCGCGCCCATCAAGCCGTGGTGCGCGCCGCCGTAGACGAGGTCGAGCTTGTTGACGGCCAACGCGCGCCCGAAAGCAGCCGCCGCCTCGAGGAAGAGGGGTGAGTCACCCGACTTCGAGCCGCAGAACACCCCGACCCGTTTGATGCTCATACGTCCCGCTGCACGACCGTGTCGGTCAGCCAGTTGTGATCGTCGGCCGCGAGGTAGTCGAGGGTGTAATGCAGCCCGCGGCTCTCTTTGCGGCGGGTGGCGCAGTCGACGATCAGGTGCGCCACGTCGGCGATGTTGCGCAGCTCGATCACGTCGCGCGTGACCTGGTAGTCCCAGTAGTACTGGCGGATCTCTTCGCGCAGCATGTCGAGGCGCCGCCGGGCACGGGCGAGCCGTTTGCCCGTGCGAACGATGCCCACGAAGTTCCACATCAGCCGGCGAATCTCGTCCCAGTTCTGGCTGACCACCACGCGCTCATCGGAGGTGACCGCGTGACCGGGATCCCACTCGCGCACGTTCTGCTTCGAGATGCTGACCGTCTTGATCTCTTCTGAGCACTGCTTCACCGCGCGGTGCCCGAAGACCAGGCCCTCCAGCAGCGAGTTCGAAGCGAGGCGGTTCGCGCCGTGAAGCCCCGTGCAGCTCACTTCGCCCACCGCGAAGAGACCGGGCACCGAGGTGCGGCCGAACTCGTCGGTCACCACGCCGCCACACATGAAGTGCGCCGCGGGCACCACGGGAATGGGCTGCACGGCCATGTCGATGCCGAACTGTTTGCACGTGGCGTAGATGTTGGGGAACCGCTCGACCAGGTACGACTTGCCCAGGTGGGTCATGTCGAGGTGCACGCACTCGTCACCGGTGCGTTTGATCTCGGAGTCGATGGCCCGGGCCACGATGTCGCGCGGCGCCAGCTCCTGCCGCTCGTCGTAACGCTTCATGAACCGTTCGCCGGTCGACTTGACCCGCAGGCGCCCGCCTTCTCCACGGAGCGCTTCGCTGATGAGGAAGTTCTTGGCGTCGGGGTGGAACAGGCAGGTGGGGTGGAACTGGTAGAACTCCATGTTCGCGATCTTCGCGCCCGCCCGGTACGCCATCGCCACGCCGTCGCCCGTCGCGACGTCGGGGTTCGAGGTGTAGAGGTAGACCTTGCCCGCGCCACCGGTGGCCAGCACCGTCACCTTGCCGAGGAACGTGTCGATCACCCCGTCGTCGCGCAGCACGTAGCAGCCCAGCGCGCGGCCATGGCCCCGGGGCGCAGCGGGGTCGAGGATGAGGTCGATCGCCGTGGCGTCCTGGAAGAACTGAATCTTGCCGGTCTCGTCACACGCAGAGAGCAACGCCCGCTGCACTTCGCGCCCGGTGATGTCGCCTGCGTGCACGATGCGCCGTTTGCTGTGGCCCCCTTCGCGGGTGAGGTCGAACTCGCCGTTGTCGCGTTTGTCGAACTCCGCGCCGACCGCGACCAGGGCCTTGAGGCGATCCGGCCCTTCACGCACGCAGATGTCGACGATGTCGCGCCGGTTGAGGCCTGCGCCCGCGATCATGGTGTCGTCGACGTGTTTGGCGAAGCTGTCTTCGGGCGAGAGCACCGCCGCGATGCCGCCCTGCGCGTAGACCGTGTTTCCTTCGGATCGGCTGCGTTTGGTGAGCACCGCCACCGTGCCGTGCCTGGAGGCTTCCAGGGCGAAGCTGAGCCCGGCGACACCGCCGCCGAGGACGAGGAAGTCGAATTCACGAACCATGGCGGTTGTTTAAGCACCACCCCGCGCCGATGGGAGAAGAGTTCCCAACCGGGAATCGGAAGGACTTCACGGTCTGGACAGTTCTTTGCGGGGGCCGCCCGATCAGCGGTAGTGTCCCACCCGACCGATGCCTTTCAAGCCTGCCATTTTCCTCGCCCTTGTCCTGCCGACGGTGTCGTTTGCCGGCGGCATCTACAAGTACGTCGAGAAGGACGGCACCATCGTCTACACGAACGTGCCGCCCAGGGGCGCGCAGGCGAGGCAAGCGCGCAAGGTCGAAGGCGAGTTCCGCCCCGCGCCGAGCCCCGATGCACCCTCACGCATCAGCGTGCGCTCGCGCATCGCCTCAGGCGAGTTCGACGAGTACATCGACGAAGCGGCGGTTCGGTACAAGATGCCGCCCGCCCTCGTGCGCGCGATCATGCACGCCGAGTCGGCCTTCGATCCCAACGCGATCTCCGTGGTGGGCGCTTCCGGGTTGATGCAGTTGATGCCCGGCACCGCTCGCGAAATGTACGTGAAGGACATCTTCGATCCGAAGGACAACATCGAAGGCGGCGTGCGCTACCTGCGCGTGCTGGCCAACGAGTTCGACGGCGACATGGTGAAGATGGTGGCTGGATACAACGCAGGCCCTGAAGCCGTGAAGAAGTACGGCGGCCAGGTCCCCCCCTACCCCGAGACCCAGGCGTACGTGCGCAAGGTGATCTCGCTCTACTTTCAATACAAGACGCAGGCGCAGGTCGCGAAGGGCGACGAGCGCTAGCGCCCATTAGACAACGGACACCGATGCCCACCAGTGCGAGGGGACGAGATCCAGCCGTCGAGGAAGAGTTCCTCGGCGCGCTCTACAAAGGCGGCGAGCTGTTGGCGTCGGGCAAGATCGTCGAGGCACGTGAACACCTCGAGAAGGCGCACGGCCTGGCGCCCAAGAACGAGAAGGCGCAGAACCTGCTCGGGCTGGCCTACTTCAAGTTGGGGCTCTTCGATCAAGCCTCCGAGGTCTACGAGCGGCTGGTCAACGAGAACCCCACCGACGCGACGCTGCGGGTGAACCTGGGGCTCGTGTACCTGAAGACCAACAACCTCGAGCGCTGCGTGAAGGAGTTCGAGACCGCCACCGATCTCGAGCCCACTCACAAGAAAGCGCACAACTATCTGGGCCTCGCGCTGGCCCAGCAGGGCAGCTACGTGAAGGCCAAGGAGCACTTCGAGCTCGCCGGCTCAGAGCCGATGGCCGAGAAGATGGAGCGCGCGATCGCCGCGCAGGCTTCTCCCTCCGGTCTGCACGCCCCGGTCGCCCGCCAGGCGCCGCTGAGCGTGGTGATCGGCGGAGATCCTGCGCCTTCGGCCCCCCGTCCCGCTCCGGTCGCGCCGGCCCGGCCGCCGAAGGAGGAAGAAGAGACCATCGAGGTGATGAGCGACGAAGAGCTCCCCTCCGACGTGTACGTGGTTCCGGAAGAAGTGAACGTGGCGCCCGAGGCGGCGGCCACGCTCAACTCCGATTGGGGTGCGCAGCTCAGGCGCCCTGACGAAGACACCGCGCAGGAGATGCGCTTCGCGGATGACGAAGGTCCTCCCGAGGCGTCGTTGCAGAACGTGCCACCGCCGGTCGACGAGATGCCGGTGCTCGACGCTGAGATCGAGCCGATGCCTGAAGAAGAGGCGGCCCCGCCCGCGTCATCGACGCCTTCGTGGCTGACGATGGAGGCCAACGAAGCAGGCCGCGAGCAGACCGCTCCGACTGATTCGGGTGGTTGGGTGACTGAATCGGTCAGCGAGGTGCCGCTGCCGCCGGCGGAAGCCGAAGCGGCGCCCGCGCAGGAGCCGCTGGGCGCCACCGATTCGCGCTGGTCTGAAGCGCCTCCGCAAGAGGCTGCGACGGAGTGGGTGACGCAGGAAGCGCCGCCTCCCGAACAGGCCGTCGCGGAAGATGGATCGTGGGCTGCCGCACCTCCGCTCGAAGAGATGCCGCCGGTGGTCGAAGACCCTTCGTGGGGCACGGCGCCTGTCGAAGAGCAGGCACCGGTTGCTGAGGACGCCTCGTGGGCGACGGCTCCCGTTGCTGAAGAACCGGCACCGGTTGCTGACGACGCTTCGTGGGCGAACGCTCCGGCTGCGGAAGAACCGGCTCCTGTTGCTGACGACGCTTCGTGGGCGACCGCTCCGGTTGCTGAAGAAACGGCTCCTGCTGCTGACGACGCCTCGTGGGCGAGCGCTCCGGCCGCTGAAGCAGTTCCTGCTGCTGACGACGGCTCCTGGTCGACCGCGCCTGTTGCCGAAGCGCCGCTGCCGACCACGCCTGACGACGAGTCGTGGGCGACGGGCGCCGTTGCGCCGCTGCCCGAGCCGCAGTGGGCGACCGAACAGGTCACGGGTGTCGAGCCCCCCCCTGAGGCGCCTGCGGAAGAGCAGTGGTCTGCTCCGGAGGATCAGCTGAGTGAGGCGATCTCGGCTGCGGCGCCGCAGCCCGCGCTCGATCTGCCCTCCCCCGCGGCTTCCGCGCCGATCAACATCACCGTCGAGGAGCCGCAAGAAGCGCCCGCGCCCCTGGCTGCGCCTGCCGGTTACGCGCCGATGACCCCGCAGCGCCTGGTCGATCTGGGGGCCTCGGGTTCGTGGGTGCAGGAGCCTTCTGCAGGCCCGTTCCACATCAGCACCGATGGGCTGGCCGTCACCGTCGCAGGCGAGATGATGGTGCGCATGCTCGGTCTGGTGGCGATCGCCGGCAGCGTGCAGGTGACGCCCGAGAATCGTCGCCGCCGCGGCCGCTCGTCGCAGGAGCCGTTCGGTACCGGCGCAGCCCAGCTGCAGCGGGTCAGCGGAAACGGTGTGCTGTACCTCGAGCCGGGCCGCTCGAAGTTCCACGCGGTGGATCTCACGGATCAGAACGGCGTGGGCATCGACGACGACGGCGCGTACCTGCGTGAAGAGATGGTGTTCGCGTTCGAGGAGGCCATCTTCTTCGAGAACGGCCGCCTCACCGCCGAAGGCCAGTCGCTCGAGTTGGCGCACCTCAAGGGCAACGGCAAGGTGCTGCTGCAGCTCGATGGTTCGTTGCGCGCGATGCCGATACCGCTGGGGGCGCCGATGGTGGTGCCGCTCCATCGCGTGGTCGGTTGGTTCGGGCGCGTCACGCCCCGGTTGATGGGTTTTGGCGGCCGCGGCGCCGTGGAGCTCACCGGCGAAGGTTACGCGC
This sequence comes from Archangium sp., assembly GCA_031412555.1. GTDB lineage: Bacteria > Myxococcota > Myxococcia > Myxococcales > Myxococcaceae > Archangium_A. Next base: position 9,450 of record JANODF010000366.1, on the reverse strand, counting down.
TGCTCGGAACGCCTGCTGAGGGTCGCTGATGACCACTGAGCGCGAGACGAAGCAGAAGCTGCAGCACGAAGCGCGCCTCAAGAAGCGTGAAGAGAAGCTGCGCCGCAAGGACGAGAAGGTCGCGCGCAAGGAGGCCAAGAAGGTGGCCCGGCGCGATCGCCCGCCTTCGGTGCTGCTGCAGGAGTTCTGGAATCTCCCCAACATGCTCACGCTGGCCCGGATCTTCATGATCCCGCTCTTCGTGTGGCTGCTCTACGACGGGGATCCGTGGTTCTCGGTGATGGCGGCCTCGGTGTTCACCATCGCGGCGATCACCGACGTGGTCGACGGCTTCCTCGCCCGGCGCTGGAACATGATCACCGTCACCGGGAAGCTGCTCGACCCGATGGCCGACAAGCTGATCGTCGCGGCGGCCCTCATCATGATGGTGCGCCTGGGCCGGGTGCCGGCGTGGATCGTGATCATCCTGCTGTCGCGCGAGTTCATCGTGAACGGGCTGCGCCAGGTGGCCGCCAGCGAAGGGCTGGTCATCGCCGCGGGCCAGGAGGGCAAGTGGAAGACCGCTCTCCAACTCGCGGGCATCATCGCCCTGTGCGTGCACTACACCCACCCCGTCTTCCTGTTGGTGGGCTGGTGGGACGTGAACTTCAACGTCGTCGGAAAGGTGCTGATCTACCTTTCGACCATCTTCAGCGCTCAGAGCGCGGCGGCCTACTTTCAGGCTTTCCTCGCAAGACTTGGGCAGCGCGGACAAACAGAGCAGAAAAGCGCTTGACGATCCGTCAGGCAGCGGGTTATTCCGCCGTCGCCTCACAGCGCTTCAAGACAGCCGAATACGCGGGAATAGCTCAGCGGTAGAGCATCGCCTTGCCAAGGCGAGGGTCGAGAGTTCAAATCTCTTTTCCCGCTCCAAAGCCCCCTGGAAACAGGGGGCTTTTATTTTGCCCGCCGTTTCCTCAGGGCGACTCCGATGCGGGTGATGAAGAGCTGATGAAATTCTTCCGCTCGCGGGCGCCGGCCCAGTCCCACTACGCGGCGTTGTCGGGGGCGTAGTCGCCGTAGGTCTTGGAGGTGAACTCGACCTTCGAGTGGCCCGCCCAGCGGCTGACGACGTGGAGTGGCACGCCGGCCGACAGGCTCTGCTCCACGAAGAAGTGGCGCAGACTGTAGAGGGTGACGTGCACGCCCGAGAGCGCCTGGAGCTTCTTCCAGATGCCCGCCCCGCCGCCCTTCATTCCGGGCACGTCGAGGCGGATGTACGGGAGGCCCTTGTGGTTGGGCACCACGAGATCGTCCTTCGTCGGTGCGGGCACGCGGTTGAGGAGCGTCTGCAGCACCTCGCGCCCGCGCGGGCTCATCGGCACCAGGCGCCGCTTCCCCATGGGATGAAGCCGCTGCGCTTTTGCTCCTCCACGTACACGCCGCCACGCAGGGTGCCGTTGCCCTGGTGGGTCCAGTCGACGGAGCTCCAGGGGCGGCTGAACACCTCGCCCGGGCGCAAGCCGAACTCTGCGACCAGCTTCACGACTTCAGGCAGCCAGGCGAGGGGCCGCAGACGCTCCGCGGCGGACAGCACGTGCTGGTACTCCTCGAGCGAGGGGCCATGCACACGCTTCGCCTCCGTCTCGGGGAGCATCTCGATGTACGGCATCGTCTCGAGGAGCCCCTCGCGCTGGGCGAAGCGGAGCGCGGAGCTCAACACCGGAGCGACTTGTTGATGGACTGAGCGCCCACCCTGGTGCCCCGCGGACGCCGTGGCTGGCCGTGCTTGGTGGTGCTGAAGGAGAGCTGCCCCACCTTCATCCGCCACGAGACGTAGTCGTTGATGGCGGCGGCGCTGACATCGTCGAGCCGCAGGGGACCGAGGTCGGAGGCGATGAGGTAGCGGATGGGTGAGACCAGCTTCCGTCGGGTGCGCTCGGACTGGTTGCGGAGTTGGTGATTCTCGTAGCGCCCGCCGTCGGAGAGGAACTCCAGCAAGGTCGGAACGTCAACGCGCCTGTCGGGCGGCGACTGCGCGGTCGATGCGCTGCTGGAGTTCTTCGAGGCCTCCTGTTTGCGGCCCAGCTCCACCTTCGCGTCGTCGAGCGCCCGGAGGGCCGCGGCCTTGCTTCCTTGGAACCGTCGCGTCAACCGGTGGCCGTCCCGGCTGAGCTGGATGAGCCAGGTCTCCGCGCCCTGCTGGTGCAGCCCTCTGGGGAGCGGCGCTTCGTGGTCGGCGTTCTGGTGATGGACTTGTGACGCGCGAAGCGCTGCGCCAACCGGATGTCCCGCTGTCAGGCGTGGAGGCCGAACGAGCTCTCAGTGGTGCGCGTGCCGAACCGCGCGAAGGTGCCCACGTCGATTCGGGTGTACGTGACGAAGGCGACGTTCGACTGCGGCATCACCGCGTTCGGCCCCACCTGCACGGTGGGCGCCGGTGCCGCCTCGTGCCCTGCCGCCACGCCGTCCTGTCAGGGCCCCTACGAGCGCCCCGGTGGCTCGTTCACCTCGGGCACCTGCATGAAGTTCGCCAGCTACGACGGCATCAGCAACTCGTGCACCACCGACGCCGCGTGCGGCGCTGGTGGCATCTGTTCCGGCCTGTCGGGGTCGCCTGAAGGCCTCTGCCAGGCCGCGTGGATGCGGGGGACGTACTCCAGGCCAGAGTCGGGACAGCTCTCGGTGCCGCTGCGGCGCGATGGCTCGTGGGCCCGCCTCATCGTCCCCATCACCGGCCAGGCCACCGTGCCGATGGATGCGTGGCTGCAGGTCTTCGTCGATGGCGCGCCCTCGAACGTTCGGGCCCGCCTGATCAACCCCGGAGGCACCGAGACGTCGACGCTGGTGGTGAGCGGGGGCGGCATCGAGATGCCGCTGTGGGTGCCGGGCGACGAGTCCTTCAACGGCGAGTGGACCGTCGAGGTGCAGGACGTCGGGACGTCAGGCGCGCCGGCAGTGCTCCGGGGCGTGCGGCTCTCGGTCACCAGCCGCTGGGACTGACGACGTGGGGGGAAAGGCGCATCGGGAAGGAACGACGGATCGCCGGAGCGAACACCTCGTCGTCTACTCACGCGCAGGGACGACCGCGGGTGCTGTCCGCCGAGCCCGCGGTCTGCGATCCCGGCACGAACCGGCACTCGGTGTCTTCCACCCGCGGCCGCAGCAGCGGCAGGTAGCTCTCGCGCGGCAGGCACTTCATCAACGGTCGCACGCCGGCGTCGTCCATCGCCTTAACGAGCACCACGAGGAACTGCACGGCTTCGACCCAGGCCATGTGGTACCCGAGGCAGAAGTGGTGGCCGGCTCCGAAGGCGCTCGTCTCGAGCGGCGTGAGGCGGCGCTCCTCGCGGAGCCACCGCTCCGGCTCGAAGCGCTCGGGGTCGGAGAACGCCTTCGGGTCCCGGTTGAACAGCCAGAGGGGAATCGCGACGACGGTCCCCTCCGGGAGGTGGACGCCCTCGACCTCGAGGGGACTCATCAGCTTCCGCGTCGTGAGGACCGCCGGCGGGTGGAGCCGAAGCGACTCGCGGAAGAACGCTTCGGCCCAACGAAACGACTTCACCGCCTGGGGCGTTTTCGGGAGCCCCGGGTTGGCCCGCGCCTCTTCGAGCAGCCGCTGCGCGTACACCGGGCGCTGGACGAGGTAGGCGACCATCCACGCCATGACCGACGCCGTGGTCTCGTGGCCCGCGAGCACCATGAGCCGCAGGTTGTCGAGCAGCTCGACCTCGTCGAGCGCGGCCCCGCGATCGTCGCGACCCCGCACGAGCTCGGCCACGAGGCCCTGCGAGGTGGGGTCCCGGCGGGCGGCCTCGACCGAGCGGCGCAGGCGCTCGTCGACCCAGGCGCGCGCTCGCAGCGCCCGCGCGTAGGGCGTTCCGGGCACGTTCCAGCGCGGCCCGAGGGCGGCCTTCAGCATGGTGGTGTAGCGCTCGACCCACTCGCTGAGCTCGTCGCTCGGAACGCCCAGCATGCGAAAGAGGATCTCGAGGCTCAGCGACTGGGTCTCGTCCAGCAGGCGAACCCGCCCGCGCGCGAGCATCGCGTCAACCCGGCGGACGACCACCTCCGAGATGATGTCGCTCACGCCGCTCATCGTCAGGCCCTTCGGCGTGAACGGCGCGTTCGAGGCGCCGCGCCGACGGCGGTGGTCGTCGCCATCGGAGCTGAGCATCGAGGTGTGGCCGATGATCACCTCGCCAATCCTCGCGGTCTCACCGGCGCTGACGGTGCGGTCCGAGAGGAGCTCGAGGGCCTCGGGGCTCGACCACAACACCCAGTCAGGGCCGAACGGCATGCGCAGGCGCCGCAGGCGCTGCGAACCGAGCGTGGTCTCGCGCAGCAGGTCCGGGAGCTTGCGAGAAAGGGTCACGAGGTGACCGAGCAGCGGCACGGCACCGGGTGCGTCGGGGACATCAGCGAGCGTTCGCACCGCAGTCATGATCGAACCGTAGCCGGTCGCCGATTCGCGCGCGTGGCCGAAGGCTACCGGCGCGGCAGGGCTGTGCTGACCCCGACGAGTGTAACCAGCGTTGAAGGTCGTTCGTAATGCGCGCAAGTGACCGACCGATTCCGGGCGGCACCTCAACCGGGAACAAGAACCATGAAGAACACCACCAAGAGCCTGATTTTGCTGTCCGCCGTCGCCTCGCTGGCCGCGTTTGCAGAGGACATGAAGCCGAAGGCCAAGGACATGAAGGAGGCCGCCCAGATCAGCTGCGCGGGCGTCAACGCGTGCAAGGGCAAGGGCGCGTGCGGTGGGGCGACCCACGACTGCGCGGGCAACAACGAGTGCAAGGGCAAGGGGTGGATCAGCCTGACCGCGGCGGACTGCGCGGCGAAGGGCGGCAAGGTGCTCGCAGACAAGAAGAAGATGTAAGGCGATGCGTTCTCTCGGGTACGGCATCGGGCTCAGGCCGAAGCACTACCGGGAGTTCCTCGAGGCGTCCCCGGCCGTCGATTGGGTCGAGGCGATCTCGGAGAACTTCATGGGCGTGGGCGGGCGGCCGCTGGCCGTACTCGAGAAGGTGCGCCGGGAACGCCCCGTGGTGTTGCACGGGGTGTCCTTAGGCATCGGCAGCGCTGAGCCGCTCGACCAGCGCTATCTGGAGGAATGGAAGGCGCTCATCACGCGCATCGAGCCTGCCATCGTCTCGGATCATCTCTGCTGGGGTCGGGCGCACGGCAGGTATTCGCACGACCTGCTGCCGGTGCCCTTCACTGAAGAAGTGGTGAGGCACGTCGTCGAGCGCGTGAGCCAGGTGCAGGACTTTCTGGGGCGGCGCATCGCGCTGGAGAACGTGTCGAGCTACCTCACCTTCGAGCAGAGCGAGCTGACCGAGTGGGAATTCCTCGCGCAGGTCGCGAAGCGTTCGGGCTGCGACGTCCTGCTCGACGTGAACAACATCTTCGTCTCGAGCTGCAACCACGGCTTCGAGCCCGACGCGTACCTCTCGGGCGTGCCGGTCGAGCACGTGAAGCAGATCCACCTGGCGGGGCACCAGCGGCGGCCCGAGCTCATCATCGACACGCACGACGGGCCGGTGAGCGATGAGGTGTGGGCGCTGTACGCGAGGGCGATGGGGCGCTTCGGCGACGTACCGACACTGATCGAATGGGACGACGCGGTGCCACCCCTCGAGACGCTGCTGGCCGAGGCAGAGAAAGCGCGAAAGGTGCGCCCGGTCTCCCTCTCCCCCGCGGGGGAGAGGGTCGGGGAGAGGGCGAACACCGGCTTGGGAACTCTCGAGTCCACACAACGCGCGCTCTTCGCCGCGATCACCGACGCGAACCCCGTCACCCCCGAAGCCGAAGCGCTGATCGCCGAACACCCGCCGCTCAGCTCCAAAGCCCGCATCGAGGTCTACGCAGAGATGTACTGGCTGCGCATGCGCGACGTCCTGCGCGACGCCTTCCCCACGGTGCGAGCCCGGCTCGGAGACGAGACCTTCGACGCGAACGTCGCCGACTACCTCCGAGCGCACCCGTCCACGCACCACTCGCTCGACCGCCTGGGCCGTTCCTTCGCAGGCTTTCTCCAGGACGACGTGGCCGCGGTGGAGTGGGCGAGAGCCGAGAGCTTCATCGCGCCCGATGCCCAGGCGAGCTCCTTCGAGCAACTCAAGGCCCACGCGCCCGAGACCTGGGGCGAGCTCGAGTTAAAAGCGCACCCGTCCGTGCGAGTGCTCTGCCTCGAGAGCGATCCGCTCCCGGCGCTGCGAGCGCAGCGCGAGGGCCAGCCGGTCCCCGAGACGGTCGCGACCCCCACGAACGTGGCGGTCTGGCGCACCGGCTTCGTCACCTTCCACGTCGCCGTGTCCTCGCCAGAAGCGACCTCGCTGCGAAGGCTCATCGCCGGGGCGCCGCTGACAGAGCTGCTCGAGCCCTTCGAAGGCCTCGACGACGGCGGGACAGCGGCCTTCGAGGCTCTGCAGAGTTGGTTTACCGAAGGCATGGTGGCGGCTTTGGTAGGGTCCGCCATGCACCATGACGAGCGCGCTGAGTGACGAGGTCCTGATGGAGCGATTCCTCGACGGAGACGCGCGGGCCTTCGACGCGCTCTTCAGCCGACACGTGAGCAACCTGCGTGGCTACGTGCAACGCCTCACTGGCTCGGCGGCGGTGGCCGACGATCTGACCCAGGTGACCTTCGCCTCGATGGTGAAGGGCCGCGGTCGTTTTCAGCGGGGGTCGAAGGTGAAGCCCTGGCTCTACGCGATCGCCACGAACGCGACGCGCGACTGGCGCCGCCGCAACAAGTTCGAGGCGGTTTCCGACGACGGAGCGCTGCCTGAAGCAGTGGCAGAGCCGCGGGCCGAGCGCGACTTCGGGCTGGAAAAGGCCGTGAAGCAGGCGTTGGCACAACTGCCTGAAGCGCAGCGAGAGGCTATCGTGCTCAACCGCTTCGAGGGACTCTCGTTCGCGGAGATCGCGGTCAACGCAGGGGTGACGGAATCGGCAGTGAAGGTGCGAGCGCACCGCGGCTACGAGCGGCTCCGCGAGCTGCTCAAGGGAGTGTGGCCATGAAGAACCCCGAAGAGCGCCTCGACGCGGCGGTGAGGTTTGCAGGTGCCGCGCCGAGGTCCGACGAAGCGCTCCAGGCGCTGGCCGGTGCGGCGCGCGAAGAGCTGGCGGCACACCCGAGGCCGCGCCCGTGGTGGGCGGACGGCCTGGTGCTGCTCGGCCTCAACCTGGTGATGGGCGTGGGCGCGTCAGCGGCGCTGTCGTGGTCCGAGCTGCAACACAGCTCGATGACGATGCGCTGGGTGGTAGCGATGGCCTGGCTGGTGGTGCTGGCGGTGGGCTCGGTGCTGTGGATGCGGCCAGGGGCGCGCTCCGCGCAGTGGGTGGTGGCCGCCAGCTTCATGCTCGCCTCGCTGCTGGCGGTCGGCGGGGCGTCGGGCTTCGACCCCGGCGCGCCGTTCTTGACGGGCCTGAGCTGCGCGTTCTTCGAGTGCGGACTGGCGGTGATCCCGGTGAGCGTGCTGCTGCTGCTCTCGACGCGCTTCGCGGCCACTCCCTCGCACGTCTTCGCAGGGGCGCTCGCGTCGGCCTCGGCTGGTGCGCTCGCGCTGCACCTGCATTGCTCGAACGGCACGGTGGCGCACGTGACGGTATTCCACCTGTTGCCCGGCGTGGTCCTCGCATCGTTTGCCGTGCTGGTACGCCACTTCATGCGCCCGAAGACCTTCGTGCCCTGAATCGCCCCTCGAGAAAGAACGAACAACCAACGCTGCCCTGCCGGTCAGTGGAAGCACTTCTCCGTAGTTCTTGACAACCACCCCCCCCAAGGAAGTCCCCATGAACAAGCTCATTCTCACCGCTGCCCTCACCGTCTCTTCGTTGGCCATCGCGTCCACCTGGGACATCGACGCGGCGCACGCGTCGGCCAACTTCTCCGTCAAGCACCTGGTCATCTCGAACGTCAACGGCACGCTGGGCGACGTCACGGGCACGGTCGAGGTCGACGACAAGGACGTGACCAAGTCGAAGGTCATGGTTTCGATCGACCTCAAGGGCATCAACACCAAGCAGCCCAAGCGAGACGATCACCTCCGCAGCCCGGACTTCTTCGACACCGAGAAGTTCCCCACCCTCACCTTCAAGTCCACCAAGATCGAGAAGGGCGAGGGGATGAAGCTGAAGGTGACGGGCGACCTCACGATGCACGGCATCACCAAGCCGGTCACCCTCGACGGCGAGCTGTCGGCCGAGGCGGTCAACCCCTTCAGCGGCGCGAAGGCGCGCGGCTTCTCGGGCTCCGCGATGCTCATGCGCAAGGACTTCGGCCTGAACTGGAACAAGGCGCTCGAGGCCGGCGGCGTGCTGGTGGGTGAAGAGGTCAAGGTCATGGTCGAGGCCGAGATGGTGAAGAAGGAAACCCCGGGTCCGGCCAAAGCGGCGCCCGCCAAGAAGTAAGCTCGCGGCCAGGCCCTGTTCAACGGGACCTGCTCCGTGTGCCACGGCCTGGACGGTCGCGGCGCCGAACGCGGGCCCAACCTGGCGGGCGCCAAGCTGCCTCCCGAGTACGTTGCCCAGCGGATCCGCCTGAGCGGCTCACCCTTCAGCGGCGCCTACGAAGGCCCTCCAACCGAACTCTGGACGAGGTGGACTCGGTGAGCGTGTGGTGTGTGGCCGCCCGGCACAACTTCGGTGATGGAACCTTCCGCGCGCCTTGAACGCGGACCACGAATCAGCGGCGAATACCCGGTTATGGAACCTACCGGGTGGGGCCGCGCAGCGCCGCCTCCCGGCCGACAGGTCATCGGTCCTCGGCGCTCCTTCGGGGTGGTGTAACCGTCCGCTGGCGCCGAGCGTAGACCGACAGACGGAATCGAAACGGCGAGTGCAGTCCCCTCGCTGGGTGACTTCTCCGACCCCCAGAACCCCAAGAGATCATGGCCGACGAGCTTCTCAGTTCTGAAATAACCCCCCGCAAGGTCTACCTGAATCGCCGGACCTTCATGCGCGCGGGGATCCTCACGGCGGCCGTTGCGGGCACAGGGCTGCTCTACCGTAAACTCAACGCCGTCGACCTCAGTACCACCCAGATGCCGGGGCTCCCGGGTCTGATGAGAGCGCCACACGAGAACGGGTTCTGGGTCGACGAAGCGATGACCTCCCGGGCCTCGATACTCAACTACAACAACTTCTACGAGTTCACGACTGACAAGGACGACGTGGCGCGAGCCGCGGCGGGTTTCAAGACGTCCGGCTGGAAGGTCGAGGTCGGTGGGCTGGTGGGCAAGCCCCGGGTGTTCGACCTCGACGATCTGCGTCGACTCGGGTCGCCGGAAGAGCGGGTCTACCGAATGCGGTGTGTCGAGGGCTGGTCGATGGTGATTCCCTGGGCGGGGCTGCCGCTCTCGAAGCTCCTCGACGCCGTCGAGCCAACGGGCGACGCGAAGTACGTCGCCTTCGAGACGCTGCATGACCCTTCCCGAATGCCTGGCCAAAACACCAGTGCGC
>JANODF010000365.1:0-8814 GCA_031412555.1 Archangium sp. | reverse complement strand
GGCAGGATCGATGTTCGGCGCTGTTTCGTTTCGAAACATCCCGGGTTCCCCTTCCGAAGGGCCGACGGTGGCCGGGGACCTGCAATGGAGCCCCCGGCCATGAACCGCGCCCTCGCTGCCGCCTTCGGTCTGTTGCTCCTGGGGGTGGGCCTGGGAGCGGCCCTGCGCCTCGGCCAGGTCACGCCGGTCGACCTGAACGTGAGCCACGCCACGCACGCGCACTCCCACACGCTCTACTGGGGGTGGGCGGGCCTCGCTTTGTTCACTCTCTTCTTCGAACGGGTGGGGGCCACCGGCCGGAGCGCGCGCTGGGTGCTGGGCGCGTTGGCGGCGCAGGGCCTGGCCACCTTCGGGGTGTTCCTGCACTCCGGTTACGGCCGGCCGGGCGTGGTGCTCTCGGCGTTCACCCTGGTGCCCTTCTTCGCGGCGGTGGTGATCTTCTTCAAAGCCGCTCACCGGATGCGCGGTGCAGACCTCGCCTTCCTTCGCGCCGCGGCGGTCTCCGTGGTGATCGCCTACGTCTGCGCGTTGAGCCGGGTGGTGCTCAAGGTGCTGCAGCACGACGACCCCGTGCTTTCGGCGTTGACGGTACATCTCTTTCTGGGCGCCTTCGGGGCGTTCTTCGTACTGGGCGTGATGGGCCTCACGGTACGCGCGTTGGGAAAACCTCCGGGCAGGCTGCTCGGGGTGGTGCTGGGCGTCGGCGCGCCGCTGTTGATGTGGCCTTCGGCGCTCACCGTGCCCGGGCTGGAAGGACGCCCCATCGCCGCGCTGGCGCGCTTTTCGGCGGTGTTGCTCCTGGTACCCGCGGCCGCGTGGAGCGCGTGGGTCTTTCACGCCAGCGCGGGCGTTGCTCAGCGCTGGCTCTGGCGCAGCGCGGCCCTCGCCTGGAGCGTCGGCGTGTTGCTCTTCGCCCTGATGGCCACCGGGGCGTTGCAGGAGTTGGTGTTGAACCGGCACGCGGTGGTGCTGGTGGTGCATCTGCAGACGCTCGGGGTGGTGACCTCTTCGTTGTTGTTGTTCATCGAGCTGCGCGCTCCGGTGCCCTCGGCGCACGCGTTGTGGCTGCACCAGCTGGGCATCGCCTTGATGCTCTCGGGGCTGGCTGTCGCGGCGTTGCGGCCCGGACGAACCGGCCTGGTGCTCGCAGCGCTGGGCGGCGTCGGCGTGGTCACCGGCCAGGCTTGGGCGGCGGCGCGTTTTCTGATCACCTCGAAGCAGCGAGCTCCGCTCCTGAAGGAAGCCACATGAAGAAGTTCGGTGCGTCGATGAGCCTGGTGCGGTTGGGGAACTCCTTGAGTGGACAAGCGGTGGGAGAACCCGAGTCGTTGCGGGAACTCCTGATGGCCTGCCATGCGCGCATTCGCCGCTTCGCACGGCTGGCGTTCACCCTGGGGGCGCAGCGCACCACGCCCGCGGCCGAGGTGGAGGAGGTCGCCACCCAGTGTCTGCGCTATTTCAGCGAAGCCCTGCCGCTGCACGTGCGCGACGAAGAAGACAGCATCGCCCCGCGCATGGCGGGTCACTCGGCCGCGCTCGACGCCACGTTGGGCCGCATGCGCGCCGAACACTTCACTCACGAGGTGCGGTTGCAAGCGGTGGCGGACGCCCTGCGTGCGGTGCTCGAGCGGCCCAACGACGCGGTGCTGCACCGCCAGTTGGCGCGTGAAGCGGCGACGCTCGAGACCGACCTGGAAGAGCACCTGCGTTTCGAGGAGTTCGAGCTCTTTCCTTTCCTCGACGAGGCGCTCCCGGCCGAGACGCAGCAGGTCATCATTCAGGAGTTGCGCGCTCGGCGAAGGACCGCATGACCGAAGCAACGCCGCGCGCGTGGAACGGGCACCCGCTGTGGCTGGTGGGCTTCCGGCCGTTCTTTCTGCTCGCGAGCGCGGCTGCAGTGGTGCTCCCTCCGATCTGGGTGCTGTTGTTGACCGGCAAGCTCACCCCGCCCGCGGGCCTCTCGCCGATGACCTGGCACGCGCACGAGATGTTCTTCGGCTTCGGCTTCGCGGTGCTGGGCGGCTTCTTGCTGACGGCCACGAAGAACTGGGTCTCGGTGCGGGGTCACTTCGGCCGCACGTTGCAGTTCCTCGCTGCGGCATGGCTGTTCGAGCGCGCCGGCATGTGGTGGGGCGGCAGCTGGCCGTCGTGGCTGCGGTCGATCTCGCTCAACCTCTTCACCCTCTCGCTGGTCGGCGCGATCTGGTGGACGCTGCTTCGGTACCGGAAGAAGGACAGCTACCGGGACAACTTCCTCTTCCTGCTGGCGCTGCCGGTGCTCCTCGGCGCGCGTGCGTTGCTGTTGGACCCCGCGCATTTCGCCGAAGGCCGAGACGTCACGCTGGCGATCTTCCGGCTGGCGTTCCTGGTGATGCTGGAGCGCACGCTCACCCCGTTCATGAAGTCGGCGTTTCAGCTGACCTTGCCGCGCCGCGCGGCGATCGACTTCCCCATCAAGGGGCTGGCGTTGTTGCTCATCGGAGCGCCGTGGATGCCGCCGCTGTTGCGACAAGGTGCGGCGTGGTTGCTGGCGGGGCTCATCGTGGTGCGCTTCTTCACCTGGAGTCCCCACCGCGCGTTTCGTCGCATCGAGCTGGCGGTGATGTACCTGGGCATGATCTCCATCGCGGCGCAGCTGGCGCTCGACGCTTCGGGCACGCAGTGGGTGGGCTCGATGGGCCTGCACGTCTTCACCTTCGGCGCGATGGGGCTGATCATTCCCGCGATGCTGCTGCGCATCGGCCTGGGTCACACCGGCCGGCCGGTGGCGTTCGAGCGGCGTGACCGGCTGGTGTTGTGGGTGATGGTGGTGGCGTTCGGGGCGCGCATCATCGCGCCGCAGCTCGCCCCCGCGCTCTACCAGCCGTGGCTGTGGATCTCGGCCCTGGCGTGGATGCTGGGTTTCGCGATGACGGGCGTGCGGCTCGCACCGCTGCTGCTCGCGGAGCGAATCGACGGGCGCGAACACTGAGCCCCCGTGCTTCTGGTGGGGCGCGAGGTTCTGCGCTTTGAAGACTGGTGATGAATCAGTTTCCGCACGAGTTCGAAGCGTTGCTCTCGCGAACGGGCCGCAAAGTGCTGGCGGGCACCCACGCTGCCTCGGGCGCGCTGCTGCGAGAGGGCTTCTTCGCGACGGCGGGGCTGCTCGAGCCGAAGCTGCTGGCGGGTTGCAGGAAGTTGCTGGCGCGCACCTTCGAGGCCTCGTTGGTCGAGATCAGCCGGCCGCTCCCGCCGCCGACCAGTTCTGCGCAGTCCTACGAAGACAGCTTGCCCAAGGTGGGGCGCTTGCTCAGCGTGCCGATCACCGGGCTCGAGATGTTCGTGATGCGGCGGCTGGCCAAAGAGATCGGTCTGATGCAGATGCTCGAGTCGGAGAGCTTTCGCCGCTTCAGTGAAGTGCTCGCGGGCGTGCCGCTGGGCCCGCTCGCCGCGGCGCAGGTGCTCTGCAACCGGCGTGGTGACTACGCGGGGCCCCACACCGACAACCATCCCAACGAGCCGGGCGCGCAGAACGGCTACGTCGATGTGCACTTCACCTTCGTCACGCCGGGTGTTCGCGAACAGTTCATCGTGCATCAACGCGATGGGCATCTGAGCGCGATGGCGCCGATCGCGATCGATGGAACGGTCACGGCGTACCGGCTGCCGCTGTGGCACTACACCACTCCACTGCAGACGCGCTCTCTGGCGGATCGCCGGTGGCTGGTGCTGGGGTCCTTTCACTTCGTGTCTTCATCATCTGGCCCGGCCGCTTGAAGCCCGGGTTGCGGTAGCGCCGTTACCGTTCGTACCGATTCGGTGGCGCGCCTTGTCGCCCGGCCCCTCGCAGGACGAGTCTGTGGCCATGAACACGACCGTCCTCTGTGCATGCGGGAAGGGGTTCCTCGCCATCGAGGTCACGGTGTTCGGAACGTGGCGCGTCGACAAGCTCATCACCGCGTGCCCGGCGTGCGGCTCGGGCGACATTCAGAAGGCCGAGCGCGCGCCGCTCCTCACGGAGCGCGCTACCTGATCACGACCCAGCCGCCGCGGTAGCCGTCCCACCTGAGGACTGCGTTACCGACGCGCGCGTAGTGCTGCCCGCGGATGACTTCCCGGCTCGCGCCAGGGGGAAGCCGCTGCAGCACCGCACCTCGCGGTGGACTGGAGCGGTGAATCCCGCGGCCGCGGTACCCATCGCGATGGCGCCGCTGACCATTCCGTTCGTAGCGATCAGAACGGTCATACCGGTCGTACCTGTCATAGCGGTCGTACCCGTGCGCAAAGCACCCGCTGCCCAACATCAGTGTTGCTGCCAGAACCATTGTTTTCATGCGGCTCTCCTCACCTTCCTCAACACCGGACACACGAGAAGGAAGCGTGACGCCCTCTGACCGGATGGCCGGGGTGGTTCAGGCCCTGCAGTTATTGATGGTTCATGAACACCGCGCCCGAGCCCACGCTGCGTTTGATCATCGCGTACAAGCTCGTACGCGCTGGCGCGGCGCTGCTGGCGGGCCTCACCTTTCTGGGCCTGGTCGTCACGCACCTCGACGTGCCGCTGCGCGCGGCGGCCCTTCGGCTGGAAGAGCAGACGGCAAACGCGGTGACCGCCGCCGGATCGGGAATGCTGCTCTGGGCGGTCGAGCCCAGTCACATTCTGGGCGTGGGTTCGTTGCTCACGCTGGACGGACTCGTGACGTTCATCGAGGGCTGGGCGCTCTTGCGGGGTTGGCGCTGGGGCGTGTGGCTGGTGGTGGTCGCCTCCTCGTTGCTGATCCCCGTGGAGATCGGCGCGTTGATCGATGAGGTGACCGTGTTCCGCGTCGTGGTGCTGGTGGTCAACGCCTTCATCGTGGGCTGGTTGTTGCGCCAGCGCTGGCTCGCGTTCGTGAACCAGGCCTGATGCCGGCTTGGCAGGCCGCGTCTGGCTCGCGAAGTTCACTCCGACTCGAACCAATTCTCCAGGGCGAGGCCCTCGAAGCGTTCGAAGTCACGGACATTCCTGCTGACGAGGATCATCCCTCGCGTCGCGGCGATGGCTGCAATCTGCCCATCGACGAACGATGGGGGCGAGCCGCGTTTCTCCAGGCGGGCGCGTTGCGGCGCTCCCGGTGCCTCCGCGCGGGGGCGCTCGAGGAGCGAGTCTGGGACCCGCTTCAGGGGCAGCGTGCTCATGGCTCAAATGGAACCCGGCGGCGCCACGCGCTGGACGCAGGGCAACTCGCGCGTCCTCAATGCCAACAAGGCGACGTCCTGGCTGCGAATCGTTGTGAATGATGTGGAAGAAGTCATCTCGATGTATCCAATCGCCGTCCGTGATCGAGATCGACTTCCGACCTGATGAAGGTGTGCTCGCTGAGAATGCGGAGGGCGTGCCGCAGGCTGCTGACCCGGCCGCCCTCGAAGAGACGTACTTCGTCATGCCCTTGCGGTTCTCGGTGAACGGCGCCGAGGTTCTCGGTGTGGGCGGAGAACCTTGGTGGGATTTGCCGCTGTTGGGCTTCGCCACTCATCTCGAGGCGTGTCTTGCGCGCCTCATCGAACAGGGTAGGGCGCAGATGTTTCTGGCGGGTGGTGGGAGCCTGGTCTGGCGGCTGCGCGATGACGCGGCCGAGGTTCGGAATTCGCTCAGTGGCGCCACCGTGGCCATGTCGCTCGCCGAACTCCATTCAGCAGTGGCAGCCCTGCTTCAGCGCGTTCGGCAGTTTCTCCTCACTCGCTTTCCTTCGATGGTGGCTCACCCTCGCTGGACCGATTGGTTCGGCGCCAGCCTGTAGCGTGCAGAGGTCGGTTCACGGCTTTGGCGGGCCGCACTCCCCAATGATGGCTGCCCCGGCTGCAGGGCCCCGCCCGTTAGTGCAGCACGGTGCGGCAAGGTGGGCGTGAGTTGGTTCGACGCCGCATCAGGTCTCTCGCGCAGTTGAGCGCCCGTGGCCATGGCCTTGCAGTCTGCGCCCTGGAGGTCGTCCACGTTGAAAGGGGCAGAACCATGTTCGATTCGATGAAGCAGAGCCTTCGGGACTTTGACCGGGAACGCATGATGGATCTCATCGGGATGGAGCGCCGGCGCACCACGGCCGAACGGGCGGTGCCGATCATCGCGTTCTTCGGCGTCGGCATTCTGGTGGGCGTGGGCATCGGGTTGATGACCGCACCGCGTTCGGGCAGCGAGCTGCGGGGGGAGCTGAAGGACAAGTTCCAGAGCGCCGCGCCGAAGGCCGCTGATGCGATCGAGTCGGCCGTCGAGCAGGCGAAGCAGAAGGTGAACAGCCCCCGGTCGAGCGCTCCCCATTCGTGAGCTTTCGACAGGGCACCACCCACGCCGGCCCGGGGTCAGCCTTCGCGACCTCGTGTTGCGGGTGGGGGAGCGCGTGGTGGTGGGGCCCGTGTTCGAGCGGGCGGCGCAGCTGGCGTTCTACGCGGTGCTCGCGCTCGCGCCCTTCCTGGTGGTGCTCACGTCGATCGCGGGCTTCGTACCCAGTCAGAACACCATCGATCAGCTGCTGTCGCGCGCGCAGAGCCTGATGCCTTCCGAAGCCTTCGACCTGGTGTCGGAGGTGATGGCGGACGTGGTGGAGAGCCGCAGCGCGACCCTGCTGACGGTGGGCCTGCTGACCGCCGTCTGGAGCGCCTCCCGCGCCGCCAACGCGCTGCGCACGGCGCTCAACGCTGCTCACGATCTGAAGGGCGATGGGCGGTCGTTCGTGCGGCAGCAGGTCATCGCGATTCTCTTCACGTTGTGCGGGGCTGTGCTCCTGCTCGCCTCAGTGGTGGCGTCCGTGGTGGGCGCCGGGCTCATCGAGCGGGTAGGCAGCAGTCTGGGTTTCGACGCATTCGCAGAGGCCCGGTGGTGGGGCGTCATCCGCTGGCCGATGGCGGTGGGCAGCCTGGTGTTGCTGGCCGCGTTGGCGTACCGGATTCTCCCTGACATCCGGCCTCGTGCGAGCGCGTCGTTGTGGGGCGCGGTGGTGGCCACCCTTGTCTTCCTGGCGGGCAGCCGGCTCTTCGCCATCTACGCCGAGAAGTTCGCCGACTTCGGGCCGACCTATGGCGCGTTGGCAGGGGGCGTGGTGCTTCTGCTGTGGAGCTGGTTGTCGGCCATCGCCTTCATCGTGGGCGGTGAGGTGACCGCGGCTCTTCCCGGAGCCCGGCCGCGTCGCAAGGATTGATGGAGGTCATCAACCCTGGGAACGCAGTCGAGAGGCCATCTGCTTTCTCGACTGCGCTACTTCGTCACCGTGACGTCCATCGAACGGTGGGGCCACGCGCGCTGGTAGAACCAGAAGCCGCACGCGGTGTGACCGGCTTTGACGCCGGTGAGCAGCAGGGTGTCTTCGGTCGCTCCCAGCCCGAGCAACGGCTCGTCGCACTGCATCAGCACGATGGGGAAGGGGAAGACGATGCGCGCGGTCTCCCCCATGCGCAGGGTGAGGATGTCGGTGGAGCCGCCGTCGAGCAGCCAGCCCCCGTCTCCGTCGATCCACTTCCAGCTTCCCGCGTCGGGTACGCCCGCGTCGGGCGTGCCTCCGTCAGCGGCGAGGGTCAGCAACAACAGGGTCAGCAGCACGTGGTTTGGCCCTCCAGAGTATGAAGGTACTCGTGAGTGACATCGCCGTCGAAGAGCTGGCGCGCCTTCGGGGCTTCGCCAAACGCCGCCTCGCCAACCCGAACGGGCAGCAGCTCTGTCATCACCTCGACGCCACCCCGTGGGAAGCGGCGATCGCCGACGCGCCGCTCGCCCCCTGGGAGATGAGCCTCGGGTACCACACCCCGTTCTGGTCGACGCTCGACGAAGAGCAGCGCCTCGCCCTCAATCACTGGACGTACGTGATGATGTACTTCCGCATCGGCGACGGAGAGCGGTTCGTGGTGCTCGTCAACGACGCCATCGCCGACGCGCTCGTTTCGGTCGACCCCGAGGTCTCCGCGCTGATGCGCCTGGAGTCACACGAAGAGGTCGATCACATCGCCGCGTTCATGCGGGTGCTCGAGGCCGTGCGGCGCCGTCACCAGATGGCGTCGTTGCGAATGCCGGTCAAGCCGCTGCGCCCGCTGATCGTGAGCAAGCCTTCGGTGCGGTTTCTCATCAAGACGTTCGGCGCCGACTTCATCACCACGTACTTTCTGGGCCGGGGCATCGTGAACCACATGGGCAAGGCCTTCGAGACGAAGGTCGCTGATCTGCCCGGCGCCACGCCGCTCACCCGGTTGTCGATGCTGCACACCGTCGACGAGAACCGGCACATGGCGGTCTCTCGCATGATGGCCGCGTGCACGTATCAGCTGCTCGAGCGGCGCTCGTCACGCAACCCGCTCTACGCCGCGATGTACGAGGCGATGCAGCGCAGCACCATCACGTACACGTTCTCCGATGCCATCACGACTGGCCAGGAGCGGGCCATGTCGCACCGCGCGGTGCCGCAGATGAAGGCGCTCTCGCGGCTGCCGAAGGAGATGTTGAGGGGAATCGTCGACGCGCACTTCGATGGGGTCACCGGCCTCGAGCACGCGAAGAACGAGTTCATGCCGAAGTTCAATCAACGGCTGCTCGATCGCGCCGGGCTCTCGCTGGAAGAGAAGCGGGTGTGGTTCGAGATGCTCGTCTCGTTGCAGCGCAACCTGCGGTTCTTTCCCGAGGGGTATCGGCCGGGCACTTCGGTCGATGAGGCGTTCGACGAGTTGCCCACGTAGGGCCCCTCAGAGCCTGTGAGGAAATAGACCGGTCTGGCCGAGCGTGTCGAGGACGGGCCGAGCGGAGCAACGGCACGTGGGATTGACGGCGGGTCCACGGGCGTGATCTCCCTGCGGGATGAAGAAGAGCGAGCCTGCGGC
>JANODF010000364.1:0-4781 GCA_031412555.1 Archangium sp. | reverse complement strand
AACAAGAGCATCCGCTACGACGGCGCGTGGACCGACCGGCTGCAGGGCGCGTTCGTGGCGCTGCTGGGCAGCAACGCGGAGCACCGCGGTGACAGCCAGGCGCCCGAGCGGGAAGACGGCGAGCGCAGTGAGCTCAAGGTGCGGTTGCTGGTGCCGCCGAACCTCGAGGTCGAGCCGGTGCCCGAGCTGTTCGCGCGCGGGGCGCAGTCACTGGAGAAGCTGGTCGAGGCGCTGCAGGCAGAGCAGCTCACCGGGCTCCAGGCGCTGGGCGCCGATGGGCAGCGCAGCGGGCCGATCTCCGCCACGGCGAGGACCTGGATTCCCCGCTTGAAGGGCCTCGCGGCGCTGGCCAACCCCGAAGTGCACACCGCGAAGGAGCTGGCTGAAGGCCGCCGGCTCGCTTCGGCGTGGCGTTCTGAGCCTGCGTTCTCACGTGAAGTGCGTGAGGCGTCGGCGTCTCCGGTGGCGATGCCGGGTGAACGGCAGCACGCCGCGATCGTCGGTGTGTCGCGCCGCGAGCTGACGGTGACCTTCGCGAAGGAGCCGAAGATCTCCGTGGCAGCAGGCAACCCGGCTGAGCCGTTCGTCTTCGCGCCGTCCGAGCAGCGCTACATCGTGCCGGTGTTGGTGACCGTCGGCGCGGGTGGTGCTTCGACGAGGCGGCCCCTCGAGCTGCGCGCACTCAAGGCGCTGATCGATGGGGTCGGTCGCGATGCTGCGCAGGCCGAAGGCGTGTTCGCTGAATCGCTGAAATAGCTCCTCCGCTCCTCCTCTCCGGCGCTCCTCCGCTCCGGCGCTCCCTCTCCCCGAGGGGGAGAGGGTTGGGGAGAGGGCGGTCGCTGAGCATTTCCGGGCTCTCAATACGCCCCTCACCCCGACCCTCTCCCCGCTTCGCAGGGCGAGGGGGACTCAGGGGCCGCCGCAGCTGTAGCGCACCAGCCGTGGACCACTCGGCGTGCGCTCCATGAACAACACGCCACCCTCGGGCAGCACCGTCATCTCGCGGAACGTCTCTTCCGGCATCGTGTTCGCGGGAAATCGCGTCTGCGCCAGCGGCCGCCCATCGAGCGGATCGAGACAGAACAACGCGATGCCAAACAGCGGCTTCTCCCCCGTCGAGCCGGGCAGTTCGATCACCGTGCCCAGGTAGATCACCCCGCTGCGATCCGCGTCGAGCGCGTTGAGCGCCACCACCGCCTGGCCCACCGAAAACTGCCGGGTGAACCGATGTGCCCGCGGCTCCTTGTCGATCGCCGTCACCATCACCGTGCCGGTGGCGGCATCCACGATGCCAGCCGTCAGATACGTGCGGCCATCACCCGCGGGGCGGCCGGGGATCTCCGGGCGATCTTTCGACGCTTCTCCCGACGTGCTGCCGATGCGCACCGAATCACCGTGCTCGCGCTCGACGTAGACGTCATTGCCATCGATGAACACGCCGGTCGACGCACCGCCTTCTTCCATGCCCTTGCCCAGCAGCGGCAGTTCACCGCGCGGTTTGCCATCAGCGCCGATCACCGAAACCGACTTGTCCACCAGGCGATCCAGCACCAGCACCGTGCCATCGGGAGCGACCACCACGTCTTGCCCCGCCTGCACCGTGAGCGGCACCGTACCCACCTGCTTGCCCGAACGATCCAGCTTCACCAGCCGCTCATTGACCTGATCGAGAATCCACACCTGGCCCAGCGCATCGACCGTCAGACTCATCGGCGCTTCGGGGTTCGCTTCATCGGGCCTCGTGTGCCCCAGGTTCCCCTCGCCGTTGCCCCAACCGAAGTTCGCCAACACCTGGCCACCGCCTGTCCGCGGCTCGGGCACTCCGGCATCGACCGCAGGGGACGCTGTCGTCTTTGCGGTCGGCGTCTTCACGGTGATCGAGGTGCCGCCATCGACCCCCGGCGCCTCGTCGATGAGTTCGATCGACCCGGGTCGAGGGCGCGAACTCCAGAGCGCCCAGCCCACCACCAGGAGCACCGCCACCACCGCTCCGAGCCGCCTCGCGTGCTTCATGGCGCGCTTGAAAGCACACCGGGCAGCCACCCGCCACGCTGTCACTCCGGAGTGACAGCCTCCCGAGATCGCTCTGGTTTCGGACACCCGACCGGGAACTGTTCGATTCCAGACAGGGGAACCATCGACCTGAAATGTAAATGCGTTTAGCGATTCGCTCGATTTTCCCCGCAGGGCCATTTTCGGCACACGCCTCGCAAAGTGGAGCGGCCATGAACACGCTTCGACTGACGGTGCTGAGTGTGACGGTCGCGCTGATGGGCTGCGCGGGCACGGCGGGTGAGACGGCGGCTGAAGGCGATCTGCTCACCGGCGCCGAAGAGTTCGGCACCCTCTCCAGCGAGCTGTCGTCGGGCGTCGCGTTGGGTTCGACCCTGCGCACCTCGGCCAACCTGAACCTGCGCACCAGCGCGTCGATGAACGCCCAGGTTCGCCTGGTCATCCCCTCGGGCGCCACGGTCACCACGGTGAACGTCACGCAGCCGAGCGGCGGTTGGTACAACATCAAGTACAACGGCGTGACGGGCTGGGCTTACGGCACGTACCTCACGTTGGTCTCGCAGCCCTCCACGGGCGGTGGCGGCACGACCCCCAGCACCGGCCGCGACGGCGCCATTCTCCGCGCGAAGGGCGGGGTGGGCTTCTCGTATTGGTGGGGGCACGGTCGTTGGGTCAACGGCGGCGCGACCAGCTCGAACAAGGGCGTGTGCACCGGGAGCTGCCCCAACTGCTCGCACTCGGGTAGCTACGGCGCGGATTGCTCGGGTTACGTGGCGAAGGCCTGGCAGATCCCCTCGACCAACACCGACGTCTCGGTCGACTCGCACCCGTACGGCACCATTCACTTCATCGGCAGCAACTCGCAGTGGAGCACGGTGAGCCGCGCCAACGCGACGAAGGGTGACGCGTTCGTCTACAACACGAACGGCGCTGGCCACATCCTGCTGTACGAGTCGGGCGACGCGTGGGGTTCGTTGTGGGCGTACGAAGCGCGCGGTTGTTCGTACGGCATCGTGCACAACCTCCGCAGCGTGACCTCGGCGTACAAGGTCATCCGCCGCACCGGGTACTGAGCCGCGACAACGCAACAACCGCTCAACCAACTCAACAACTGTCTCCCTCTCCCCGAGGGGGAGAGGGTCGGGGTGAGGGTTGAGAAGAAGACCCCGGTGCTCCGAACGAGCGCTGGGGTCTTTCGCGTACTGTGGTGTGCCTCAGCCCTCTCCCCAACCCTCTCCCCCGCGGGGAGAGGGAGACAAGAGCTCAGCTCTTCCGCTGCGACTCCCAGATGAACCGCTGCATCGCGAGGCAGAAATCATCGAACGCGATGTCGGAGCCGAACGCGGTCCGCGGCACCATCATCCCCTCGTTCATCGCCAGCCCTGACGGCTCATCATTCATGAACACCGCCAGCGTGGCCGGCCCCATGCGCTCCATCCGCACCCGGCCCCAGCCGATCACCTGCGTGTCCTGATCGCGCGTGATGTGCAGGCCGATCGCCGACATCGACAGCTTCACCTTCTCCACCACCGACACCGCCGCCAGCTCGCTCTGCCACTGGGTTGACCCGACTTTGCCCGCTACGGCCTTGGCTGCCCGCCGCGCCTGGAACAAGAAGCCGAACAACCACCCGCCCACCCACAACACCGGCAGCGCCCCGAAGAAGAAGCACAACGCCCCCGGCAGCGTGATGCCGGCCCGCTCGGTTCCCCACGCGATCGCGAGGGCCCCCACCAGCACGAACACCGCCCGCGACCACTGCGCCTGCCTGCGCAACCCGGAGAGCCGGGCCTGGGCGCCCTGAAGCGAGGCCGGAACGGTGCCGGGCTTCAAACGGCGGTGCTCAAATTCGATCTCCAGCGTCGGCGGCTCCACAGGGCAGGGAGTTACCCCAACAGTCAGCGCACCGCGACTCGTTGCGTCACCACAGGCCCTCTCCTACAAGGCGCCCCATCATGGCGATGTCCGAAAAGTACGAGCCGAGTGTCATCGAGTCGAAGTGGCAGCAGACCTGGAACGCGCGGGGCACCTTCAAGGTCGCCCGCGCGGGCGAGAAGCCCAAGAAGTACGTGCTCGAGATGCTCCCGTACCCCTCGGGCAACATGCACATGGGGCACGTGCGCAACTACCTGCTGGGTGACGTCTACGCGCGCTACTTCCGCATGAAGGGTTTCGACGTGGTGCACCCGATGGGCTGGGACGCCTTCGGTCTGCCGGCGGAGAACGCGGCGATCAAAGACGGCGTTCACCCCGCGGTGCGCACCGCCGAGAACATCATCAGCTTCAAGAAGGAGATGAACAGCCTCGGCTACTCCTACGACTGGGATCTGGAGCTCGATACCAGCCGCCCCGAGTACTACCGGTGGAATCAGTGGTTCTTCCTCAAGATGCTCGAGCGGGATCTGGTCTACCGCCGCTTCTCGAAGGTGAACTGGTGCACCGGCTGTCTGACGGTCATCGCGAACGAGCAGGTCAAAGACGGCACCTGCGAGCGCTGCGGCTCGAAGGTGCTCGACCGCGAGCAGCCGGAGTGGGCCTTCCGCATCACGAAATATTCCCAGGCGCTGCTGGACGGATTGGACACGCTCAAGGAGTGGCCCGATCGCATCACCGCCGCTCAGCGCAACTGGATCGGCAAGAGCGAAGGCGCCGAGATCGAGTTCGCGCTCGAGGGCAGCGCAGAGAAGATCCGCGTGTTCACAACCCGCGTCGACACCATCTACGGCTGCACCTACGTGGTGCTCGCTCCTGATCACCGCGTGGTGCGC
>JANODF010000363.1:0-4815 GCA_031412555.1 Archangium sp. | reverse complement strand
GTGCTGGGCGGCGAGCTTGCCGAACGCCATGCGCACCAGCAGCGGGTTGGCCGGCCCCCGCCGCGAATCACCCGCGGGATCGCACCGTTCGACCAACTCGGAGAGCGTGCAGACCCCGCGCAGATCCACGAAGTCCGCCTGACGCGACCGATCGAGGAGCCATTGCTCCACTCGATCTGAATCTGGCACTACGACGAGGCGACGCGACACCCGGCGTTCATATACCCACCCACCGACACCGGGGTCGATCACCACGACGAGCGGGTGCACGACGAGATTGAGGCAGTCCCGCAATTCCGAGGGGATCGACAAAGTTGCGAGCAGCATGATCTACGACGCCCCCGCTCGGAGGCCTCAGCGACGGGGAAGTTCGACATCGAGGAACTCGCGACGGCAGCAGAGGCCCGCCGACAAGACGGCCTCGCTCCTGGACCAACGCGCTGAAGCTTCGCGCTGGCAGCTGGGTCGAGGGACGGGTGAAGGCCACTATGCGTTTCTGCAGGTCAGCGCATCCCGCCCTCCGGACGTCTCCTTGCGAGCAGCTGACCTGCAAAAGCGCATAGTGGCACTCGCACTCGCGCGACCCGAGCGGCTCTTTGATGAGTCCGCCGCAAACCGACGGCCTCAACCTCAAGGTCCAAGAGCAGCGCGGCGTCGTGCTGGTTGCGGGCGCGCGGGGTTTCACCGGCGTCGGCTCATGCGCCGCGTAGCTCATACAGCTCGGAATCGCGGGCCTGCCTGCAATTCTGAGGGGATCGACAAGGCGCATGAGCGGTCGCCGGAAGTGCGACGCTGACGACCGCCGAGGGCGACGTTCGATATCGACGCCCTCGAGGTGCCGCACACAGCGACCTGGGAAGCGAGGTTGGCGACGGCGATCGCAGCGCGCGTCGATCAGCCGCTATTTCAACTTCAGCTTCTCGCGGAAGTACTGCTCGGTCTCTTCGACGCTGAGCAGCTTCCCGTCGCGCGCGATGCGGCTGGGCAGGCCGGGCGGCAGCGGCGCGCGCGAGCCCGCATCCACCGTCTTCGGATCAACCGGTGCCAGGGCCGCCGGGGCCGCGTCCTCCTTCGGCGTGGTGCTCGCCCACGCGAACGCGTCGGCCTCGGGTCGTCCGTTCGCCCTCGCCTCGTAGTAGCGCCGCGTCTGCGCCTCGGTCAGCACCTTTCCAGCGCGAGCCACCTTGCGCGGCAGCGGCGCCGGGACGAAAGGCCCCGCATCCACCGCTCCGGCTTGCGCGAGGGGCGCGAGGCCCGCGTCAGGAGGCTGCGCCGCCGTCACGGGCGTGAGCCCCTTCGCCGCGAGCAGCGCGTCGGCTTCTGCCAGGCCCTGCTTCTTCGCCACGAAGTACCGCGCGGTCTCGAGCTCGCTGAAGAGCCGGCCGTTGCGCGCGATGCGCCGCGGATTTCCCGAGTCGGACAACGGCTGATCCGCCGCGTCGGGGCCCAGTGGCGCGGCCGGCTGCGGCAGCGGCGAGAACGCCGACCTGAGCTGGCCGCTCACCTGCTGCGCCGTCTCGGTGAGCCAGTCGAGCAGCGCGTCTTCGTCCTTCGAGCGGCCGGTGCGCATCGCGAGCGTGCGCGCGTCACCGGGGCTGAGCACCTTGAGCGTCACCGCGAAGCCGCTGCCGAGCCTCGCGATGCTCCCCATCACCACGCCGTCCGCGCCGAGAGCGCCCGCCAGTTCGGCCATGCAACTCGTGGTCTCTTCGGAGCACCCCATCAGTTGCTTCTGCCGTTCGAGACCCAGCAGCGTAGCGACCTCGCCCGAGGTGACGACCCGAAAGCCGCTGCGCTGCGCGAGCTCCTGCGCGAAGAACTCGCTGTAGAAGTTCGCCACCCGCTCGTCGATGTTGATCGCGGTCAGCCCAGGGGATGCGAGCGTTCGCGGGGGTGTCGCGATGACGATCAGCGAGAGGAGCAGCGGTGCCATGCCTCTGCCTTTACGCGAGCGTCGAGAGCGTTGGAATAAGTTGGTTCGCCACGCTGCACTGCCTGGCAGTGCGACGGCGGAACCTCTCCGAGGGGGTGAGGAAAGTGGCCAGGTAGTCGTTCACCACCAGGCGTCGACGACCTCGATCTTCAACGGGCGGAGTTCTGCAGTCAGATCGATCAGCGGGGCGCTGGCACCGAAGAACTCTACGGTGGCCAGCGCCCCTCGAGACATGTCAGCCGACGCCCTCAGTTCGCCGGGGCGGTCACGGCATTCATCTGCAGAGTCACGGCGGTCTGCGCGAGGAGTCGTCCATTGACCGACGCTCCGGTCTTCACGGCCGCCATCGTCTTGGTCAGCACGATGCCTTCGAAGTGCGCGGTGGTGCCGAGGCTCACGGCCTGGGAGACCTGCCAGAAGATGTTCTTCGCGCGGGCGCCGCCGGCGAGCGTGATGCGGGCGCCGTTGGCCTGGTTGAGCTCGCCCGCAATCTGGAAGATCCACACGTCGTTCGGGCCACCGGAGAGCGTGACGTCAGTGGTGATCAACACGCTGGTGCCCCATTTGTAGAGGCCCGGCGCGAGGGTCAAGCCACCAATCTCGCCGGCGCCCAGCTCGACGAAGTCAGGCGAGGGTCGACCTGCGGCGTCGTCGTAGGCGAGCTCCATGTCGAGGACCGAGCTGGTGAGAAAGGTGGCATCGGTGGTGGTGCACGGCAAAGGCCCTGCAGCGTCGACGGTGAAGATCTGCCCGGTGACTTCGGAGCACGAGAGCAGCAGCGCCGCTCCCGTGATGGGGCTCGTTCCCACGTTGCCCGTGACGGCCGAGGCATAGACGTCGGTGATGCCCGTCTTGCTGAGAATGGCGAAGGTGCCGGCTCTCCCGAGCTGGACCGGCGCAGGTCCCGACGGAAGTGCGGAGAGCTCCTGAGACGTCTGCTTCGTGGTTTCCAGCTCCACGCCGCACCCCGCGAAGACTGCGGCGATCAACCATGAGAGGGATTTGAGGTTTACGAATCGAGTCATTGTGAACTCCTTTGGAACGGTGAGGACCGCCCCCCGAGCACCTTCCGCGCCAACGGCTGGCTCGCCTCGTTGCAGCGGGTTGCAGCGTCAGCGGGCGATTGCGTCGGAAAGTTCAATCGATGTGACCGAACGATCGCGTCACTCTGAGCGTGGCGAACGAGCGCCCTGTTCCTGCAAGCAGGATCGCGCACCCCCAGAGCCCCACCGCGGGCGTCATTTCTTCGTGTGCCACTCCGCCACGTTCCACCAGAACGAATCGGCCTGGCCCCACTCCGGCCCTTCCAGCTCGGAGCGCACCGCCGCCAGCCGTGAAGTGAGCACCAGCGGCAGCATGGGCAACCGCGTGAACCACGCCCGCTGCATGTGACCCTCCAGCGAGGATCGCCGCTCGGTGTAGAGCGAAGCGTCGAGGGCCTCCCAGCGCTCCGCCATCTCGTCGTCGTAGTGCGGGCCGGCGGCTTGGGTGAGGTCGGGCCGTCCATCGGGCGCCACCACGTTCATGAAACGCGCGGGCGAGCTGGTGTCGCGCCCCAGCAACGCCAGGCCCTGAAAGTCGCCGCGCTGCACCGCCTGGTTGAGCTGATCCTGCTGCACCACCTCGACCTCGAGGCCGGCCGCCTTCAGGTTCGCCTCGACGATGCGCGCGAGCACGGCGTGCGTCTCGCTCTCGGAGCGGATCTTCGCGACGGTCAGCTTCACCCGGGTCAGGCCCAGGGTGTCCAACTTCGCGGCCATCGGCAGGCTCAGCTCGGGCTCGGCGCGCCAGCCCCACGCCACCCGGGTGGGCATCGGCTCCAACGCCTTCACCATGGCTTGACGATCCAACGCCGCCAGCAACGCCTGCCGCGCCTCCAGCGAATTCCACGGAGGCGCGCTCAAGTTCGGCACCAGCACCCAGAGCAACTCGCCGGGTTGCTCCAGCACCTTGACCCGCGGATCGCCCTTGAGCAGCTGGTAGCCCCCCGCCGTCAAGTTGGGCACCACGTCGACCTCGTTGGCAAGGAGCGCCTTCGCCGCTGCATCGGCGGGGAGCAGCTTCGCCTCGATGCGCTCGAACACCGGCTTCATCGCCGCGAAGCGCTCGTTGCGGCGCAGCGTGTGTTTGCTGCCTTGCTCGAACTCGCCGAGAAGAAAGGGGCCGCTGGTCGCGATCAGCCCCTCGTTGTTCGCCCGGCTCAGCGCCTCTCGCCCGCCATCTGCGGCCAGGCTCGCAGCGCTCTTCGGGAACACCGCGAAGCCCGCCAGCCACTCCGTGCGCCGCTCGGAATAGGTGACGTCGATGGTGCGCTCGTCGATGCGCGCGATGTTCACCCGCAACGGGTCAGCCACGGTGTTCAGCGAGAAGATCAGATCGTCCGAGGTGATCCGGCTGCCGTCGCTCCAGCGGGCCTCTTCGCGCAGCACCCAACGAATGCGCATGCCGCCATCAGGCAACAGCCGCACGAGCTCGTTGGTCATCGCAGGCGCCTCCCGGGCGAGCATCGGCCGGAAGGTGCCATCGGCCGCGCGCACCACCAACGCTCCCCGCCGGGACGGGAGCTGACCGCCGCCGGGGTTGTCCATCGACGTCACCGCCACTCGCAGCAGCGGCTGGGAGGCGAACGGGTTGTTCGGCACCACGGGCTCTTCGGGCTCGGACTGCCAGAGAGCGCCGGTGACCAGGCTCAGAATTCCCACTGCAGACAGAATGGGCAACGCGAACAGGCCAAGTCGATCGCCACGATGCGCGCCCTCGTGTTTCGCCTCGGCGAGCCGGAACGCGATGATGCTCAGCAGCAGCGTGGTGGCGACGAAGACGTACGCCCCGAGGAAGAGTTTGTCGGCCGCCACCAGGTAGGTGACGTTGGGGAGCGTGTC
>JANODF010000362.1:0-2989 GCA_031412555.1 Archangium sp. | reverse complement strand
GAGCCGCAGCCGCAGCCGCACTGGCCTCGACAGCCAAAGCGCCTGCACTCCGGGCACGTCGCCTTGCCCTCGCGCCACGCGGCGCGGCTCTCGGTGCCTTCGATGTAGTGCTCGGTTCTCATTCAATCCCCTCGAAAAAGTTCTTCGTGTGGTCGACGCGGGAGCGCCAGTCGCCCGAGAGGTCGACCGCGCCGTTGCCGTCGTACTTGCCCTCGAGCACCTTCACGGCGGTGCCAGGCTTGAGCAGCCAGTCTGGGTCGGCTTTCCAGCCTCGGTCGTTGGTGCCGGTACAGAACGCCGAAGCCGCGATGCGTCGGACTACCGCTGGCCATTCCCCGAGTGGTCGATCCTTGAGCCGCTCGCGTGATGGGACGTCGCGGTGCTTCGAGCGTCGCCACTCCGACAGCTTCGGACCACGGTGGTCGTTCCAGACCTGTCGAAGTTGCTCTTGAGGGGAGGGAGCCGAAGGCTCATCGGCTTTCGTGCTGTTCGCTTCCCCTCCTAGATCCATTCCATTCCCTTCCCTTCCCTTCCCTTCCGTGGGTGAGGGCTCACTGAGGGCTCCATGAGGGCTCACTGAGGGCTCACTGAATTTCAGTGGAACCAAGGCCTTGGGTTGGAGGCGGCTTTCGGAGGGCCGGTTGATGCGCTGATTGCGCTGAAAGCCCGGCAAGTGGCCGACATTGCCCTCGAAGAGTTCGATGAAACCGATCGCGTGGAGGCTCTTGAGTCCCGCCGAGACAAAGGCCTTCCCGTCCTCGTCGAATGGGAAGAGCGACCCCGCGATGACGGCAGGGAGGGTGACGAAGTAGCCCTTGTCGTCGGCCCAGGTGATGAGCGCCGCGGCGAGCAGCCGGTCTTCGCGAGGTACCCGACCCAGCGCCTCCGACTGGTAGAACTCGGGCTTGATGGTTCGGATTCTCATGGTCTGATTTCCACTTCCGCCCGCGCCTTCGCCCTGGCGTTGCGCGCGTTGAGCCGCTTCGTCATCAACTCCTTGATGAGCTCGAACAACTGCCGCTCCAGCGCCCATGCGATGGCCTCTTCTGGGTCGCGCGTGCCGGCATGGAACGTCTCTGCGCGCTCGACGGCAGAGCGGGCTTCGGTGATGGCGGTCATGCGGCCCGCCTTGCCGGAGTGGCGCGCGGAGTCGGCCCGAGGTTCGCCCGAACGACCGCCTCCATCATCAGAGGCACGACCGAGTTTCCAATCAGCCGCACCTGGGCCTTCTTCGTCAGCGCCTTGTCGAGCTTGTAGCCTCTCGCGTATTTGCCGAACTGCGCGCGGAGCAACTCGTGCGGCTCGAGCATCCGGAGGGTGATGTCGACGATGACGAAGGTCGCGCCGTCGATGATGGCCTGTACCAGCGCGAACCTGTCGCGCGTGGTGATGGTCGGCAGTGGCCCGTCGATCGGGTGCCCGACCTTGCCAGAGCCCTCGCCGTAGTAGGCCGAGAGGAACGGCGCGATCAGTACCGCGTTCGGGTACTTCTCGACGATCTGCTCGGGCGCCAGCTTCACCCCCACGAGCGCGTGATGGTCGATGGCGGTGATGGTCGGCAGTGGCTTCGTGAGCTCGTGCCCGACCTGCCCGCCGTAGAACTGGCTGATGAACGGGGCAAGTAGCGCCTCAACCAGTGCGTGCTTCTGCCCCCCGGCGACGACGGTGCCGAGCGGCTTGTGCAGGTCGAGCACTCTGGGCGCTTGGCTTTTGCGCTCGCCGTACGAGGTCTGCACGAGAGTGGGGGCGATGACCGCATGTCCGCGCTGGGTCGCGGTGATGGTGCTGAGAGGCTCGTCAATCGACTCGGGGCGACGGACCTTCCCCGGGGCGTCGCCGTGGTTCACCTTGACGATGAAGGGCCGCGGGTTGCTGAGCACGAACTTGACGAGCCCGGCAGCGACCCGTCGCATCGTGGCCTTAGCGAGAGGCTTCTTGCGGTCGAAGAACGACCGCCCCTGAAGCTGAAAGTCGATGCACTCCGCGGCGGTCCGGTACGGCTTCAGCCCCGGCCCATGCGTCGCCTCCGGCCAGACGATCGGCTTCCCATCGCACCGCGCCACGAGGAACAGGCGCTTTCGGGAGGTGGGCGCGCCGTAGTGGTGCGCGTGCAGCACCCGGTACTCCAACTCGTAGCCGAGCGATTCGAGCTCGCCGCACCAGCGCCTGAAGTCTTCCCCCTTGCGGGCCTCGATGGGCTTGTTCTTCGCGTCGAGCGGGCCCCAGTCGACGAACTCGGCGACGTTTTCGAGGGTGATGACGGCAGGACGAACGGCACGCGCCCACTTCGGGACGACATCAGCCAGGGCGCGCACGCTCGCGCTCTTCGGAGCCGAACCCTTCGCGCGCGAGAAGCTGCGGCAGTCAGGCGAAGCGTGCATGTGCCGCACGGGGCGCCCTCGACATGCGGCCACCGGGTCGACGCTGAAGACGTCGGCGCGGTAGCACTCCGTCTGAGGGTTGTTGTCCTGGAATACCGCGATGGCCACAGGGTCGTGGTCGATGGCGATGTCCACCGGGTACCCCGCGGCCTTCGAGCCCGTCGCGGCACCAGCTCCACCGGCGAAGGCGTCGATGCTGATGGGCTCTTTGCTGAAGAAGTCGGTGATGACCGGAGCCCGGTGCATCTTGCGAGAGGGCTTCATGCCGCCCTCGCCTTCGCCTGCTCAGCCCGAATCCGCTCCTGCTTCGCCGCCCGAGTGGCGCGCGTCGAGTTGGCGCCGCCCTTGCCGGGAGTGCGCGGCCAATAGAGCGTGGCGGCCTCATGCGCGTGCGACAGCACGAAGAGGGTGTCACCCTCCAACCGCACCCGCTTGCTATCGGCGCGCGCCGTGACTTCGACGCGACACCGGCCGAGCCCGAGACGCGTGAAGTCCAGCCGGAGATTCCTCGTGGCGCAGAGGCCACGGAGACGCTTGAGCGCGTCGGAGGTGGGGCCGCTCATGCGAGCCCCCACGCTGCCGCGACAAACACCACGAGCGCGAAGCCG
>JANODF010000361.1:0-2609 GCA_031412555.1 Archangium sp. | reverse complement strand
GCACGGGCCCGGGTGGTGGCGGCCTGGGCGTGAAGATCGAGGCGCAGTTCTCGGTGGGTGAATACGACATCGTGGTGCTCTCCGCGAAGGACGCGCTGGGGCTCGAGACCTGGCTCAAGCAGGAGAAGTACAAGATCCCCGAAGGCGCTGAGCCGCTCTTTCGCCCGTACATTCAGCAGGGCATGAAGTTCTTCGTGGCGAAGGTGAACGCGAAGAAGGTGACCTTCGATGCCACGACGAAGATGGCGGCGCTCTCTCCGCTGCGCTTCCACTACGACAGCGAGAAGTTCGAGCTGCCGGTGCGCCTGGGCCTCATCAACGCCAAGGAGAAGCAGGACCTCATCATTCACATCCTCGCGAAGAACCAACGGTACGAGGTGGCCAACTTTCCCAACGTGACCATCCCCACCAACATCGATCTGGTGCCCTCGGCGAAGAACGAGTTCGGCCCGTTCTACGTGAGCCTCTTCGACCGCACGTTGCAGAAGAACCCCGGCGCGGTGATCACCGAGTACGCGTGGCAGGCCACCAGCTGCGATCCGTGCCCCACCGCGCCGCTGACCGAGGCCGACATGGCGACCTTCGGCTCCGACGTGTTGCCGGTGAACCCCGGCGATCCGTACAACCCGGCCAGTGGCTTCGTGCTCACGCGCCTTCACGCGCGGTACGACAAGAGCTCGCTGGGGGAAGACCTGGTCTTCCGCGCGGCCAAGGGCATCGAAGGTGGCCGTGAGCACGACAAGCAGGACACCGGCCTGCGCCAGACGGCGATCGAGTCGTCGTACAACAACTTCCAGGGCCGCTACGCGATCCGCTACCCGTTCGCTGGCGAGGTGAAGTGCAGCGACCCGCTCTGGGGCGTGTGGGGTGGTGATCCCAACGGTGGCAACAAGGAGACGTTGGCCGCGAAAGACACCGCGTTCCAGAAGCGTGATCCCGAGTTGCTGGCGAAGTTGGCCGAGGCCGACGTGCCGGTGTTCGAGGTGAAGGGCCGCAAGCCGCTCTCGGGCGTCGCACTTCGAGCCGCTGCGGGCGAAGTGACCACTCCGGTCAAGACCAAACGCTGGTGGGAGTTCTGGAAATGATCCGAGTTCTTCTTGCTGCAGTGAGCATCGTCTCCGCTTCCGCCCACGCGTTCTGCGGCTTCTACGTCGCGGGTGGTGGAGCGGAGTTGTTCAACAACGCCACCCAGGTGGTGCTCATGCGCGAAGGCACGAGGACCGTGCTGTCGATGCAGAACAACTACCAGGGCCCGCCGGAAGACTTCGCCATGGTCATCCCCGTGCCGGTGGTGCTCAAGAAGGAGAACGTGAAGACGCTGAAGAAGGAGATCTTCAGCCGCATCGACACGCTCGCTGCTCCGCGCCTCGTCGAATACTGGGAAGTCGACCCCTGCTACGTCGAGCCTCCCAGCACGATGGACTTCGCGTTTGGTAGCGCGGGCGGCGGCCTCGGTATGCGCGGCACGGGCCCGGGTGGTGGCGGCCTGGGCGTGAAGATCGAGGCGCAGTTCTCGGTGGGTGAATACGACATCGTGGTGCTGTCTGCCAAAGACGCGCTCGGCCTGGAGACCTGGCTCAAGCAGGAGAAGTACAAGATCCCCTCGGGCGCCGAGCCGCTGTTCCGCCCGTACATTCAGCAGGGCATGAAGTTCTTCGTCGCGAAGGTGAACGCGAAGAAGGTGACCTTCGAGAAGAACGGAATGGCGGCATTGTCCCCGCTGCGTTTTCACTACGACTCGGAGAAGTTCGAGCTGCCGATTCGCCTCGGGCTGATCAACGCGAAAGCCCAGCAAGACCTCATCGTGCACGTGCTGGCGCGCAACCAGCGCTACGAGGTGGCCAATTACCCGAACGTCACCATCCCCACGAACATCGACCTGGTGCCGTCGGCGAAGAGCGAGTTCCCGTTCTTCTACGTGAGCCTGTTCGACCGCACGCTCAAGGCGAACCCGAAAGCGGTGATCACGGAATACGCGTGGCAAGCGAGCAGCTGCGAACCGTGCCCGACGTCGCCCCTCACGGCAGAAGATTTTCAGACACTGGGTGCCGACGTGGTGCCTTCGAAGGGGAAGGTGACGGATCAGTACGATCCTCGGCAAGGCTACGTGCTCACCCGGCTCCACGCCCGCTACGACAAGGACGCGGTGGGGGAAGACCTCGTGTTCCGCGCTGCCAAGCCGATCGTCGGTGGGCGCGAGTTCCTCACCGACGGCAAGACGCTGGAGCAGGGCTCCAAGCCCGACGCGCTGAACAATTTTCAGGCGCGCTACGCGATTCGCTATCCCTGGACGGGGAAGGTGGCGTGCAAGGAGCCGCGCTGGGGGCGTTGGGGTGGGCCTCCTTCTGAGAAGGAAGCCGCAGGGCCGAAGGCTGCGCAGGGCACGGCTTTCGTTGCGCGCGATCCCGCGAAGGTGGAGAAGCTCGCCGAGAGCTCGATCGCGGAGCTCCAGGTGAAGGGTCTCAAGACTGAAGCTGGCAAAGCGCTGAGGAAAAAATGAACCGACTCCTGATCGCAGCTCTCACATTCATCGCCGGCAGCGCCTACGCGTTCTGCGGGTTCTACGTCGCCGGTGGTGGCGCCGAGCTGTTCAACAACGCCACCCAGGT
>JANODF010000360.1:0-4458 GCA_031412555.1 Archangium sp. | reverse complement strand
CTCCCCCGCGGGGGAGAGGGAGACAGAGCGATGCCCGCGAGCACCACGTCGAGCACGCGCTCACGAAGTGCCTCACCCTCTTTCCCCGTGCGTGCTCCGGGAAGCGCCAGGTCGGTCAGCAGCGCAGCCAGCCCATGCACGCCGGCCCACGCAGCGAGGGCCATCTCGTTGAGGTCCTTCTCATCGGCGGCGCGCTTCGGCCCCAGTTCCCTGGCGACCGCTCGGGAGAGCGCATTCCACGCGCGAGCCCCCTGAGCGCCGATCTCCGTTGTCGGCGGTGAGTCACTGCGGAACATCAACTGCATCTGCCTTCGGTGTTCGGTCGCGAACGCGACGTACGCCCGGCCCACCTCGCGCAGGCCCGAGGGCTCCGCCGCCTCGAGCACCACCGCAAAACGTTGCCAGGCCTCCAGCCGCAGCGCATCGAGCAGCGCGTGTTTGTCAGGAAAGTGGTGCGCCGGAGCGGCGTGCGACACGCCCAGCGCATCCGCGAGCGACCTCAGTGACAGCGAATCGACTCCGTTCTTCGCCACCATGTTCCACGCCGTGCCCAGCAAGGCCGCGCGGAGATCTCCGTGGTGATACCGGCTCGCCGGCTTCTTCCTGAGCGCCATGTGGACCGTTCTCGCACGCCAACTTGACACTGACAAGACCGCTGAGTTAGTTATCTAGTCGTCGTCAAGATTGCGAGATCGCCCATGTTCAGCGCCGCCCTGTTGTCCACCTTCCACCTGCTCGCGCTGGCCATCGGCCTGCCAGGAGTCTTCCTCCGCGGCCGGGCCCTGCGCGCGTTGCAGAAGGATCCCACCGCGGTCGGCCCCGTCTTTACCGGCGACAACCTCTGGGGCATCGCCGCGCTGCTCTGGTTGGGCACTGGCCTCACCCGGCTCTTCGGCACCTCGGAGAAGGGCTCGGGCTACTACCTCAACAGCAGCAGCTTCCTGATCAAGATGGCGCTCTTCGGGCTCATCTTGCTGCTCGAGCTGGGGCCGATGATCACCTTCATCCGCTGGCGCATTCGTCAGTCGAAAGGCCTGCCCATCGATACCAGCCGCGCTGCGCTGCTCACGCGCGTGAACGACGTGGAGTTCGTGCTGGTGCTCGCCATGCCCTTCGTCGCCTCGATGATGGCGCGCGGCATCGGCTTTGCCTGGTTCAGGTAGAAGCGACTCGCACCCTCACCTTGCAGGGAGAGGTTAGAAGCTGCCGCGGACCAGTGGCCCGTCGAGCGTGTTCGTGCCGGTGTCGACGTAGAAGTGATCGCCCGACAGCGTGACGGTCAGCTTGTGCCGCCGCTCTTCCAATGCCGCCAGCTCGCGCAGGAACGTGTTGTCGAGCGCCGCGAACTCCGCCTTGGCCAGCCGGTTGAGCTTCGCCGCCGCGCCTTCCGCCAGGAACGCAGCCTGCCGCTCCTCGCTCTCGAACAGCACGTTCACCTTGCCGTTGGCGTTCTGATCCACCGCCTTCTGGATCTTCGCCGGATCGCCTTTGCCCACCCGCACCCAGCGCGTGACCACGTTGGTGTAGTCGCGCGTCTCGAGATCCGGCGCGTCGGGATCACTCAGGCCCGGGCCGAACGAGAGGCGCTCTTCCCACAACCAGCAGTAGGCCATCACCTTGAGCCAGGCGCGCTCCATCGTCTCGGAAGGATGACGGGCGAGCTTGAAGGAGAGCTGCTGCTCGACCTTGCGATCGACGTTCGAGAGGGCGATCTGAAAGTCGTAGAGGATTGCGGTGAGTGCCATGAACGAAAAACCTCAGCGGCCGTGACCGCGTTTCTGAAGCTCCAGCTTTGCGATCAGACCCTTGTGCACTTCATCGGGGCCGTCGGCCAGCCGCAATGAACGCGCCTGCGCGAAGAAGCCGGTGAGCATGGTGTCTTGCGACACGCCCGCGCCGCCGTGAATCTGAATGGCGTCGTCGACCACCTTCTGCAGCATCGAAGGAGCGACCACCTTGATCGCCGCGATCTCCGTCATCGCGCCGAGGGCACCCAGCTCATCGAGCTTCCACGCCGCGTGCAGCGTGAGCAGGCGTGCTTGATCGATCGCCACCCGGGCTTCCGCGATGCGCTCGCGGTTGCCGCCGAGGTTCACCAGTGGTTTGCCGAACGCAGTGCGCTGAGCACCCCGGTCGATCATCAACTCGAGCGACTTCTCGGCAGCGCCGATGCACCGCATGCAGTGATGAATGCGACCCGGCCCCAGGCGCCCTTGCGCGATCTCGAAGCCGCGACCGGGCCCCGCGATGACGCTCTCCAGCGGCAGGCGCACCTGGGTGAACTGCACCTCGCCGTGGCCGTGCGGCGCGTCGTAGTCGCCGAACACCTTGAGCATGCGGGTGATCTTCACGCCGGGCGTGTCGAGCGGCACCAGCACCATCGAGTGTTGCGCGTGGCGATTGCCGCTCGCGTCCGGCGTGCGCGCCATGAAGATGGCCACCTTCGCGCGCGGATCGCCGAGCCCCGAGGTCCACCACTTGGTGCCGTCGAGCACGATTTCGTTTCCGTCGACGACCGCGGTCGCCTGCATGTTGGTCGCGTCTGACGAGGCGACCTCAGGTTCCGTCATGCAGAACACCGAGCGGATTTCGCCGGCGAGCAACGGATCGAGCCAGCGCTTCTTCTGCGCGTCGGAGCCGTAGCGGTAGAGCACCTCCATGTTGCCGGTGTCGGGGGCGTTGCAGTTGAAGACCTCGGGCGCGAGCAGGCTGCGGCCCGTGGCCTCGGCGATCGGCGCGTACTCCAGCGTGCTCAACCCCGCGCCCCGCTTCTCGTCGGGGAGAAACAGGTTCCACAAGCCGGCCGCGCGCGCTTTCGCTTTCAACGTCTCCACCAGCGGGTGAACACGCCAACGCGTCCAGTCTCCGTCGGAGTTGGTCTGATGCACCTCGTGCCAGTACTTCGCTTCGACCGGCTCGATGTGATCAGCCATGAAGCGCTGAACCCGCTCCAGGTATTCGCGACTGCGTGCGCTGGATTCGAAGTTCATCTCAACGCACGGGAGGCGCGCTGAGCGGCGCCGGCATGTTGTTGGAGCGCACCGCGATGCCCTGGATGATGGTGCAGTAGCGGCTGACCACGATGAAGTTCTGGTAGTACGTCTCGGCCGTCACCTGAATGAGTGCGTCGCCGCCCATGCGCTTGATCCCGTCGCTCATCGCGCCCTGCATGTTGTTGCCCGTGGTGATGGGAATGAAGCTGAACAGGTACCAGAGGCAGTCGGTCTCTTCGACGGGGCCGATCTCGGTGTAGCCGCCCTGCTCGAGCGGCTTGGTCGACGCCATCATCGCCACGGGGGAACGGATACAGCCGGTGCTCAGCAGCGCAACTGCGGTCGCCAACAGCAGGGGTCGGGAGTTCATGACCGCGCTTATGCCACGACCGATTTCACGTGAGTATTGATCCAGTCCTGCACCGCGAGCCCCGTGCCCATCGGCCACGCGCGCAGCTTTTCCTTCGGCACCAATTTGTAGGCGGCGAGCTCCTGCTCGTTGAGCGTGATGGTTCCCGCCGTGCGCACGTGGAAGGCGATGATCAACTCGTTGCGCATCTCGAAGGGGTAGACGCCGACCAGCGAGATCACTTCGCCGTCGAGGCCGACTTCTTCTTTCACTTCTCGCAGCACGCCTTGCTGCGGGGTCTCTGCGGCCTCGAGGAAGCCGGTGACGAGCGCGAACATCTTCTCCGGCCAGTTCTTGCCGCGCGCCAGGAGCATCTGCCCTTCGTGTTCGATGATCGCCGCCACCACCGGCGTGGGGTTGCCCCAGTACACGTAGCCGCAGTGCGCGGTGTCGCAGAGCTTGCGCTCCTTGCCGTGGTGCTCGCGGGTCACCAGCGCGCTGCCACAGCGGGGACAGAACTTGAATTCGTCGGCCATGCGCCGTGACATAACGCGCTCCGATGTTTCCACGCGCTGTGCTGTTCGACATGGATGGTGTCCTCGTGAAAAGCGAGGAGGTCTGGTTCAAGGTTTGCGAAGCCGCGGGTGTGAAGTTTCGCGGCAAGGCGCTCAGCCGGGAGGAGTTCTTTCCCACCTTCGGTCAGGGCACTGCCGCGGACATTCCGGTGTTCGGGTTCAAGTGCACGGTCGCGGAGCTCGATGCGTTTTATGTGAGCGAGTTCGTGAAGCACCTGAATGCGATGTGGGTGAATCCGGAGGCGCGGCCGTTGTTGGATTTGCTCGTGGGGAAGGGCGTGAAGATCGCGCTGGTGACCAACACAGTGGGGCCGTTGGCGAGTGAGATTCTGACTCGCGCGAAGCTCAGTGGGTTGTTTGGTTCGCTCGCGACCGCGGACCGCGTGATGAAGGCCAAGCCGTCACCGGAGCTGGTGCAGTTGGCTTGCGGCGAGCTTGCGGTTCAGCCGGGCGAGGCGTGGATGGTGGGGGATTCCCGGTTTGATCGTGCGGCCGCTCAGTCGGCCGGGGTGTTCTTCGTTGGGCTCGGGATCGATGGCGA
>JANODF010000359.1:0-2284 GCA_031412555.1 Archangium sp. | reverse complement strand
GAGCCGCTTGGGCCAACGCACCCGACGACGTCTGGGTGCCGGCACCCCAGGAATGATCTCGCAGTTCAACCGGACCGAATTGATGCTGTCGGCGGTAGGCGATGCTTCGGCGCCGGTGCTTCGTGCGATGTGGGGCGCCCGGCATGATGTGGGCTGCGGGCGACAACGGCTGGCTGCTGCGCCGCGTCGAAGTCTCACCCTGACCTCGGTACGCTCGGGCGGGATGGTGCGATTGGGGTTACGCGCTTGCGTCACTGAAGCCGTTGAGCCCTCGACATCCGTCGCCGGAAAAGCTGCGGTTTCTCACTGCCCACGCTGTTCCAGTGCCTCGCAACGTGGGTGTCAGGCCACACGCGCTTACATAGTCTCGTTTTCACTGTTACAAATCTGTCATTGCAGAATTAAAGAATACACAGCCCTGAGTTGACAGTTTTGGCGGGGCAGTGCCAGAAGCCGATTGCGGGAATGGTGCTGCGAAATTGGAGGCGGGGTCATGCGGAAACTTGGATGGTCGTTGAGTGTGGCGATGGTCTTTTCGGGGCTGGCTGGCGCGGCGATTCCGAATCCGACGTATGGAACTGCAGTGACGGGTACCGGGTTTCATCTCCAGCCTGGTGGAATCAGTGAAGCGAGTTGCGACCCCTCTGCTGGGGTGTGTCAGGCCGACTTTTCGGTCACCTTGCCGAAGAACTATGCCAACGGCGTAGGAGCCATCTACCTTCGAAATTACCACATCGGATTCGCCGACGCCGCTGGAGGTGCGGTGAAGAAAGCTAAGCTCATGCTGAGCCGCAATTCGTACAGCGCGTCGACGGGAGTCTTCAGTTGGCACGTCGAAGCACTTCTCGAAGCGGATCCCGCGCCCTCCGATGCCGTGTTCAACTTTGGCTTCGACTTCGGCATCGTGATCGTCAACAACACCGACTTTCGGGCCAGCGAAAAGACGGCGGCGAACTTCAGCTTGATTGGAACCTCGGGCGCCTCGGTCTGTGACTCCAGCGACGCGTGCGAGGACACGACGTCGTACACCGCAGTCGGAACCACTGGCGCTCCCTTCCGAAAGATGCTCGTTCGTGGGTTCAATGTCGCCAGCACGTCCGGCGCAGGACTGAGCCTGAATGAGTTCCGGTTCGACGTCGCCGGTGTGGTACCCAACGGCAGTACTGGCGCCGTCGGAGACTCTCTCTGCGCGGCCACTGCCTCGGCATCGCCGGCTGAGGAACTTCAGTGCGAGCTCGGTCTGGTGGCGATCGCCTTCGCGACCAACCACCTCACCAATCAGACTCTTACGAGCTCTGTCGTCAGCAAGGTTGGCACATACAGCAACCCGTACAGCGCGACTTCGAACTCGAGCTCCGCCGCGTCCAATTTCATCTTCGGTCTCCAGACGAGCGACCATTCGATGAATAGCCCGTCGCTGTGGAAGAACGTGAGCTCCGGCTGCGGCGATACGTTCTTCAGTTCTACGCCTGGGACGGGGAGTGTTTCGGGTTCTGGTCGACACGGTTTCGTGTCACCGACCAGTCCGTCGGTCACCTACAACTCGTACGTCGGCTGTTTCCTCGGCTTCGTCTACTGAGCCAATGAAACGAGCGCACGCCATCGCAGTTCTCGTTCTGTGGGCCGGCTGCCAATGCCCAGTTCAGCTCCAGAAGCGCGAGGCGGATGTCGTGTGGAGAGCTCAGAGCCGTCTCGTCATTTCAGGTGACGAGGCGGCGCTGGACCTCGGCTTGGTTCCTTTCGGAGTGGAGACGTTGACGACTCTCCAACTGGAAAATCGCGGTGCCGGCAGAGCCAATATCTCGGACGAATCAAGCGACCAGACTGAGTCCATCAGTTGGACCCTGGACGCCGGGACCCTTGCTGCGACCGAGACCCTGCCCATCACGATTCGCTTCGCACCGAGCGCTCGGGGCGTCGAACTGGCGCGCGAGTTCGCCGCCGAATTTAATGCAATCGCTGAGGGAACCCCTGAGCCACGACGGCTTCGTTTGACGGTGAAGGCAGATGGCTACGCCTTCGCATGTCAGCTGCCCGATACTTTGGAGTTCGGGACGACGCTGGTTGGTAGCACCGTCAGTCGAGAGCTTGTCTTCGACAACCCGTCGGACTCGCCGTTGACGATTCCGCTCGCGGCTCCGGACTCGCCAGAATTTTCATGGGGGACACTGAGCCCGCTTGAAGTGCAGCCTCGTTCGCGCGGAAGCGCGACGCTGCTCTTCAAGCCACAAGCGCCGAGTGAGTACTTGAGCGTCACCCGGCTGGTGGCTGGCCCTGGCTGCCC
>JANODF010000358.1:0-2245 GCA_031412555.1 Archangium sp. | reverse complement strand
GGCGGCGGCGCGCGGCGGCAACCAGGTGATGGCCGAGCCGACGAAGGTGGCAGTGACCTCGATGCGATCTTCACCGCGCTGGAGCTTGAGGGTGAGGGGCTCATTGGGGCACGAGACGAAGCGCTGGCCGCCGCGGCGTTGTTGGTCTCCACCGGCGGTCGAGCCGCTCACCCGGGCACCGAAGTAGACGGAGCTGAGCAGGGGCACGTTGAGGGTGAACGAGCCATCGGCGCCGGAAGGGGCGGCCAGGCTGCAGCGGGTGCCGTTTCTTCCGCAGAAGGCCGATACGGCGTTGCCGGCGACGGAGTCATCGAAGCCCACCACCTCGGCGTTGGGCACCGGGTTTCCCTGCAGGTCGATCACCCGGCCGGAGAAGCGGCAGAGCTCCGAGAGCTGGAGCGCGTCGGCCAGCACGGAGAGCTCGCCGAGCTGTCTGCATTCCCCGCCGCCACAACGTCCGGCAGTGGTCGGGCGGGGGAACGTTCCGAGCGCATACGGCAGGCCGGCGTACTGGCCCGCGCCTTTGAGCAGGGCGTCACTGAGCGCAGCGCTGGCGCAGAACGTTCCTGCTTCGTCAGTGGAGACCGGCTCCGTGCCCGGCAACGTGATGGAAGCGCCGCGTGCGGGCTTTCCTTCGGCCAGCAACGTTCCGCTCACGCAGCCTTCAGCCGCGCGCACGCCCAGTACGGCCACGAAACGATCGGTGGTGAAGGGCAGCTGTGCGACGGCGCCACCGGCGTATTCCGCGCGCTGGAGCAGGGGCAGGGCGCTCTCGGGGATCGGCAGGCCCGACTCGGAGTGCAGCGGCACGGCAGGCAGGCGCGTCCACTTGCCCAGGCGTGGATCGAAGGTGGCGGCCGTCACTTCGAGGAAGCCGGTGCCGGGTGTGGCGTCGCTCAAGCGACTCCATGAAGAGAGCGGCACCCGCAGGGCGAGGGTGCCCGTGGTTCCTCCGCTGAGCTTCACGAAGGCCATCGAGAGCAGGTGAGGGCGTTCGGCATCGACGTCGACCTGCACGGGGTTTTCCAGCTCGAGGTCGAAGCTGGCCACGGTGCCCGCGGCGCCTTGGGGCGGTTCGGTCCACTGCAGCTCGATCGCGGGCGCGGAGCAGTTGGCGTCGACGCACTCCAGGGTGTCGAGCGGCTCGAGCGAGAAGGAGGTGGTCAGCTCGGTGAAGGGCCCCACGGTGAAGGCCCTGGCGAACGGTGCGAAGTCGGCGGCCTCGGTGATCAACACCACGCGCGTGCCTTGCGTGACGGTGACGGCGAGCCGGTAGCCGCCCGCGGAAGAGGTGGTGTTGCTGGCGAGCTCTTCACCGGTGTCCGCGCGTCGCAGCGTCAGCGTCGCCTCAGGCAACGCCTCGCCTCTTCGCGAGAACCCGCCCGCGTAGACGCTGCCGGTGAGCACGAGCTGCGCCGACTCAGGCTTGCGCAGGCTCGGAGGACAGGCCGTGAGCGCGAGCAGGAAGATCACAAAACACCGCATGACGTTGCGACGTACCACGAGGCCACTTGCAATCAGCAGGAGAAGCCCTGCGCGGCACTACCGCCGCTGAGCGGGCGAGCGGAACCCCGGGGGCGCGCTGAAGTCTTGAGGCTGATCAATTCTTCGCGGCGAGCGCTCAGCTAGTCCGCGCCGCCATGAAGACTGACGCCGAGCTGTTCTATACCCCGGGGCGGCCCAACCCCGGCCCGGCGTACCTCAGCTCCGAGAACCCCGCCTCGAAGCGCTACTCCAAGCCGGCCGAACTGCTGCAGAGCCCCGACGTCATCGTCATCGGCACGGGCATCGGGGGGCTCTCCGTCGCCAGCACGCTGGCCCAGAAGCGCGGTCTGAAGGTGTTGATGCTCGAGCACCAGCAGGTGCCGGGGGGCTCCACGCACTGCCATGAACTCGACGGGTTCGAGTTCAACAGCGGCGTCGACTCGATCGGCGACATGGATCCCCGGGTGGGCAGGGGGCTCTTCCGCGCGACGGCCGACTTCATCACGGGCGGCAAGCTCGAGTGGGCCAAGATGCCCGACGCACACGAGACCTGTACCTTCGGCGACGACGTCTACCCGTTCTTCTCTTCTCCACAGAAGAACATCGAATGGGTCGAGCGGCAGTTCCCCGGGGAAGGAGACGTGCGCGGGTACTACGAGCTCGAAGATCAAATTCAGCGCTCTGCGTGGTCGTGGGCGATCACCAAGCTCGCGCCAGCCTGGGTACCCGAGACGGTCCGGGAGCACTTCTACGCAGCCTT
>JANODF010000357.1:0-14106 GCA_031412555.1 Archangium sp. | reverse complement strand
GAACACGGTGTGTCTGTCGTGCATCGATCCCGTCATCGGCGCGCCGCGGCACTACCACTCGGTCTCCGACACCTGGTCGAACATCGATGAGCGCGA
Source organism: Archangium sp. (assembly GCA_031412555.1). Lineage (GTDB taxonomy): Bacteria > Myxococcota > Myxococcia > Myxococcales > Myxococcaceae > Archangium_A. Next base: position 14,010 of record JANODF010000357.1, on the reverse strand, counting down.
GTTGGAGAGCAGCATCGACTACGCCGAGAAGTTCTTGCGCAAGCTCGCCGTGAGCTGAGCTGTGCGCTGGTCTGAACCGCCAGCCCTCTCCCCCTCGGGGAGAGGGAGATCTTGGAGATCTTGGAGACTTCAGCCTTCTTCGCGATCGAGGTACTGCTCGCCGAAGAGCTGGTCGTATTCGAGCGTCCACCAGGCCTGCTCGAGCGGCTGCAGCGAGTCGGGCGGATTGTCAGACAACACGCCTTCCGCGTCAGACACCAGGCCCGGCACCATCACCGGCAACGCCCGGTGCACGCCGCTCAAGAAGTCGGTGTAGCGAGACCCAGGCGTACCCGTCAGCTCGAGCAACACGGGGCCCAAGAACGACGAGCTGAGCGAGCCCAACGCCTTCGGTGCCGTCGGCGTGTTCGTCCAGATCAACAGCGGCACCTGGTGCAGGAAGTCGCGCTGCTTGAGATCAGGACTGTCGAGATTGCCGATCACGCCCGTCTGCGCGAGCACCAGCGGAAGGCTCGGCAAGTGGTCGCCGAAGAACACGATGAACACCGGCGTCTTCACGTTCGAGAAATATTCCACCAGCGCACCCAGCTCGCGGTCGGCGTGGTTGGCCGACTGCACGTACGCGGCGAGCTGACGCTGCGCGGGCTCATCGAGCTCACTCTCGAAACGCACGGTCTCTTCGGGATAGCGATCCGCGAGATACGGGCCGTGCGCCTCCATGCTCACGCCGAACATGAACAGCGGGCCCTTGCGCGCCTCGAACTGTTCGATCAGCTGCGACGTCAGCAGCGCATCAGAAGGCCACGGACCATCGAGCATCGCGCTGGGCATGTCCTCCAGGCCCACGAAGCGTTGGAAGCCGAGGAAGCCGTAGACCTGCTCCCGCTCCCAGAACCAGCGATGGTAGGTGTGCACGGCCACCGTCTCGTAGCCCTGCGCTGCGTAGAGCGAAGCCAACGAAGGATGCCGGCGCCGCAGGTACTGCTGGTACGGCACCGACCCCGCGGGAAGAAACCGCATCGAGTGACCGGTCAACACCTCGAACTCGGTGTTCGCCGTGCCCCCACCGAAGACGGGGGGAAACAGCGTGCCCGAGAGGTGCTCCTGCTGCAGGCGGTGCAGGTTGGGCAGTGGATCGTCGACGAACTTCACCAGCGGCAAGCGGGTGGGGTCGAAGAACGACTCGCTCATCACCACGATCACCGTCGGGTGATCCCCGCTCGGCGGAGTCACCACCACGACCGGTTTTCCCAGCGCCGCTTTCACCGTCTTCGAGTCGTACCCGGCCGGAGCGCGCACGATCGCGCTGTTCGCGTTGAGTGCGAGGCCGAGCAGCAACCCGTTGACGCGGTAGTTCGAGGCCTGCTCCCAGAAGATGTTCGTGCCGCCCACCCGCGAGAGCACCTGATCGACGCGGGGGAAGATCGCCCAGCAGGTCAGCGCCACCAGGCCCAGCAGGCCCGCCCGCGACGTCCACGGGAGCGCCGTCCGCTCCCAACGCACCGCAGCCACCAACCCGAAGGCCACCAACACGGACATCACCAACAACCACCCCCACCCCCGCATCTGCGGCAGCAACGCGAACGCCTCGCGGTACTGCAGCACCACGTCCCACGGGAAGAGCGGCTTGCCCAACACCGCCACCTTGGTCGAGTGCACCGCGCCCAGCAGCGCCAGCACACCCGAAGCGATCAGCAGCGAGACCACCGCGCGCCCCGTCAGCGCCAGCACCCCGAACGCGAGCAACACCCCGAACAGCGCATTGAAGAGGGCCTGCGCAGGAAAAGCGCCGAGCCAGGTGCCGAGTGCGCTGATCGTTCGCCCGTTGAGCAACTCCAACGCCACGCTGGCCACGATGGCCACCAGGGCCACCGCTCCGATTCGCACCCACGCTGGCGTTTCCTTGCGCAAAGCGCGACTTGAGCACCCGAAGCGGCTGAAGGACAAAGGGAAAGCTCCGCCGCCCTGCCCTCCGGTGCCCACCTTCTTAGACTTGGCGCATGAGCCACTATCCGGCCATCGACCGCTTCGGCGTCATCGGCAACCTCGAGACGGTGGCCCTGGTCGGCATGGACGGCTCCATCGACTTCATGTGTTTCCCTTCGTTCGACTCGCCGTCGATCTTCGCGAAGCTGCTCGACCAGGAGCGCGGAGGCCACTTTCGCATCGCCCCGGTGCTCAACGAAGCGCGGCACAAGCAGATGTATCTGCCCGACACGAACATCCTCTTCACCCGCTTCTTGTCGGCGGAGGGCGTGGCCGAAGTGTCCGACTTCATGCCGGTGGGAGAAGGCGGAGACCGGGTCGTGCGCCGGGCCAAGACAGTGCGCGGCGAGGTGACCTACCGAATGATCTGCGCGCCCCGCTTCGACTACGCGCGCGCGCCGCACCGGCTGCACCGCACCAGCGACGGGGCGATCTTCGAGTGCCTCGGGCCGACCCCGTTTTCGCTGCGCCTCCGCTCGAGCGTGCCCCTGACCCTCGAGCAGGGCGACGCTTCGGCCCACTTCACCCTGAGCGCCAACGAGACCGCCCTCTTCGTGCTCGAGCTCGCCACACCCGAAGGCGAGTCGCCCAGCGCCCAGCCCCACTACGGAGCGAACGCGTTCAAGGAGACCGCCGACTTCTGGCGCGCCTGGGTGGCCCACTCCACCTACCGGGGGCGTTGGAGGGAGACCGTCAATCGTTCGGCCCTGGTGCTCAAGCTGCTCACCTCGAACCGGCACGGCTCGGTCATCGCAGCGCCCACCTTCGGTCTTCCCGAAGAGCTCGGCGGCGTGCGCAACTGGGACTATCGCTACACGTGGATCCGCGACGGTTCGTTCACGCTCTACGGCCTCATGCGCCTTGGCTACACGGAAGAAGCGGGCGCGTTCATGCGCTGGTTCGAGAAGCGCTGCGATGAGCTCGAACCCGATGGCTCGTTGCAGATCATGTACGGAGCCGACGGCAGGCACCGGCTGGTCGAAGAGACGCTCGATCACCTCGAGGGCTACCGCGGCTCGAGCCCGGTGCGCATCGGCAACGGCGCGTGGAACCAGCTCCAGCTCGACATCTACGGCGAGCTGATGGACTCGGTGTATCTCTACGACAAGTACGGCCAGCCCATCTCCCACGACATGTGGATGAACCTGCAGCGGCTCGTCGATTGGGTCGCGGCGAACTGGCAGCGGGCCGACGACGGCATCTGGGAGGTGCGGGGCGGCAGCAAGGAGTTCCTCATCTCGCGCGTGATGTGCTGGGCGGCGCTCGATCGGGCCATTCGGCTCGCGCGCAAGCGGGCCTTCCCCGCGCCGCTGGCCCGGTGGGTGGCGGTGCGCGACGAGATCTACACCGAGGTCTTCACCCGCTTCTGGGATCCAAAGCGGCGCGCGTTCGTGCAGTACGAGGGCGCGGGCACCACCGATGCGTCGTCGCTGCTGATGCCGTTGATCAAGTTCATCAGCCCCACCGATCCGCGCTGGCTGTCCACCCTGCGCGCCATCGAGGCCGACCTCGTCGACGACTCGCATGTGTACCGCTATCGCCCCGAGCTGGCGGCCCGCGACGGCCTCGCCGGCAGTGAAGGCACCTTCTGCATCTGCTCGTTCTGGTACGCCGAGTGCCTGGCACGCTCGGGCGATCTGCAGCGCGCGCGGTACGCGTTCGAGAAGATGTTGGGCTACGCCAATCACCTCGGGCTCTTCCCCGAGGAGCTGGGGCCCGCCGGTGAACACCTCGGAAATTTTCCGCAGGCCTTCACGCACATCGGGTTGATCAGCGCGGCGTACTATCTGGACAGGGAGCTCTCGCGCGGCTCGAGACACTGACGAGGCCCTCACCCCGACCCTCTCCCAAAGGGAGAGGGAGAACAGCTAACTCTTGTCTCGCCCCAGGTACTGCGCGCCGAAGAGCTGGTCGTACTCCAGCGTCCACCACGCCTGTTCGAGCGACTTGAGTTCGTCGGGTGGCTCGGCGGAGAGCTTGCCGTCGGGATCTCGTACCAGGCCCGGCAACATCACCGGCAATGAGCGCCTCACCTCGGTGAGGAACTCGGTGTAGCGAGAGCCCGGCGTACCGGTCGTCTCCAGAATCACCGGACCCAGGAACGAGGTGCTCATCGCAGGCAGCTCCTTCGGCTCGGTCGGGGTGTTCGACCAGATGAGCAACGGCACCTGATGCAGAAAGGCGCGCTGCTCGAGGCTGAGCTGCTTCAACGAACCAATCGCTCCCGTCTGCTCGAACACGCGCGGCAAGCTGGGCAAATGGTCTCCGAAGAACACGATGAAGACCGGCGTCTTCACGCGCGAGAAATACTCCACCAGGGCCCCCAGCTCGCGGTCTGCGTGGTGGGACGCCTCCAGGTACGTGACCAACTGCGCGCGCGCGTCGGGGTCGAGCTGGCTCTCGAAACGAATGGTCTGCTTCGCATACCGATCCGCCTGATACGGCCCGTGCGCCTCCATGCTGATGCCGAAGAGGAACAGCGGCCGCGTACGCGCTTCGAATTGCTGAATCAGCTGCGTGGTGAGCATCGAGTCTGACGGATAGCTGCCGGCCAGCGTGGGCCGGGGCATGTCTTCAAGGCCCACGAACTTCTGAAAGCCGAGGTGGCGATAGACCTGATCGCGCTCCCAGAACCAGCGGTGGAAGGTGTGCACTGCCACCGTCTCGTAGCCTTGCGCCGCGTACAACGAAGCGAGCGAAGGGTGTTTGCGGCGCAGGTACTGTTGATACGGCACCGACCCCTCCGGCAGGAACCGCATCGAGTGGCCGGTGAGCACCTCGAACTCGGTGTTCGCCGTGCCGCCGCCGAACACCGGTGGGAACAAGGTGCCCGCGGTGTGCTTCGCCTGCAGCCGGCGCACGTTCGGGATCGGGTCGTCGAGGAACTTCACCTTCGGCAAGCGGGTGGCGTCGAAGAACGACTCGCTCATCACCACGATCACCGTGGGCCGCTCATCCGAAACCGGCGCCGCAGCCTGCGGCAATTCGCCCACCGCCGCCTCCACCGACGTCGCGCCGTAATCCTCCGGAGCGTTCACCACCGCGGTGTTCGCGTTGAGCGCGATGCCCAGCAGCAGCCCGTTCGTGCGGTAGCTCTCCGATTGTTGCCAGCGCGTGTGGTGAATGCCCACCCGGCCCAGCGCCTTGTCGACCCGCGGGAAGATGGTCCAACACGAGAGCAGCACCACGCAGCCCAGGGTGCCGCGCACCGCCCACGGCAGCGGACTTCGATCACGCCGCGCCGCCCAGAACATGCCGGCGATCACCAACACCCCTGCCAGCGTGCCCAGCCGGCCCCACACCGAAGCGGTCATCTGGGGAAAGAGCGCCAGCGCCTCGCGGTACTGCAGCACCAGGTCCCACGGGAAGAGCGGCTTGCCGAGAATCTGCAGCTTGGCCGCATGCAGCCCGCCCAGCAGCGCGAGCACTGAGACTGAAAGCAGGAGCGAAACCAACACCCTTCCGGTGAGCGCCAGTGCAGCCCATGCGAGCAGCACCGCAAACATCGCGTTGCAGGTGGCCTCCAGCGGGGCGCGCATCGACCAACCCAGAAGCTCGGTCACGGTGTGGCGATTGGAGAGCTCGAGCAACACGCTCGCCGCACTGCCTGTCATTGCGACCAGCGCCACCTGCGTGAGGCTGCGGCGCCACTTCTCCGCGGCCAGGGACATGGGGGTCTCCTCGAGTGGTGTTCACCACCAGAAGCACGAAGAGGGCCAACGCCCGACCTCCCCCAACGCCGGGGCATCAGTCCCCGAAGGCCTTCTTGAAGGCGGGCCGTGCCTTGATCCGCTCGAGATACGCCGACACGTTGGGTGCATCGGCCACCAGCCCCAGCATGTTCGCCCACGCGAGGACTGCGCCAACCACCACGTCACCCGCAGAGAACTCGTCGCCAATGAGGTAGTCGCCCGAAGAGAAGCGGCGCTCCAGCGGGCGAATGGCGAGGCTGAACTTCTCGCGCACCGCGTGGGCTTCGGGCGTCTCGAGTTTTCCCGCCTTCTTCATCAAGGTGAACTCGATGCAGGGCGGCTCGAGCTCGGTCATGGCGAAGAAGAGCCACTGATAGGCGAGCGCGCGGTGATGGCTGCCCAGCGGTCCGAGCAGGTTCTTGTGGGGGTACAGATCGGCCAGGTGCAGCACGATGGCCGCCGACTCGAACACCGAGCCGTGAGGCGTCTCCAGCACCGGCACGTGTTGCAGCGGGTGCCGCGTGGTGTGTTCGTCGGAGCGGGTCTCGCCTTTGGCCGGGTCGAGGTGAATCAGCTCGTGGGGAACCCCGAGTTCTTCCAGCATCCAGCGGGGCCGCGTGGAGCGGGTGCGGGGCACGTAATAGAGCTTCATCAAGACCTCTTTAGTCGCGGGGGATGTTCAGCTGGGGACGGCCGTGCACCAGTAACTCGCGGCGGTCGCGAAAGCGCAGGCGCTCCCCACCGTCGCGCAAATCCACCTCACCCTGGAGCACCACGTCGAGCCACCCATCGCCTTCACGCCAGGCGAGGTGCCGGGAGGCCAGCTCGGTCTTCAGCTGCAACAAGCCGCCGGTGGCCACGACATCACCTTCGATGCCCGCGGCGAAACGGGCGCCGTCGAGGAAGAGCTCCCAGGAGACCTCGCTGAATGCAGGGGGCGCATCGGGCAGGCGCAAGGAGAACGCCAGGGCCCCGCGATCGCGTTCGGGAAAGTCGAGCTCGAGCGCGGTGACCACCACGGTCGGCGTGGCGGGCACACCCGGGCGCGCTGAACAGCTCAACGCGAGCAGCAGAAATCCGAGCACCGATCCTCCCGAGAGCAGTCGAGGGAGTACTTTTGCCTCGCGCAGAAAGCCCCTCGACTGCTCTCGGGGCGAACGGTGGGTGCTGTTCCTGCTCACGGTCTCAGCCTCCGAGCAGGGGCTTGAGCGCGTCGACGCTCACCGGCCAGCCATTGCGCCGCGCGAGGATCTCCAACACGCGCACGAAATCACCGGCCGATTGAAACCGCTGCGCCTTGTCGGGCTGCACGGCCTTGCGGGCGATCTGCGCGGCCATCTCGGGCGCTTCAGCATTGAACTTGCCCACCGGCGGCACGCGGCAGTCGCGCACCTTGTGCATCATTTCCATCTCGTTGTTGCCGTGGAACAAGCGCTGCCCGGTGAGCAGCTCCCAGAAGATGACGCCGGCCGCGAAGAGATCGGCGCGGTGATCGACGGCCTGGCCCAGCACTGCTTCGGGCGCCATGTACGCGATGGTGCCGCGCAGCGCGCCGCTGTCACCGCGCATCACGCCTTCGACCTCGGCCACACCGAAGTCGGTCAGCTTCACGTCGCCAGCGACCGAGAGGAGGATGTTGGCCGGGTTCACGTCGCGGTGAACGATGGTCGCGCCGTTCTCGCCCACCTTCGCGCGGTGGATGTAGTCGAGCGCCTTGAGCAGGCAGATGGTGATGTACGCGGCCGCCGAGCCCGGCATCGCAGCGCCCGCCTGCCGAAAGGCGTCTTGCATGTATTGGAGGGTGCGGCCCGAGACGAGCTCCTGCACCATCAAGTAGTCCATGCCCGCCTTGAAGCAGCGGAAGGTGCGCACGATGTTCGGGTGACGCAGGCGCACGGTCAGCTTGGCTTCGTCGACGAACTGTTTCACCCACGCCGCGTCGTTGCGGTAGCTGGGCAACAGCCGCTTGATCACGATGTCGTCGGGTTCGACGGGGCTCTTCTGCGTCGTGGTGCGCGCACGTGCCTGGTAGACCTCAGCCATCCCGCCGACCGCGAGACGACCCACGAGCTGGTAACCACCAAGTTCCGTTTCCTGCGCCACGTCGAAAACACCGTAGCCGATGGCCCGGCGAGCGCCCTCAGAAAATCGCGGGGATCACCCGCTCAGGCGGTGAACAGCCGCTCGTATTCGGCGGCCGATGCGGCCCAGCCGAAGTCGCACTTCATGCCCCGGGCCTGTACCGCGGTGTAGGCGGGGCGATCGCGGTACAGCTCCACCGCCCTGACCAGCGCGCCGAAGAGCGCGTCGGGGGTGGGGCTGGTGAACACGATGCCGTTGCCGTTGGGCTGTTTGAAATCGACCACCGTGTCGAGCAGGCCGCCCACCCCGTGCACCACCGGAATGGAGCCGTAGAGGAGCGAATACATCTGGCTCAGGCCGCAGGGCTCGAAGCGCGAGGGCATCAGGAAGAAGTCGCTGCCGGCCTCGATGCGGTGGGCCAATGAGTTGTCGAAGCCCACGCGCACGCTGAGCCTGCGGGGAAACCGGGCGGCCAGGCCCTGCCAGTCGCGTTGCACGCTCGCGTCACCAGCCCCCAGCACGATGGCCGAGGCGCCCTGCTCCAGCAGTTTCGGCAAGGCGGCCTGCAGCAGGTCGGCGCCTTTCTGGGAGGCCATGCGGCCAATCACGCCGAACAGCGGCATGCCCTCGACGGGCGCATCGATGCGGCAGGAGGCGATCAGCTCCTTGCGGCACAAGGCGCGGCCCGCGAGCTCGGTGAGCGTGTACTGGCGAGGGAGGAAGACGTCGGTTGCGGGGTTCCACTCCTTCACGTCGACGCCGTTGAGGATGCCGTGCAGCACATCACCGCGGTGGCGCAGCAGGCCATCGAGCCCGGCGCCGAACGGCGGCGTCTGGATCTCCTTCGCGTAGGTGGGCGAGACGGTGGTGATCAGATCGGCCGAGACCAGGGCGGCCTTCATGAAGGAGAGCTGATCCCAGAACTCCACGCCCGAGGGTGAGAACTGCTCCCACGGAATGCCGAGGGCCTCGACCTCGCGTTTGGGAAAGAGGCCCTGGTAGGCGAGGTTGTGAATGGTGAAGACCTTCTTCGCTTTGCCCAGGGGCGTGTGCGCAAAGCCGTGCTTGAGCGCCAACAACGCGAGGCCGGTGGGCCAGTCGTTGCCTTGCACCACGTCGGCCCAGAAGCCGTCACGCTGCGCCAGCGCCAGGGCGGCCATGGAGAAGACGGCGAACCGGCGCGCGTCGTCGGGGTAGCCGTAATACTCGTCGCGATCGAACAGCTCGGGCGCGTCGAGAAAGAGCAGCTCACCCGGGGCAGGCGCCCGAAAGACCCGCACCTCCGTCGTGCCCACCGGGAGTTCGACCGTGAGCGGGGCGCCGACCAGCTGCAGGTTGGCGCGCGGCACACCGCGATACAGCGGGGTGACCACCCGAACGTCGTGACCCCGCGCGGAGAGCGCCCAGGGCAACGCGCCCGCGACGTCACCCAGCCCTCCGGTCTTGGAGAACGGCGCCACCTCGGAGCTCAAGAAGAGAATGCGAAGACCCACGCGAGGATTGCTAACGCATTTCCTTCGTCTGGAGGTCTGCCGAATCTGGGAATAGACCTGCCGGTAACGGAGCTTTGAAAACCATGACGCCCACCGACTGGTCCGAACCCTTCGCTCGATTTGGTGCCCTCTTCGAAGAAGCGAAGAAGCTGGTCACCAAAGATCCCAACGCGGTTTCACTCGCCACCATCGACGCGCAGGGCAAACCCAGCGTGCGCACGGTGCTGATGAAAGACTTCGATCCGCGCGGCTTCGTTTTCTACACGAACAAACACTCGGCCAAGGGCGAGGCGATGCTGGCCACCCACCTGGCCGCGCTCAACTTCTACTGGCCCGCGCTCGATCAACAGGTGCGCATCGAAGGCAAGGTCGAGCCCGTCTCGCAGGACGAAGCCGACGCCTACTTCGCGACCCGCCCGCGCATCTCGCAGCTCGGCGCGTGGGCTTCGGATCAGAGCAAGCCGCTCGCGTCACGCGAGGAGCTGGAAGCGCGCCTCGCGGCCCTCACCCAGAAGTACGAAGGCCTGCCGGTACCGCGGCCTCCGCACTGGGGCGGTTTCCGCCTCGCGCCCGAGCGCATCGAGTTCTGGAAGGCGCACGAATTCAGGCTGCACTGGCGCGAGGAGTACGTGAAGTCAGGCGCCGGGTGGGCCCGCGGTTGGCTCAACCCCTGAGGTCACCAGGAGCCACTCGAGCCACGGCCTGACGAACTGCCGCCGCCGAAGCTGGAGCGACTGCTCGACGAAGACGACGAACTGGAAGGCGACGGCAGGCGCGCGGTCGTGCGGGTGTAGCGGTTGGTGAACGAGCAGTTCGCGCAACGTTCGTCGACCTGCTGCAAGCCGGTGGAGTGTTGAGTGGCGTGGCTCAACGTGGTGGTCGAGCTGCTCTTGGTCTTCGCGCTGCAGCCCGGGCACTTCGAGTAGCTGGTGAAGATCGCGCCGTAGCGGAGCACCAGCACGTCATCGCAGCGGCCACACCACCAGACGTCGTAGTCGACCGACTTGATGTTCTCTTCGGTCTTCTGCGCGGTCTCGAGGTGTTCGTCTTCGGCATCGTCACCGAGCAGCTGTCGGGGGTTCTTGCAGCCCTCGCAGGTGCGCACGCGCTTTCGATTCCACCGGCGCCCGAGGAAGAGCCCGCCGAGGAGGAACAGCCCACCGCTGATCTCGAGCTTGCCGGTGTTCTCGCGGAAGCCCTGCTCCAGCACGACCGACATCGGCCGCGGGGGAATGCCGGTGACCAGCGCCTTCTGCACGAACCGCTGCGCGGTCAGCAGCGCAGCGACCCGATCGACCGAGCCGGCTTCGCGCAGCTCCTGCTCCACGCGCCCCAGCTCCTGCCGATCCCACCCGTCGCGCACCACGGTGTCGGGCAGGTAGATCTTCGCGCGAGGTCCGTTGAGATCGAGCGCGACGACCCCGAGAGGAAGCCTGGAGATCGCGCCCACCTGGGTGACCAGGCGCTGCACCAGCTCCGTCATCGAGGGGTACTCGGCGGTGCTGTTGACGATCAGGAAGAAGATGCGGCCTTGATCGCCCGAGTAGATGTCGCTCGCACCGACGTCGAGCTGGGCGCGCTGGGAGGCGGTGAGCGAGTCGTTGAGATCGACCACCCAGGTGCGCGGGCTGCGCTCGGGCATCGACCTGCTCCCGTAGACGTAGAGGGCGAGCACGTCGTCGAGCGCAGGCGCGTCGGTGCCCGAGGTGACGAAGGCATTCGGCCCCACGCCCGTGTTGTCGGAGGGGTGCGGCACCGGCGCCTTGCCCACCGCGCGGCGCATCAGGTCGTCGAGCGCGCGCGCACCATCGCTCAAGGCAGCGTCGAGATTCGAGGTCTTCATGTTCGCGACCACGTCGTTGCGCATGACCGCGTCGGTCTGCGACGAGGTGACCTTCGAGCCGTCGCCCAGGATGATCTCGGCCTTGCGATCGCCCACCGCGATGAAGAGCAGGATGCCGTCGTTCGAGCCGTGATGCCCCACACCCCAGTTGTTGAAGACGCCGGTCGCGAAGTCGCGCGGGTTGGTGCCGTGGGTGCTGTCGACAACCAACACGCCCAGCTGCCCCGCGCCCGAGGCGTCGAGCGACTCGGCGATGCGGTTCAGGTCGGCGAGGGTGGTGCTGTTGACGCGGCCCGTGCGATCGAGCGCCCACTCACCACGCGGCGGCGGAGGAATGTCCCAGGGAGAGGCGAAAGAGCTCGACGCGGCCAGAACGAAGCAGACCGCCAGGGCGTTGCGCATGGGGCGACAGCCAAGCACAAGTCGAGGGGTCTCACCGTTCCCCCCGAGAGCAGTCGAGGGCTCACTTCACTTCAGCGACTTGACGGCTTCCAACACCTCGTCGACGTGACCGGCCACCTTCACCTTGGGCCAGACCTTCGCGACCTTGCCGTCACCGCCGATGAGGAAGGTGCTGCGGATGATGCCCATGAACTTGCGGCCGTAGAGGCTCTTCTCGCCCCACGAGCCGTACTTCTCGGCGACCGCGTGTTCGGTGTCGGCCAGCAGCGTGAAGGGCAGCCCGAATTTTCCAGCGAACTTGAGGTGGGTCGCCTCGGCGTCGGGCGAGACACCCAGCACCACGGCGCCGGCCTTCTCGAGCTTCACGTGCTGGTCGCGAAAGTCACACGCCTCCGTGGTGCAGCCGGGGGTGTTGTCCTTCGGGTAGAAGTAGAGGACCACGTTCTGGCCGGCGAAATCCGCGAGCTTCACGGTCTTGCCGTTCTGATCCTTGAGCGAGAACGTCGGGGCCTTCTTGCCTGCTTCGATCATGAGCGCTGGATACTCGAACTCCCTCGCCCTGCGAAGCGGGGAGAGCAGAGCCGGTCCTTCGGAACGCTGGGCGTCGGGGCGAGAGGCCGTTCAACCGCGCAATCCGACCGTTCAGGGGCAACGCTGCCCGCGAAACACCACCTGTGACAGTCTCTGGCGAATGCTCGGCGCGGTGCCAGAAGGCTCGATCGTGCGCGCCACCTGGCGGGCCTTGCTGCATCCGCGGAGGCTCCTGCCGATCCTCGTGGTCTGCGCCCCGCTGTTGATCGCCCAGTCCCGTTGGAGCATCGACCCGGGCGGTGTGGCCATCGGCGGCTTGTTCTGCCTGAGCTTCATCTTCATCGCGCCGGTGAGCTACCGGGTGCTCTTCCCAGACGGGCTCGATCTCTCCCACGGAGCGGTGCGCGTGGTGCTCTACGCGCTCGTCGGAGCAGGCGTGGTGCTCACCGTGGGCGCCGGCATCCCCAAGCTGTTCGGCCTCGGCTACACCTTCCTCACCGAGCGCACGTCACTCCTGGTGATCAGCGCGCTCTTCCTGGTCGGAGGCTGGGGCCTGGGCCGCGACATCGGCTTCGAGCAGCGCGTCTTCCGCCTGCAAGCCGAAGCCGACCGGGCGCAGTTGCTCGCGCTCAAGTCACACCTCGATCCACACTTCCTCTTCAACACGCTCAACGCGATCGCCGAGTGGTGCCGCATCGACGGCGAAGTCGCTGAAGCCGCGGTGCTGCGCCTCTCCGCGATGCTGCGTGCCGTGCTGGAAGGCGTGAAGGCCCCGCTTTGGCCGCTGGAGAAAGAGCTGGAGCTGGTGGACATGCTCTTTGAGCTCCACCTCCTGCGCGACAAGGCGCTGTTCACCCTCGAGCGCACCCTGCCCTCACCGCTCCCCAGGATGCAGGTGCCCCCGATGTCACTGGTCTCGCTCGCGGAGAACGCCATGAAACACGGCCCCGGAGCAGGGCATCGCGGCGTGGTGCAGCTGAGCGCGCGCGAAGAACCCGGCCAGCTGATCATCGTGCTGGAGAACCCCGGTGCTTTCCGCGGCCCGCGCGCCGGAAGCGAAGGGCTGCCTTCGTTGCGCCGCCAGCTCGAGCTGACCTGGGGTGGCAACGCCGCGCTCATCGTCGAAGCCGCGGGAGAAGCACGCACCCGGGCCACCTTGCGAATCCCCCGAACGGAGACCTGATGAAGATCCTCATCGCCGACGACGAACAGCTCGCACGCGCCCGCCTTCGCCGCCTGCTCGGTGCGTTGCCTGACGTGGAGATCGCCGGCGAAGCGACGGATGGCACCGAGGTGCTCGCCTTCATCAAGAAGACCGAAGTCGACGTGGTGCTGCTCGACATTCAGATGCCGAAGCTGACGGGCACCGAAGCGATCCGACTGTGGCCGGTGGATGGCCCCGTGGTGATCTTCTGCACGGCGCACGCGGAGCACGCGGTCGATGCGTTCGAGGCCGGCGTGGTCGATTACCTGCTCAAGCCCGTCGAGCCCGCGCGGCTGCAGAAGGCGCTGGAGAGAGCGCGACAGCGGGACAGCCAGAAGAAGTTCGCGTCGGCCGTGAAGCAGAGCCAGCTTGCCCGGCTGGCCATCACCACCCGGCAAGGCGTGGTGCTGCTCGACCCCTCTGCCATCACCCACGCCACGCTCGAGGACGAGCTGGTCACGGTGTTCACCAAAGATGCGCAGCACCTGACCGACTTCACGTTGCAGGAACTCCAGGAGAGGTTGCCGGATGGTGCGTTCGAGCGGGTGCATCGTCGGGCGTTGCTCAATCTGGCGGCCGTCGCACGCCTCGAGCCCCTGGAGACCGGCGGGTACACCGCGCGCACGCACGGCGGGCTTTCGGTCGAGGTGTCACGGCAGGCGGCTCGTGAACTGAGGAAGAGGTTGGGTTTGCGCAAGGCTCCGGGCGAAGAGGAGTAGCGGCCCCTCACCCCAACCCTCTCCCCAGAGGCCCCAGAGGGGAGAGGGAGATCAGGTG
>JANODF010000356.1:0-13125 GCA_031412555.1 Archangium sp. | reverse complement strand
TCCACGTGATCCGCGATGGCCCCCTCGTCACCGATGACCGAGGGGATCTTCACCAGCTCGAGGGCGCGTTCACCCAGCGACAGGCCGCTCACACCGGCACGGAGAAGTCGCGCAGCACGGCGTTGAGCGAGGTCTTCTGATCCGTCGACGCGCTGCGTTTGCCGATGATCAACGCGCAGGGCAGCTGGTACTCGCCGGCGGGGAACTTCTTCGGGCGCGTCCCGGGGATCACCACGCTGCGGGCGGGAACGCGGCCCTTGAACACCACTTCCTGCTCGCCGGTGACGTCGATGATGGGCGTCGAGGCGGTGAGCACGGTGTTCGCGCCGATCACGGCTTCTTCTTCGACGATCACCCCTTCGACGATCACGCTGCGGCTGCCGATGAAGGCGCCGTCTTCGATGATCACCGGGCGCGCCGAAGAGGGCTCGAGCACGCCGCCCAGCCCCACGCCGCCGGAGAGGTGCACGTTGCGGCCGACCTGCGCGCAGCTGCCCACGGTGGCCCAGGTGTCGACCATGGTGCCGGCGCCGACCCACGCGCCGATGTTCACGTAGCCGGGCATCACCACCACGCCGCGCTCGCAGAACGCGCCGTAACGCACCACGCCGGGGGGCACCACGCGCACGCCCGCTTCGGCGAGGCCCTTCTTGAGGGCGATCTTGTCGTGGAACTCGAAGGGCGGCAGCTCCATCGTCTTCATCTCGGAGATGGTGAAGAAGAGGAGGATCGCCTCTTTCACCCAGGCGTTGACCTCCCAGCCGTTCTCGCCTTTCTGCGCGACCCGGAGCACGCCCCGGTCGACCAGGTTGAGGGTCTCCCGAATGGCCATCGCGTAGAACGGCTCTTTCGCCTTTTCGCGGTCCGCGTAAGCGGCGGTCACGCGCTCTTTGAGATCGTCGACGTTCATGACCTGAGCTTCTAGCAGGGCTTGCGGCGCCGGGAGCGCAGCAGCGGCAACAGGGCCGACAAGAAAATCAGCTCAGGGACCACCGCCGCGCCGCAGCCGAACTGCGCCGGAGGGAGCACCACCACGGGGTCGGGCCCACCACCACCCGACGCGGGGTTGGCCAGGTTGGGGCTGGTGCCCGCCATGAGCTCGGCCACGTCGGCCACCCCATCGCCATCGCTGTCGACCGCGCCATCTGCCAGAGCGTCGAGCGCTGCGGCGAGGCTGGTTTCGTCATGGGGCTGCAGGCCGCGCATTCGCAGGGCGCGCCCGAACGGGGTGTTCACCGTGTTGGCTCCGGTGCCGCTGCCGGTGTGGCAGACCGCGCAGCCCTCTGAAGGCGCGACGCCGAAGCGGGCCTCGAGAACGGCCGGAAAGGTGGGCGTCGCGAAAGCGGGTGCAGCCAGGAGCAGCACCACGAGGGCAGGGCGCATGCTCGGTTCCTTACCACCCCAAGACAGGGGCGGATCAGTTCACGACGTGTGCTTGCGCTTGCGTGACCGAAGCAGGGGCAACAACCCGGCGAAGAACAGCAGCTCGGGCACCACCGCCGCACCGCAGCCGAACTTCGGGGGCGGAATGACGATGACGGCGCCACCGCCGCCACTCTCACCACCGCCCGTGCCACCACCCGCACCGCCGCCCGTCATCGCGTTGGCCACGTTGGGGCTGGTGCCGGCCATCAGCTCGGCCACGTCGGTGACGCCGTCGCCATCGCTGTCGACCGCATCGGCGGCCAGCGCGTCGAGCGCCGCGTTGAGGCTGGCAGCGTCGTTGGCCGACAGCCCGCGCATGCGCAGGGCGCGACCGATGGGCGTGTTGACGGTGCCCGAGCCGGTGATGCCGTTGGTGTGGCACAGCGCGCACAGCTCAGGCGGCAGATCTGCCAGGCCGTACTTGGTCTGGATGGTGGCGGGAAACGTGTCGGTCGCGAAAGCAGGCGCGGCGACGACGAGGAGCAGCAGAGAGACTCGGGTCATGTTCAAGGGCCTCTCAGAGGAAGAAGTGCAGCTGCACCAGCAGGGTGTACTCGAACGACGACGAGCCCGGGCTGGAGCGGCGGCGGAGGATGTTGTCGATGCGCAGCTCCATGTGCGGCAGGAAATACCAGGCACCGGACAACCAGCCACCCACTGAAGGGCCGGGTTCACCCGAGCCGGTGTGACCTGCTTCGGCGGTGGCCATCACATGCAGGCCCTGCATCATGTCGAAGTCGGCCTGCAGCAACGCGGCGAAGCCGATGCGATCGAGCACCTGCGGCGACTGCCAGGCGAGGAAGTCGGCTTCGGCCAGCAGCGCGAGCCGTTCCGTGGGCGCGATGCGGGCGAAGAAGCCGTGCGCGTGACGAACGGTGGGGGCCTGCGTCTGCAGATCCGCGCCCGCGTGGGTGATCAAGCTGGAGAGACCCAGGTACGCGTTGTGCGACAGCGAGTACTCCGCGAAGGCCGAGTAGCCGCGCTCGCGGTAGATGTCGGGGCCGATCTGGTAGTTGCCCAGAATGCCCATCACCTCGCCGCGCACCGACTCGGAGTTGTAGGAGACGGCCGCGCCCACCTGCTGCTGCACGTTGATGTCGGTGCGGGTGAGGTTGCGCACGTAGGCGATGTGTTCGTTGTTTCTCAAGCCGAACGGAATGTTCATGCGGCCGACGCGAATCATCACCGCTTCATCGGCGAGCTTGGCGCCCAACCAGAACTCACGGGCCAACCACTGCACGCTGCAGCCGCCTCCCTGGCTGGGGTCGCACACGGGGGCGATGGCCGCGGGCCCTGACTGCAGAATGGCCCTGGTGGAGTAGGTGCCGACACCCGTGGTGACGTGCGCGACGATCGGCCCCACGTTCAGGGTCGCGTAGAGATCGGTGGCCATCAGCAGGGGCACGAACGGCGTGGCCCCGGGGCGGATCATCGAGGCGTAGCGGAAGTTGCCCGAGAGGTTGAGGATCTCGGGCATCTCGAGGAACCAGAGGAAGTTCGCCGTGCGGGGAACCTCTTCGTCCTCTTTGCGCGGCTGCGTGCGCCACTTCACGATGACGTCGGCTTGCGCGCGCCCATACGGGGTGAGCTGGCCCGAGCCTGAGGGATCGACGTGGCAGGTCGCACAGCTTCCGTAGCCGTGTTTGACCATCCAGGGGAATGCCCAGGCCGGGGCAGAGAAGAGCGACGCCAACAAGCACCAGCGCACCATCGACCGCACGAGACCTCCGGCTTTCTCTTGAAACGACACGGGCCGCGACTTCCGAGATGGAAGCCGCGGCCCGCGTACTTTCGCCGATTTCGTGCGGCAGGAAAGTTACTTGTTTGCGAAACGGTTCACTTCTTCACGACCTTGAACTTCGCCCCGACCGTGATGTCCGGTTTCACGGTCACGCCCAGGTAAGAACGGATCTTGATTCCGAAGTTGGTGAGGTTGAGCGGGGCGCTGCCTTCGATCTCACAGACGTTGCCCGTGCATTTCGGGGTGTAGGTGAACTTCGCGTCTTTCTTCTGGCCGTTCACCTCGAAGGTGCCGGTGGTCTCGATGGGCCCGCCGCTCTCCTTGAGGGAAGACGTCGGCACGGTCAGGGTGATCGTGGGGAAGTCCTTCGCGTGCATGTCTTCCTGCATGTGGCCGTTGCGCAGGCTGTTGTCGGTGTCGATGTCTTCGATCTTCACCGCGACTTTGAAGCTCTTGCCGTCATCGAGCACGGTCAGCTTCTCCGACGTGCCGTGGATCTTGAACCCCGCGGGGCCCTTCGCATCGAAGGTGAGATTGCCGCTGCCGTCCTGCACCCAGCCTGCGAAAGAGATGCTGGCGGTGAGCAGAGAAAGGGCAAACAGTGAACGGTTGGTGATCATTTGGTCTCCGTGAGGTTGAACGGCGCGCAGTGTACGGAAGCGGCGGCGGAAAGTGTGACGATGTGATGGGCCTGAAATTCCAAATGAGCAGGCACCGGCGATCTGACATCATGTGGGCCGATTCATGAGTGCCTCCTGGGACGAATTTGCCCGTACTTGCGCTGACGTCCTCCGGGCGCGGGGCGAGGTGCGACCGATCATCCTCGACGAACGGCGGGATCGGCTGGTCGTGGGCGACCCGTCCGGGCCGGTCTCGTTCATCCACCTGATTCACGCGCGCACCGAGTGGGAAGCCGCTCCGCTGGGTGCGCGGCCCCGGGTGCTGCACCGCCGTTTCTGGTCGTCGATCCACAATGAGACCGCCGCGAACACCGAGCAGGTGCTGCGCGGGGTGTTGCCCCGGGTGCGCGACCGCGCCTGGTTCTCGGCCGTCCGCCGGCAAGCAGAGCTCGAGCTGGGCGCTGACGAGTCGGCCATCGACGAGGTGATGCTGCCGTTCTCGGCGATCAACGACGAGCTGGCTGCCCATCTGGCCTACGAGCTGCCCTCTTCGGTGACCGAGATCGGGCCCGACCGCCTGAACGCCTGGGGGCTCACCTTCAACGATCTGTATGAACGCGCGAAAGACAACCTGCGCGCCGCTTCTCAGGCCCCGTGGGAAGAGGCCACGCCCGGCGTCTTCGTCTCGCCGTTTCACGACTCCCTCGATGCCACCCGCATCGTGCTGCCTGAGCTGTTCACCGCGATGAAGCTCAAGGGCAGGCCGGTCTTCCTGGCGCCCACCCACGACATCGTCTTCGTCACCGGCGACGACGATGCGGAAGGGCTGCAGCAGGTCGCGGTGTGGACTGAAGAGGCCCTGCTCGAGCCGCGCGCGCACACGGCGATCGCTTTTCGCCTGGTCGACGGCAGCAAGTGGGAGCGCTGGTTGCCGCCCAAAGGTCACCCGGCCTTCGCCAAGCTCAAGCTGCTCGCGTTGCAGACCACCGCGTCGGCGTACTCCCGGCAGAAAGAAGTGCTGGAGGCGCTGCTCGAATCGAACGGCCACGAGATCCTGGTCGCCACGCTGCGGGCGTTCCGCGCTCCGTCGGGCGACGTGTTCACCGCGTGCGCGTGGCAAGACGGGCTCGAGGCGTTGCTCCCTCAGACGGATCGCATCGACTTCGTGCGGCCCGGGCCCGGCAATACGCCCTCGGCTGCCAAGGTGTGGAGCACCAGCTTCGACATCGCCCGCAAGACGTTGGGCGACCTGATGCAGCCCATCGGCGATCTGCCTGAACGCTGGCGGGTGAAGGGTTTCCCCACCGACGCGCAGCTCGAGCAGATGGCGCTCGAGGGGAAGATCTAACACCCCGCCGGTCACCCCGAGAGGGTTGGCGGAAACAAAGATCGGTCTCCATCACCGGTCTCCCCGAGCCCAGTCGAGGGGGCACTTGCAGTGCGAAGCAGAGGTACTCCCTCGACTGCTCTCGGGAGGACCGGTGTGCGTTCCTTATTTCGATGCGAACGGGCTTACTTCTTCTTCGGCGCGGCCTTCACGGGCTCGGCCTTCACCGGCGCCGCAGCGGGCTTGAACTTGAGCACGTAGGCCGACACGTCACGGATCTGCTGGTCGTTCAGCGCACCCGACCACGCCACCATCATGGGCGACTTGCCGTTGGCCGCGCCGCCGTTCTTCACCATCTTGTAGACCCACTCCGCCGTGATGCGCTCGGAGTTCGCGGGGTCGGTGAAGTTGCCCGGCTTCGGGTTCATCGCGGCGCCAGCGGGGCCGTTGCCGTCACCCTTCTCGCCGTGGCACGAAATGCAGAGGGTCTTGTAGTGCGCCTCGCCCTTGGCAGCGTCGCCCTTCAGGTCGAAGGCGGCATCAGCGGCGAAAGCGGGCATCGAGATCAGACCAGCGACGAGCACGAGCTTCTTCATGGGGGATTTCTCCGGGAGAGTGAACGGCGAGCCAGACGCACTGCTCTTGCCGCGATTCACCCGGGGCAGCAAGTCAGTTGACGCGCCGCCGTGACCCGCTTCACTTCGTCGCAGAATCTGCGCTGATGAGCTCTTTGATCGCCCGGGTCACGGGCTCGAGGGGGTGTTTCTCCCCGGAGGGCACGGCGACCTCGGGGCCGGAGAGGCGGGTGCCGTCGCGCAGCACGACCTCGAGCAGCGCCAGGGACAGCGGCGGGTGTTCGAACACCTGCACGGCGACGCGCTCCACTGCGTGGGCCGGGCTCTTTCGGGGCACGAAGGAGAAGGCGACCGGCCAGCCCTCGACCTCGGCCCGGGTGAAGCGCAGGCGCACGCCGAGCCGGGCCCGCTGCAGGTTGCGCACGGAAGCAGGCAACCCGAGCAGGGCGACCACCAGCAACAAGCCGCTCACCGGCCAGACGATCAGCTGCGCGCTCGGCGGCGTGGAGAACGCGAGCGCCAGCCCCAGCGTGAGCGAGCCGAGCGAGACGACCAACGAGCCGCCCGCCTTGCGCCAGCCCCCGGCTTTCTGTTCGAGCACCAGCTCTTCATTCGTGTGGCTGGACACGCGCCAGTCGGGGCCGAGCGACCGGCCTTGCAGGACCTCACGCATCGAGTGCGTCGATGGCCGCGTTCAGCACCTGGAGGCGCGCTGATCTTTTGTCGTTGGCGGGCACGATGATCCACGGCGCATCGGGGCGATGGGTGCGATCGAACGCGTCTTGATAGGCGTTGAGGTACTCGTCCCACTTCTTGCGGTTGCGCCAGTCGTCGGGGCCGATCTTGAAGTTCTTGATGGGATCCTTCTCGCGCTCCTTGAAGCGTTCGAGCTGGGTCTTCTGATCGATGTGAAGGAAGAACTTCACCACCGTGACGCCGTCATCGGTGTGCATGCGCTCGAAGCCGTTGATCTCGTCGTAGGCGCGCTGCCACTCCTTGACGCTGCAGTAGCCCTCGACGCGCTCGACCAGCACGCGGCCGTACCAGCTGCGATCGAAGATCGCGATGGTGCCCCTGGAGGGCATGCGCGTGGCGAAGCGCCACAGATAGTGGTGTGCGCGCTCTTCTTCACCGGGCGCAGCGATGGGCCAGACCTTGTAGCCGCGCGGGTCCATCAACGCGGTCATGCGTTTGATCGCGCCGCCCTTGCCCGCGGCATCCCAGCCTTCGAAGACGAAGACCGCGCGCCGTTTCTCCATCCAGTACCGAACCTGCAGTTCGTAGAGCCGCTCCTGCAGCTCTTTGATCTGTTTGTCGGCGGCGTCTTTGTCTGCGGTCTTGCCGCCCAGCTCGGTGTCTTCGAGGTTGAGCCTACCCTGGGGGTGCACCTCGAAGTCCCACGATTCGTGGGTGATGTCGGTGAAGCGCTTGGAGACCTTCTTCTTCGCTCGCTTTCCCATGCTCCCAGTGTGTGCCCGAACGCGCAGGGCGGCGAAATGGTTTCTGCGTTAGAACGTTCATCGGTCATGGTCATGAACGTCACCCACGTCGGCAAATACGTGCGCAGCCCCCGGGTGGCGCGCTGGAAGAAGATGCTGGGCGTCTTGTCGGTGGCCTACGCGATCCTTCCGTTCGATCTGATCCCCGACGTGGTGCCGGTGCTCGGCTGGCTCGATGACGTGGGTTTCCTCACGGTGGCCTTCGGCTTCATCGCCCGCGACATGGCCAAACACGCCAAAGAGGCACCGCCTGCGGAGCAGGTGATCGACGTCAGCGCGCACTCCGAGTAGTCAGTGGGGCCATGCGCTGGCTCTGCTCGCTCGCGGTGATCACGATCTTCCTCGCGATTCTCTACCCACGCGACGCACGTGCCTGAGGCGTCTCGCCTCCCGTCGGTCCGACGGGGCTCGCACAACGGTGTCAGGGTGCCCACCAAGAGGGGCATGAGCCGCCGAAGTATCGGGTGGGCGCGACGTTCGGCGCCTTCCGCACCTTGTTGTTGTTCACCGATCTGAACCGGCGCCTGGAGCAGCTGGCCGTGTCCGTTTCACTCGAGTACCGCGTGGCCGAACGGATCACCCTGGTGGGCGCCGCGGGCGCGATGATCGCCGGCAACCTGGGCAACGCACCGACGCAGCCCGGCGGCGTGGGCAGCCTGGCGCTCTCGTTTCTGGTGCTGGAGCAGGGCACGTACACGCCCTTCCTCCAGTTCTCCGGCTCGATCGCGGTCTCGGCGATGCGCGCGGCCGACTCGAACTACGTGGCCATCGACTTTCGCGGAGGCCTCGCCGCCGGGTGGACCTTGTTCGAACGTTTCACGCCGTACGCGGTGGTGCGCGCGTTCGGCGGGCCCGTCTTCTACGGCTCGGCGATCGGCACCGACGCGTACCACGTGCAGCTGGGCGCGGGCTTCGTGGTGGGCCTGCCGCTCGGCCTGGATCTCTCGGCCGAGATCATCCCCCTCGGAGAGCAGCGGGTGACGGCGGGCCTGGGCATTTCGTTCTGAAGTTTTTCCAGTGCGCGGCGCGGCGCATGGGTGCAGAAAGTGGGCATGCGCTCACTGTCACTCCTGCTCGTGTTGACGTTGGTGGCCTGCAAGACCGCCGAGACTCCGGCCCCCGTAACGAAGCCCGTCGAGGAGAAGCCGGTGGTGGCGGCGCCGCCTGAACCGCCTGCTCCGAAGATCGAGCTGCCGCCCGCGCGCGAGTTGCCGAAGACGCCGGTGGGCCTGCCGGAAGTCGCGGCCTCCCCGGACAACCCGACGACGGCAGAGAAGGCCGAGCTCGGTTGGAAGCTCTTCTACGACAAGCGCCTCTCGAAAGACGGCACCATGGCCTGCGCGCAGTGCCACTTGATTCCGCTCGCGTACACCTCGGGCGCTGCGGTCGACGCGAAGGTGGGTGGTGGGCTGAACAAGCGCAACACGCCCACGGTGCTCAACCTGGGCCATCACACCACCTGGTACTGGGACGGCCGCATGCCGACGCTCGAGGCGGTCTCCAACGCAGCGTGGAAGGGCCAGCTCGGCGCAGACCCGGCGGTGGTGGCGAAGTCGCTCAACGAGGTGCCCGTCTACAAGGCGTCGTTCGAGCGCGCGTTCGGCGAGCCGGCCACGGCCGACAACGTTCCCAGGGCGTTCGCGGCGTTCTTCCGCACGCTCAACAGCGGCAACTCTCCGTGGGATCGCGCGCAGGCGCAGGAGAAAGACGCGATGTCGAAAGAAGCCACCGAAGGGTTCAAGGTGTTCACCGCGAAGGGCTGCGCGACCTGTCACGTGCCGCCGCTCTTCACGCACGGCGACTTCGAGAACGTGGGCATCGGTGACGATCCCGGCCGCAAAGACGCGACCAAGGACGACGCCGACTTCGGCAAGTTCAGGACGCCCAGCCTGCGCAACGTGGCACTGACCGGCCCGTACTTCCACGACGGCAGCAGCAAGACGCTCGAAGAGGCGATCGCGCTGATGGCGAAGGGCGGAAACCCGAACCCCAGGCTCTCGCCGAGGCTCAAGCCGCAGAAGCTGTCGGCCAAAGAAGCGAAGGCGCTCAAGGCGTTCCTCGAATCGCTCACCGGTGAGTCGACGTACACGACCGATCCTTCGCTGCCGTGAGGGGCGTCGCGCTGGGTCTTCTCTTCTTCGCGGCAGGGTGCGTGAAGCGGGTGCCTGAAGGTGATCGCACCATCGTCTTCGTGGCCAAACAGGTCCGCACGATGGACAGCGAGCGCCCGACGGCCGAGGCGATCGCCTGGCGCCACGGGAAGATCCTCGCGGTGGGTGGAAAACGGGAAGTGCTGGAGGCCGCGGGCGCCGACGCGATCGTCGAGACGTTCGTGGATTCGGTGATCGTTCCCGGGCTGGTCGATGCGCACGGCCACCTCGCTTCGCTGGGCCGCAGCCTGTCGACCCTCTCGCTGCTCGGCGCCACGAGTGAAGACGACGCGATCGCCCGGGTGAAGGCGGCGGCGTCGTCGGCGTACCAGGGCGAGTGGTTGATGGGCCGCGGGTGGGATCAGAACGATTGGGCGGGCACCCGGTATCCCGGCAAGGCGTCGCTCGACGCGTTGCACCCGAAGACGCCGGTGTTCCTCTCGCGCATCGACGGTCACGCGGTGTGGGTGAACTCCGAGGCGCTGCGGCGCGCGGGCATCACCGCTGCGACGAAGGATCCACCGGGTGGCCGCATCTTGCGTGACGAGAAGGGTGAGCCGACCGGCGTGCTCATCGACAACGCGATCGACGCGGTCGCTGCGAAGATCCCGGCGCCCACCGATGAAGAGGTGCGCCTGCGGCTCAAGGTGGCGTTGGAGACCTGCGCGCGGCTGGGCCTGACCCAGGTGCACGACGCCGGCATGGACCTGCGCACGTTCCGCCAACTGCAGCAGTGGGACATGATTGGCGCCTTGCCGCTGCGGCTCTACGTGATGGCTGACGGGCAGGGTGACGAAGCGGAGCAGTTCCTCGGGCTCGGCACTTTCTCCGGCCGTCACCTCGAGATGAAGGCGGTGAAGTTGCTCATCGACGGTGCGCTGGGCAGCCGTGGCGCTGCGCTCAACACGCCCTACAGCGACGAGCCTTCACAGCAAGGGCTGTTGCTGCTCACGCCCGAAGCCTTCGAAGAACGCGCGCGCCACTTTGCGGAGCGTGGGTTTCAGGTGGCGGTGCATGCGATTGGTGATCGCGCGAACAGCGTGGTGATCGAAGGACTCGCGAAGCTCGACCCGAAACTGCGGCACCGCGTCGAACACGCGCAGGTGCTCAGCGAAGGCGACGTGGAGAAGTTCGTGAAACACGGCCTCATCGCCAGCTTCCAGCCCACGCACGCCACCAGCGACATGCCGTGGGCGACGGCTCGCCTCGGGTCCGAGCGAACCCGGTTTGCGTACGCGTGGAAGTCGGTGCTCGACACCGGCGCACACGTCGCCTTCGGGAGTGACTTCCCTGTGGAAGATCCAAACCCCATGCTGGGGCTCTACGCTGCGCGCACGCGGCAAGACGCGAAGGGCGCACCCAACGGAGGCTGGATGCCGGAGCAGGTGTTGAGCGGTGACGAAGCGTTGGCCGGCTTCACGAAGGGCGCCGCGTACGCTGCGTTCGCCGAGCAGCGGCGTGGTCAGCTGAAGGTGGGCTTCGACGCTGACTTCGTGGTGCTGCCGATCGATCCCGTGGCCGATGCGCCGAAGGCGCTGCTCGAGGCGAAGGTGCAGGTCACGGTGGTGGACGGCGTCGACGTCTACCGCGCCCCGTGATGCGCGCGCTGCTGCTGTGGAGTGTGGTGGCTTCGTCGGCGCTCGCGGCCGAGCCGTTGACGTGGGGGGCTGACGCGCAAGGCGGAGCGCCGTACGTCTTTCAGGATCCGATGGAGCCCAACCGGCTCACCGGCTTCGAGGTCGAGCTCGCGACGATGTTGGGTCAACGCCTGGGCCGGCAGGCGCGGCCGGTGCACGGCCCGTGGGACAAGTTGCTCGAGCTGCTCGCGCGCGGTGACTTCGATCTGGTGATCAACGGCATCGAGGTCGCGGCCGAGAAGAAGCGCGTGGTCGAGCTCTCCCGGCCGTACTTCGCCACGGCCGAGGTGCTCACCATTCGCAGGGGCGAACCGAACGCGCCACGCACGCTGGAGGGCCTCGCCGGACGCACGGTGGGAACGTTGCCGGGCTCGATGGCCGCGCGCATCGCCGAACGTGCGGGGGCTGACGTGCGCACCTACGAAGGTGGGCAAGACGAGATCTACGCCGACCTGAAGCTCGGCCGCATCGACGCGGTGCTGCTCGATGATCCGGTGGCGCACTACTACGGCGATCTCGAGCCTGCCTTCGAGTCGATCCGCAGTGGGTTCGGCACGGTGGAGTACGCCATCGCGGTTCGTCTCGACGACGCCGAGCTGCTCGCGCAGGTGAACGGCGCGCTCGAGTCGCTGCAACGTGATGGCTCGCTGCGAAAGCTCTACGAGAAGTGGGGCGTGTGGTCTGTGGAGACCGCGAAGTTGTTCGGTGACGAGGCGCCTGGTCTCGGCGGTCCGGCCATCGAGTTCGAACGCTGGCGCGCGGCGGTCGGCAAGCTGCCCACGCTCTGGGAGCGCATCACCACGCGGTACCCCGCCATGCTTCCGCTCTTCGCGCGTGGTGCGGCGCTCACCTTGTTGGTCTCGCTCTGCGCGATGGCGCTGGCGGTGTTGCTCGGGGTGGGGCTCGCGTTGGGGCGCCGTTTCGGTCCGCGGCCGCTGCGTTGGGCGTGCGTCGCGTACATCGAGTTCTTCCGCGGCACGCCGCTGCTGGTGCAGTTGACCATCGTGTACTTCGGCTTGCCCGAGCTGGGGCTCAAGCTGCACCCGTTCGTGGCGGGCGTGGTGGCGTTGGGGCTCAACTACGCGGCGGCTGAAGCGGAGAACTACCGCGCGGGCCTCGAGTCGGTGCCGGTGGGGCAGCAGGAAGCGTCGGCGGTGTTGGGGCTCTCCACGTGGCAGTCGTTGCGGCTGGTGATTGGGCCTCAGGCGCTGCGCATCTCGATTCCCCCGATGACCAACGACTTCATCGCGCTGCTCAAAGACAGCTCGTTGGTGTCGATCGTCACGCTGACCGAGCTGACCAAGACGTACACCAACCTCGCCAACTCGACGCGTGATCACCTCGGTCTCGGCGTGGTCGTCGCGATGTTCTACCTGCTGCTCGGTCTGCCTTTTGCGCGGCTGGCGCGGAAGGCAGAAGCGCACTTCGGGCGTCACCTGCGCAGGGGGCCGGCATGACGCTCGTCGTGAAAGATCTGGTGCGGCAGTACGCGGGCAACCCCAAGCCCACGCTCGACGGCATGTCGTTCGATCTGCCCGCGGGCACGTTGACCGCGTTGCTGGGGCGCAGTGGGGCAGGGAAGTCGACGATGCTTCGCTGCGTGATGGGGCTGGAGTCGTTCGAGACCGGCACCATCGACATCGACGGGGTGATCGTTCGCGGGACGAAGGAGTGTTCGCCGGCCGAGCGCAAGAAGGCCATCGCCGAGTCGCGCTCGCGGTTGGGCCTGGTGTTTCAGTCGTTCGAGCTCTTCCCGCATCTGACGGCGCTGGAGAATTGTGTGCTCGCTCCGATGCACGCGAAGAAGGAGACCCGCTCCGTCGCGGAGAAGCGCGCGCGAGAACTGTTGTGCCAGTTGGGTCTGGAGCCGCGCCTCGACGCGTTCCCCGAGCAGCTGTCGGGTGGGCAGAAGCAGCGCGTGGCGATCGCCCGGGCGTTGGCGATGGAGCCTCGGGTGTTGCTCTACGACGAGCCGACGAGCGCCCTCGATCCGTCGATGAAGAATGAAGTGTTGCAGAGTCTGAAGCGCATCGACGCGACGGGGGTGACGCAGGTGGTGGTGACGCACGACTTGCAGCTCGCGCGAGGGGTCGAGCACGTGTGCATTCTCGATCACGGCGTGGTGATCGAGAGCGGGCCGCCTGACACGGT
>JANODF010000355.1:0-12151 GCA_031412555.1 Archangium sp. | reverse complement strand
TCGACGGCCGCGAGGGTCTTCTCCCGCTCCTTCGCCTGGCGCTCCGGGTGCTCGAACCAATCGTCGATGCGGTTCGCGAGCGCCTGCGCGTCGCCGGTGGGGAACACGTGGTCTGCGTCGATGGCGAACTGTTTCGTCGCGCTGCTGCGCGCATCGGCGGTCACCGTGGGGCAGCCGCAGCGCATCGCCTCGAGCACCGCCATGCCTTCGAGCTCCACCTCCGAGGCGTGCACATAGAGATCGGCCGTCTGGTACAGGCGCAGCAGCTCCTGGTCTGACTTGAAGCCCAGCTCGGCGCGCAGCGGGAGGCTCTTCGCCTGTTGCTCCAGCTTCTCCTGGAGCGGACCGCGGCCGGCGATCACCAGGCGCACCTTCGCGGCATGTTTCGAACGCCGCACCGCCTCGACCAGGAGGTCATGCCGCTTCTCGGGCACCAGCCGGCCCACGGTGAGCACCGTAAAAGGCCCCGGCGGCCGCGACGGCAGCGGGGCGAACTGAGCGGGCGCGCCATTCGAGATGACCACCGCGGGCGCAGTGAGCCCCGCCGTCACCAGCTCGTCGAGCGCCAGCTGGGAGGGACAGATGATGGCCGACGCGCGGTTGAAGAACGTCTGGGTGACCATCTTGTTGAGCGCGCGGGCGACGCCGGGCCGGTTGATCAGCGCTGCGAAACGCGGCGCGATGAGCGAGATGCCCCTCAAGATGTTCTCGGGCTGCACATGATGCGCGGCCACCACGGGAATGCGCAGCTCCTGGGCCACGGCGATGGCGGCGAAGCCCAGAAAGAACGGCAGCTGCACGTGCACCACGTCGACGCCGTCGAAGGCCCGGTACAGCAGATCGGTGTCGGGCTTGGCAAAGGCGAAAGAGTTCGACTCGATGAGCTCGCGCCCCACGGGAAAGTGGAACTGCTCGAGGTCGACGTCGCCGCCCAACCCCACCGAAATGACGTCGTGATGACGTCGTAATGATTGAATCATGCGCTCGGCGGCGACGAGGCCCCCGGCGCGCGCACTCCCTGCGGAGTCGACCACGTAGGCAATCCTGAGACGGCGCACCATGGACGCCTTCAGAGCACCCGCCGTGCCATCGGCTGTCTGACTTGGTCCGTCTGGGCAGGACCTGCGCGTCCGGCTCGCTCGCGCGCCGGGGTCACCGTCGTATGTCTGACCTCTCGTGCTCCCGAACCTGCTCGTCGCCGCGCTTCTCCTCGTTTCCAGTGAAACCCCGGAAGAGCCCGCGTGGAAGGCCATGCGCACCGTCGATGGGCTCACCCTCTCGGCGCGTGAGGTCAACGGTTCGCACTTCGAAGAAGTGAAGGTGACCACCCTCAGCACGCAGCCGCTGGCCGCGTTGTGTGACGCGGTGTGGGGCCGCGACGCGAAGGTCGAAGGTCACTTCAAGAAGCGCGTGGTGATTCGGGAGAGCGACTCGGAGCGGTGGACCTACGAGCAGCTCAAGGTGCCCATCGTGACCGACCGCGACATCGTGGTGCACTCGCAGCTGGTCGCCTCAGCGGACACCGGGCGGTGTGAAGTGCTCTTCGAGACGGGCACTGACCCCGACTTTCCGAAGACGCGCGATCACGTGCGAGTCACGTCACTGCGCGGCCGTTGGACCCTGGAGCCGACCGGCGATGGAAAGGTCGCCATCACGTACACGGTGTACAGCGAGCCGGGCGGGAAGATCCCCGCGTGGATGGCGCGGGGTGGCCATCGCGACGCGGCGCTCATCTTCATGAAGACCATTCTCTCGCGCGCGGCGGGCCAATGACGGAGGCGGCGCTCCGGCAGTCGCTCGGGGTGCCTGCGGAGGCGAAGCGGGTGTTGCTCTTCGTGGAGAGCAGCCACTGGGACACCAACTGGCTGTCGACCTCGGAGGAGTATTTCGCCGACCGGGTCGAGCCCATCTTCGACACGGTGATCGCCGCGCTGAAGGCGGAGCCCACGCGGGTCTATTGCATCGAGAGCGTCTTCTTCCTGAAGCGCTACTGGGAGAGCCGGCCCGATTCGCACGCCACGCTGCGTGACCTCTTCGCGCGCCGGCAGCTGCGGTTGATGGCGAACTCCTTCACCACGCCCGACACGCTGCTTCCCCATTCGGAGACCGTGCTGCGTGACTTTCAGCTCGGCCATGAATGGCTCAAGGCGCAGGGGCTGCCCGACGCACCCGGCACCGCGTATTTCCCCGACAATTTCGGCCACTCGCCGCACCTGCCGTCGTTGATGCAGTCGGTGGGCGTAGGCAGCGTCGCGCTCACCCGCATCGACGGCATGTACTTCATCGGCGCGGATTGGAAGCTGAAGAGCCAGTTCCCGCTGCCCAGCTCGACCGCCGAGCTGCTGGAGAAGATTCACCGCTCGCACGACTTCGTGTGGCGCGACAACAGCGGCGCCGAGGTGCTCTGTCATTGGAACGCGCACACGTATTTTCTGGGCGACATGCTGGGCCACAAGGGCGTCATTCGCTGGGCGGGCAAGACCTTCGCGTTGCCCTGGCGCACCCGCCGTCACATCGCCTCTCGCATCGATGGCTACTGCGCGCGGCTCGAACCCTTCGCGCGCACGCCGTACCTGCTGTGCCCCATCGGGATGGACTTCAACGATCCCATCAAGGGGCTGACCGGCTTGCTGCAGCGGTACAACCACGAGCGGTATCCGGTGACGGGTACGTGGGCGGTGGTGGCCGGCCTCGATGACGCCTTCGCGTTGATCGATTGTCATCGCGCTGCATTGCCGGTGCTGGAGGCAGACCCCAACCCGTATTGGATGGGCTTCCTCGCCACCCGGCCCGAGGTGAAGCAGCGGCCCAACCGCATCGCCAAGAAGCTGCTGCTCGCCGAGCGGCTCTCGTCCGTGCACGCGGCGGATCCGGCGCTGGAGAAGTCGCTGGGTGATGCGTGGAGCAAGCTCGTGCTGAGCAATCACCACGACTACATCCCCGGCACTTCGCCGGACCGGGTGTGGGAGGCAGAGCAGAAACCGTGGCTCGATCTCGCCGAGGCCGCAGCGAATCATTCGTTGTCGCTGGTGCGGAAGCCGGAGGGAACTCCGAACCGACGTGGTGCGGCGGGCGCCATCGGCATCGATGACCGTGGGCAGTCGATGCTGCTGGAGACGGCGCACTTCAAGCTGACCATCTCGCGCGCCGATGGGGGCTGCCTGGCGTCGTTCGTCACCGGCGATGGTGAGTTGCTGAAGGGGCTCGGCTTCGACTTGATCTCGTTTCATGACGACGGGGGCTTGTGGCGGCTGGGGCACGAGTTCGTCGGCGGGCGCTTCGAAGAGCTCGAACGTTCGAGCCAGCGGCCGTCGAAGGTGCACGTCGAGCGTCACGGCTCGCAGGTCACGGTACGCGTGCACTCCGAGTTGGGTGGGGAGCGTTTCGTGCGCCGGCTCGACTTCGAGGCCGACTCGCCGCTGCTGCGCCTCACCACGCGGGGCATCGCGCGGTTGCGCACCACGCTCACCTGCCGCTTCGAGGTCGCCGTCGTGCCCGAGTCACTGGAGATGGACACCGTGGGTGGGGAGATCGCGCGGCCTCGGGAGCGGCAGTACAGCCCGACGTTCTGGGCCGTGCCTTCCCGGCTCACGCTCGACGACGGCAAGGTGATGCACGCGTTGTTCGAGTCACCTTCGGCCGTGTCGGTGGGGCCGACGGGTGCGCTGGAGTGGATCGTCGCTCGCAACGCGCCCAAAGAGCGCGCGTTCGGTTGGCTGCCGGTGCCGGCGCACCCCATCGGTGGCACGAACCCCGATGTGCAGGTGCATCACGCGGCGCTGATGGGCCGGGGTGAGCTCGCTCCGTCGCGGCGGGCGCTGGAGCTGCACTGGTTGCCTGAGGAACATCGCTCGGCGTCGGCGCATGCGGAGGACTTCGTGCAGGTCGATCATCCTGCGGTGAGCATCAAGTCGGTGCGGCGCTCGGGTGCGGGGACGACGGTTCGGCTGTACCGGGAGGAGCCGCTCGCGGGACCCGTGATGGTGTGGCTCAAGGAGCGCGGGGTTGGTGAAGCGTGGATCTGTGATGCGCTCGACCGGCCGCTCGCGGCGCTGCAGGTCGATCAGGGTCGCGTGGTCGTGCCCCTGACTTCCCGGCTGACTTCGGTGATCTTGAAACCTCTCCCTGCGTGAGCGTGCGTGAGCGTGGAGCGGCTCTGGAGAAGGTGGCCGGTTCTGTTTGCGTCGCTTCGGCTTCGTTGACGGGCTGGCCTCGCGGCACGCGGGACCGTACACGCGCTGAACGAAGCGTTGAGCAGGTGAGCCAAGTCGCGTTTTGTAAACTTTGTCCACGAGCCCGAGGGCCCCCGAGGGGTCTCAGCCTCATGGATTTTGTTTACTCATCGAAGGTTAGCTTCGGGTTGCTGGCCTGCCCGCGAAGGCGAGCGCGTAACTCGCTCTTTGTAAACTTTATCCATGAGCCTTGGCCCCCCCCGACCGGGGCCTCGCCGCGTGGATTTTGTTTACTCATTGAAGCTTAGCTTCGGAGGGTGCGCGACCTCGTGGACTCGCGGTGATCCGGATCGCGGGGCAAGCCCAACAAGGCGCATGAAAGCCACCCAAGCGACCCGCTTCCCTGTCGGCCCTCCCAAGCAGTGCGAAGCCCTCACCCCGAGATCATTTTCCGCGGAGTGACTTGCTCTGCCCGGTGCACGTGGCCACCAGCGCCGAGAGCGTGGTCTCGGTGCCGGCCACGTTGAACTTGCGCTCCTTCAGCTCGGGGTTGCGCTGGCCCAGGATGATGCCGGTCGCGATGCACTCGTCGAACTGCGCGAGCGCTTCGGGCTTCTTGCCCTTGCCGATGAGACCCTTCGCCGCTTCGTAGGCCTTCTTGGGCCCCTCTTCGAACGCGAGGAACGGGATCACGTCTTTGAGCTGCTTCTCGGTCGACACCGTCTGCTGGGCGCAGAGCGTGAGCACCTCTTTGGGCGTGCTGTTGCGGCCGTCGAGCAGCACCTGCACGCTGCTGAGCATGGGGTACTCCTTGACCATGCCGCCGCCATCGGTGGTGCACGACTTGAACTGCTGAATCGCCTTCTCGTAGCTGTTCTTCTGCGTGCGCAGATCCGCGCTCGCCGCGGCAGTCACCGCCGCCAGGCCTGCCGAGTACAGCTCCACCGTGCGCTTGCGCACCTCCCGCACCTGCTTGGCGCGCTCGAGCCCCTCGACCAGCTTGAAGAAGTCGTCGCGCGCCTTGTTGGCCTGCGCGTAGTAGCCCCGGTCCTGGGTCTCCATCGGGGTCTGCGTCTCGATGGCCTGGTTGAGCGCCTCGACGGCCTGACCCGCGGCGGTGAGCTGGGCATCGGTCGAGTCGGGCTGTTTGGCCGCCTCGAGCTTCACCTTCGCCCACTCGGTCTTCTCCACCAGCAGCGCCCGGCCTTCGTTGGCCGACAGCTGCACCTTGCGCGCGGCGATCTTCGTGCCGAGCTCGTTCACGCGCTTGCGCACTTCGCGGTCGTACGCGTTGTACTCGCGGTCTTTCTTGGTCAACGGCGCGCCGGCATCGAGCACCGCGACCAGCCTGGCCACGCCCGCTTCGGTGGCCTGGATCTTCTCCTTCGACAGACCGGGCTGGCCCAGCGCGTCGAGCAGCGTGCTGGTGTTCTTGCGCTCCTCTTCGACCTTCACCTTCTGCCGCTCGACGTCGATCTCCACGCGGCGGGCGTTCACGCTGGCCTTCGCGTCGCGCACCAGCGCCTTCGCGTCGAACACGTACGGCCCCATCACGGGGTCCTTCGCGTTGATGGTGCTGATGGTCTTCTCGAGAATGCCCAGCGCGCTGTTGGCTTCGTCGAACGCTTCATCGGGTGGCGACCGCTTGGTCAACGCCTTGAGCGACTGGTTCACCTCGGCGCTGGCCGCCTCGAGGTTGCGGCGCTGGAGCTGGCCTTCGACCTCGACCAACAACACCTGCACCTCGGCGACGTACTGCGCGAAGGCCTGGCTGCGAGCAGCTTCGGGCTGGAACTTCTCGATCAACTTGCGAACCACGATGGCCACGGTGCGCGCTTCGGCGAGCTGATCCTCGGTGGGCCTGCGGGCCCGCACGTTCCTGGCCACGCCCTGCAGGTCTTTGCGGCTGGGTTCGATCTCGGCCTTCAGGCGGGCGAGGCCGGTCTCGCTCCACAGCTCATCCATCTTCTTCTTCGCGGCGGCGACGTCACCCCGCACCTTCGCGGCTTCAGCGCCGTACTTCTTGTCCTTACCCTCCAGCGCCTTGCCTTCTTCGAGGCGCTTGGTGAGCGCAGCGATCGCGTTGTCGGCGTCTTTGAACTGCGCGTCGCTGGCGGTCTTGGCCAGCGGGGCCATCGCGGCGGTGAGCGCCTGCTTGCCTTCGTCGACGAGGCCTCGCTGCTTGGCGACCAGCAAGCCGGTGGCGCGTTCGTCGATCGCCTTTTCGCGGCGCACCATCGTGGTTTCCATCTCGGTGAGATAGGCGGCGAACTTCGGGTCTTCCTTGCCGAACGGCTTCGACTCGTCGACCAGCTTTCGGAGCGCCGCGATGGCCGCGAGGGCGTCTTCGAACTCCTTCACGCCGGCGTCTTTCGCATCGGCCCTGGTGGCCTTCTCGGTCATGGTGGCTGCTGCGGCGTCGATCAACCGGCGGTGTTCGTGGATGTGCACGTTGGCGCGGCGCTGATCGACGAAGGCGCGCTGGGTGCGGAACTCCTTGCGCGCGGCCAGCACGGCCTTGGCGTATTCGAGGTCGTTCTGCTCGTACTCCGCGCCCGAGTCGATGGCCGTCTTGAGCGCTTCGACCGCGGCGTGGGCCGCCTCGATGTCGGGCGTGCTGGGCGGATCCTTCTCGATGCGCTGCACCGCCTCGGTCACCTTCGCCCGCGCGCCATCGAGCGCCTTCTGCGCGGCGGCGATATCGGCCCGGGCGTGGAACGAGATGAGAACGAGTGAGCTGACCGTGAGTGCCTGTGCGAATTTCATTCGCGGGCGACCCTACACGCTCGTTTGCGGTCTGTGATTTTTCACGACGCCGAGCGCGGGGCGAGCCACACCTACACTGAGGCCGGGAGCGCCTGCCCGCTCGGTCTGGAGGGCCTCTGCACCTCGCGCGCGAGCGTGTCTACGGTCGAACGAATGACGGCTCCAACGCGATACCGCGCCATTCGAAAGATCGCCGAAGGTGGTTCGGCCGAGGTGTACCTGGCGGAGCAGCTCGGCGCTGCCGGCTTCAAACGCCCGGTGGTGCTCAAACGCATTCGCGCCGAGCTCTACGCCGACGCGGAGTACCGCGAGATGTTGCTGGATGAAGCACGGCTGGCGATGCGGCTGCACCACTCGAACCTGGTCGAGGTGCTCGACCTGGGTGAGGCCCAGGGCCACTACTTCCTGGTGCTGGAGCTGGTCGACGGCTGGCCCTTGCTGCAGGTGATGAAACGCGCGCGCGACCTGGGCGTGCCGATACCGCCTTCGCTGGCCGTCTACATCGCGGCGGAGATCTGCCGGGGCCTCGCCTACGCCCACGAGCGCAGTGAAGAGGGCGAGCCGCTGAACATCGTTCATCGCGACGTCTGCCCCAACAACGTGCTGCTCTCGACGCACGCCGAGGTGAAGCTGATCGACTTCGGCATCGCCCGGGCCCGCACCCGCCTCGCGCGCACGGGCCTCGGACGAACGCGCGGCAAGCCCGCGTGGATGTCGCCGGAGCAGGCGGTGGGTGACCCCCTCGACGCGCGCAGCGATCTCTTCTCGGTGGGCTCGTTGCTCTTCGCGTTGCTCACCGATGCGCCGCCGTTCTCGGCCTCGAACGATCTCGAGGTGCTCACGCTCGTCTCGAAGTGCCGGTTTCATCCCGAAACGCTCGCGCGCCCGGGCATTCCTTCGCAGCTGTGCGCGCTGGTTCTCAAGGCGATGTCCAGGCGGCGCGAAGACCGCTTCGCCTCGGCGCAGGAGATGTTGCACGCGCTGGAAGATCTGCAGCGCACGGTGTTGCCCATCGCAGGGCGCTCGGATCTGCAGAACTTCCTGCGCGCGTTGACCGAGCGCGATGGCGACACGGCCATCACGCGTCAGCACATTCCCAAATCGAGGCCGAGCTCACCGGGGCTGGTGATGTTGTCGGGCGAACAGACGGTGGCCTTCGACGTGGGCGACGCGCGAAGACGCGTGGTGCGCTGGGTCGCCGCGGGCCTCGCGGTGGCAGGGTTGGCGATGGCGGGTTGGTGGCTGCAGCACGATCTCGCCGCCCGCTTCGACAGCGTCGGAGTGAGCCCCGTGGTGGTCGAAGACTGATCTCCCTCTCCCTCTGGGCCCTCTGGGAGAGGGTCGGGGTGAGGGCGGAGAGTCGATGCTCCTCACCGCAGCTGGGCACCCGTGTCGGGCCGCTCTGAATCACCCGTTCGACTACTGCAGGAAGGTGGGCTCACACGCGTACCGCGTGCAGCCGTTCTGCCAGGTCACGTGCGAATACCCCTCGTCGCACGACGGCACGAAGGCCGCGCAGGCCATCGGCAACGTGCAACCCGACGGCACCACGCAGCGGTTGTCAGTGCGCTCGTAGGCAGGCACTTCGTTCGACGTGCACACCGGCGTGGCCATGCGGGGGCAGCTCACGGTGCGGTCGGGCAGCTCGAAGAAGACCTGGCGGGCGACCACGGTGACGTGCCCGTTCTGGCGCACCACCCGGCCTGCCACGATGCCGCGGCCGAACAGCACGCGGTTGTGCACCCACTGCGCTTCCACCAACGCACCGAGCGCCTGGCTCACGTCGATGTCGCTGGCCATGGTGTGGCCGGTGGTGCGGTTGAGCCGGGTGGTGGAGAGGTTCGCGCAGGGCGTGGTGATGCAGGCGATGCGCGAGGGGAACACCTTGTAGAACTTGTCGTCGGCCTCGAAGGTCTGGCCGGGCAACCCGCGGTACGCGAGCAGCACCTTCAAAGAGCGCGTGTCGAAGCGGTTTTCTTTGGGGCCGAGGCGGCCGAAGAGCACCAGCTCGTGGTCAGGCGCGGTGGCCACCTGCTCCTGCACTTCGTCGCTCAGGCCCGAGCCGGTGAAGTCGAAGCCGCTCACGTAGCGCTCCTGCATCGTGCTGTTGAGGTCTTTGACCCAGTAGCCACCACACATCGGGAACACGCACTTCCGGAAGTCGCGGCGCGCGATGAGGAAGGTGTCTTTGGTGGTCGAGAGCTCGAAGCTGTCGTCGGCCGCCACGTCATCGACGTCGTTCACCACCGCGTCGCTGGTGGAGACACCACAACCGAACGACAGAACGAGGAGAGCCAGAGCCAGTGATCGCATGGTGGGCGCATGTGCGACAAAAGCACACCACCTGTCAAGGGGGCGAACCTCACTCGTAGAAGAAGTGGCCGCGGCGCGCCATGTGGCCTGAGTACCGATCGGCCACGTCGCGGTAGCCGTCGCGGTGCTCGAGGTTCGAGGGGCCATCGCTGCCCGTCGACTGCACGCTGGCGCGGTGCGCGTCGTCCCACGTGATGACGTCGAAGTGGGTGGTCTTCACCGGCCGGCCATCTGCGCGGCGCACGAAGAGCGAGTCGATGCCTTCGCGGCGGTTCACGCAGGCGCGCTCGCCACTGCAGGCTTCGAAGAGCGGGTCGGTGAAGTCGTGGCTGACGTCGTTGGCGCAGCTCGCCTCACCGATGTTGCGCACCGTCTGCCGGTACCAGCACTTGTATTGGCCATCACCCTCGACCGGGTGATCATTGAAGTCGCCACCCACGATGGCGAGGTCGGCCGCGGGGCCCAGGCCGGCGTGATCGTTGGGGCCGCCCACCTTGCCGCTCACCAGCTCGACCATGTTCTTGCTGGAGCAGGGCTCCCAGGTCCAGTGGCGCAGGCTGATCACCACCACGTGCTTCTTGGCGAGCTTGTCGAACAGCTTCACCCGAATCGTCTCGTAGCCCGAGTTGTTGGAGCGCTCGTCGCAGTTCTGCGACTTGTTGGGGAAGCCGGTGCCGAAGGGCATCCAGCTGTCCTGGCTGACGAAGTCGAAACGCGCCGAACGCCACACCACGCCGGTGGTGACCTTCGGGCGCGGGAGCACCTCGCCGCCGAAGCGGTTGTCGGTCGGCTGGTTCTGCGCGACCCGGCCGTTGTAGTCGACGCCCAGGCGGGTCTTCATGAAGCCCATCAGGCGATCGAGGCCGTCGCGGCCGCTCACCTGCTGCACGAGGAAGAGGTCGGGGCGCAGCTCGTCTTCGCCCATGTCGTGCACGAGGTCCTTCCAGTCGAAGAGCATGTTCTCGAGGTTGTTCGAGTAGACGACCACCTTGTCTGCCGACTTGTTGGTGCGCAGCTCGCCTTCGGCCGTGGAGAACTCGAGATCATCGGAGCTCGAGAGCTCGGCTCGAGAGACGCCGCAGGAGACACAGAGCGCAGCCATCGCCACGAGAGAGAGACGGGTCATGCCTCCAGTGTCGGCCACGGGCGCACCCGGGTTCTGAGCGGCGACGTCAGCTCATTTGACGATTCGGGAGCAATTTCGGGGCGGCCTTTTTCCCGCGGCGGGCATCGAGCGCCCCTTCGGCTTCGACCTTCTCCAACCAGCGGGTGCGTTGGGCGGCGCCGAGCTTCCTCGTGTCGAACACCAGCGTGCGGCGAATGGGCGCGAAGCCGCAGAACGCCAGCGTGCCGCGGCCGAAACTGCCCGCAAGCGAGTCGTGATGGGCCAGCCGGTACCAGAGGCTCGGGCTGTCCATCGTGGTGAGGTAGCGCGCCGACTTGCCCGCCATCATCCCCGTGGGCAGGGCCTTGCCCTCGAACTTGAACGCCCAGCCGGGCAGCAGCAGGCGATCGACGAGGCCCTTCATCACCGCGGGCAGGCCGACCCACCAGGTGGGGAAGACGAAGGTCACGTGTGAAGAGGCGGCCACCGAAGCACGCACCTCGGCGAGGTCGGGCTCGTCGGCCATCTCGCCGCGAAAGGCGTGACGCAACACCGGGTCGAAGCGCAGGGTGTTCACGTCGAAGTGACGCACGGTGGCTCCCGCACCTTCGGCACCCCGCTTCCACGCGGCGGCCAGTGAGGTGTTGAAGGAATCTTCGACGGGGTGGGCGGTCAACAGGGTCATCAGGGTCATGGACACTGAAGTACTCAGCAGACGGGCCGGATGGCCCCTGCGATGAATGCATGAGACACATGCATCCATGCATGAGGCGTTGAACTGGGATGATCTGCGATTCTTTCTGGCGGCAGCGCAGCACGGCGGTTTCGGCGCGGCGGCCCGCAAGCTGGAGCAGCAGCAGTCGACGGTGAGCCGGCGGGTGGCGGCCCTGGAGAACCGGCTGGGCGCGGCGGTGTTCGATCGCACCGCGGCGGGGCTCACCCTCACGGGCCTGGGGCGGCGCGTGCTCAACGAAGCGCAGGTGATGGAGGCGGCGCTCCACCGGGTCGCTCACGCGGCTTCGTCCACCGAGAAGGGGGTGGAGGGCGTGGTGCGGGTGGCGATGACCGAGACGTTGGCGTCGGTGTTCGTCATTCCCCAGGTGTTGCCCGGCATGCTGGCGGCACACCCGAAGCTGCGGCTCGACCTGGTCATCGGCAACACCTCGGCGGATCTCGCGCGCCGGGAAGCCGACATCGCGGTGCGCTTTTTCTTGATGCCCAGCGGCGACTTGATGACCAAACGGGTGGCGCGGCTGGAGACCGCGGTGGTGGGTTCGCGCGCGTTGGTGAAGAAGCTCGGCAAGCTGAACCCGGCGCAGTGGCCCTTCGTGGCGGCCTGGTTGCCGGGTGGTGAGGTGCCCGAAGAAGCGTGGCGAGAAGCGTTCGGGCGCGGGGAAGTGCGGGTGACCACCAACAGCTTTCACGCGCAGGTCGAAGCGGTGCGCGCGGGGCTGGGCGTGGCGGTGTTGCCCGTCGCGCTCTGCGAGCCGCTGACTCTTTCCGTCCTTTCACTCCCGCAGGGCACCCCACCGCCCCCTCCGCTGGAGACGTACCTCGTCACGCCGCGGGCGTTGCGAAAGGTGCCGCGCGTGGCCGCGGTCTTCGACGCGTTGGCAACCTCACTGTCCTCCCTCTCCCCCCCGGGGAGAGGGTCGGGGTCAGACTTGATCCGTGAAGATGCGGACAAGCTGGGCTGAGCCCAAGGGTTTGCGCCGCGTCGAGTATTGGGCACGACTCGTCGATGCCAGCATTCGGGCGGCAGACTCTTTGTTGTGGCTGACGAAAGAAACGGGGG
>JANODF010000354.1:0-3179 GCA_031412555.1 Archangium sp. | reverse complement strand
GTTGATGGGGTCAATCTCGGTGATGTACACGCGAGCGCCCATGCCCTTGGCGGCCTGCGCGCAGCCCTTGCCGACATCGCCGTAGCCGGCGACGACGACGATCTTGCCGGCGATCATCACGTCGGTGGCGCGCTTGACGCCATCGAGGAACGACTCACGGCAGCCGTAGAGGTTGTCGAACTTCGACTTGGTGACCGAGTCGTTGACGTTGATCGCGGGGATCTTCAGCTCGCCCTTCTTCGACATCTCGTAGAGACGGTGCACGCCCGTGGTGGTCTCTTCCGACAGGCCGCGGATCGGGTCTGCGCCCTTGAAGAGCTCAGGGTGCTTGTTGTGCACCCACATGGTGAGGTCGCCACCGTCGTCGAGGATCATGTTCGGACCCTTGCCGTCCTTGAACGCGAAGAGCTGCGCCTCGAGGCACCAATCTGCCTCCTCCAGCGACTGGCCCTTCCACGCGAAGACCGGCACGCCGCTCTTGGCGATCGCGGCCGCGGCCTGATCCTGCGTCGAGAAGATGTTGCACGAGGTCCAGGTGACTTCGGCGCCGAGCGAGGTCAGCGTCTCGATCAACACGGCCGTCTGGGTGGTCATGTGCAGGCAGCCCGCGACGCGAGCGCCCTTCAGGGGAAACTTGCCGGCCCACTCGGCGCGCACGGCCATCAGGCCCGGCATTTCCTTCTCGGCGATGGCGATTTCCTTGCGGCCCCACTCAGCGAGCTTGGGATCGGCAATCTTGAAGGCGGGGAAAGTGGTCTTGTGTTCCATGGTGGTGTTCCTCTTGCGGTTGGGGGACTGCGGTCACTGCGTTGAAGGTGATGACGACAGGGGCTTCTGGGCGACCCACGCGTGCCAGGTGACTGAGGCGTCGGGGCCGACCGGGTGAAAGGAGTTGGGAATGCCCACGTCACCCAGGAAGGTGAGCGCGGCTTCTTTGACGAAACGTTTCACGTCTTCTGCGCCGAAGCCGAGCCACACGTCGCCCGCTTCGGTGCGCAACGCGTCGAGCTCGTGGGGCAGGTAGTCCATCACCACGAGGTGACCGCCGCGTTTGAGCAGCCGGGAGAACGCCTGAATCGCCGAGGCCGGGCGCGACGCGTGGTGAAGAATGCGGCCCGCGAAGACCAGATCAGCGCCGCCTGCCGCGTCGACCCGCTGCACCAGGGCCGCGTCGTCGTAGCTGCCGGGGAAGAGGCTGACGTGCGAGAAACCGCGCGCCGCGACCCGTTCCGCCACCCGCGCGAGCTGGGCCTGGCTGCGATCGACCGCGATCACCCGGGCGAACAGCGGCGCGAGCACGTCGAGCGAAAGACCTTCACCGGTGCCCAGGTCGACCGCCAGCGCGCGGCCCGGCATCAAGAGCGACAGCGCCGAGAGGTGCGCGAGGTGCTCCGGAGAAGCAGGCACCGACGCAGTGGAGGTCGAAGCCGGCGGCGACTCGAAGTGCGAGCGGCCCTGCTCTTCACGCGCGGCGACGATGCCGGGTACCCGCGCGAGGCTGCCATCGGCCAGGCTCAACCGACGGCCTTCCGCGAGCGCTTCGGTCAACACCGGGTCGTTGCCGATCGCGGCGAGGTCGGTGCGAAGGAACAGCCGCGTGCCGTCTTTGCGCGCATCGAGCAGACCCGCTTCACGCAGGGGCGACACCTTGCGGCTCATCTGAGGCTGGCTGTCTTCCAGCAGGGTGGCCAGCTCGGAGACCGAGAGCTCTTCGGCTTCACACAGGGCCAGCAGCTGCAGGCGTCCCGGCTCCGCCAACAGGCGGAACAGCTCCACGCGGGGGAGGCGGGGAGGGTGGGGCAGGTGGGCCAGCGCCGGAATCACGGGGACATCAATAATGCATTCATGCGCAATGATGCAAGTGTACTTCAACCACCCGTATTCAGGGGGCGCATTGCCGGATCAGCCCCAATCCTCCGTCGGATGCGGCAGTGAACAGGGCCATCTCCTCCCTGCTCGGGATCGCGCCCGTGATGAGCGGGTTGGCTCGCCGGGCGCCCCGCTCGGAGACCATCCACAGCACGGCCCCCGGGCTCTCTCGGCCGAGCAGCAGCACGCCGCCGAGGTGCTCGACGGCCTGGAGCTCGTTCAGCGGTGGCACGAAGCCGCTGAAAAGGGGTTGAGCGGGTCGGCCCGTGAGCACGTTGGGCAGAATGGCAGGTGCACCGGTTTGCGCGAGCGGAACGCCGACGAGTGCCGACTCGAGTTCGATCAACGCGCTCAGCGGGCCCACGCTGCCGCTGCGCAGCGTCGCCAAGTCTTCGGTGCGCATGACGCCACCCGACCACGCGAGAATGCGCCCCGTCTGGCTGAGCTTCAAGGTGCCATCCGTGTCGGAACCCACGATCACGGGAGCACCACCGTCGACCACCGAGATCAGCTCGACCTGGCCATTCACGATGACCGCGGCCACCTCGCCTGCGAGCTCCAGCGCGGTGGCATTGAGCCAGGCCGGCACCAGCTGCTCGCGGGCTCGGTCGCGATCGACGGAGGTGATCAGCACGCCCGCATCGGTGCGCTGGGCCAGCACCACCGTGTCGCCGTGGGTGGTCGTCGATGCGAGCGACGCCTGCGGAGAAAAGGTGTTGTGGGCTTCGATCTCCAGTGCTCGCGAAAGCCAGGTCGCCTGCGTCGCGTCGACCAGCACGGAGCCGGTGGTGGTGGGGAGCAGCCGCGCGCCCTGCATGCCGGGGATTGAAACGATCGGCCGGAGGTCGACGAGGCCATCGCAGTCGTTGTCGCGGCCGTCACAACGCGTCTCCACGGGCTCGAAGAAGGGTCCGTACGCGGTGTCGTCACATGCGTGCCATTCACCTTCGAGGCATTGCTGCCGGCTGTTCACGCAGACGCCGAGCGTTCGTGCGCACGCGGGCGGGAGCGCTATCTCTTCGTCGATGACGCCATCGCAGTCGTCGTCGAGGCCGTTGCACAGCTCGGGGCGCGGACCGAGGGCGTTCTCGCACGCGCCCCATTGGGTGCCTTCACACCGTTGCACGCCGGGCTGGCAGACGCCTTCGGTGCTTCCGCACGCGCGCTCTTCTTCAGCGCGGCATTCACACACGGTGGTGGAGCGGGGCAGCCGGCAGAAACCATCGCGGCAGAACATCTCGTCGGGGCATGCGCTGTTGGCGCTGCAGAGAATGCGGCAGTCGATCGGTCGGGGATCGTAGATGCGGCAG
>JANODF010000353.1:0-21071 GCA_031412555.1 Archangium sp. | reverse complement strand
GGCGGTGGTGAGCGGCGTGGCCGGCATCGCCAGCGAGTGGGGCGGCGCTTCGACGAAACGAAGCTCGAGCGGCAACACCTCGAGGCCACCCAGCAGTTCGCTGCGCCACTCGGTGCCTTCGACCACCAACAGCTTCGCGCGGCCGGAAAAGAGCGGTGGTGTGGTGAAGCGCAGCTCGGTGGGCGAGACCAGCACGCTGGAGACCGGAGAGCCTTCGACGAGCACTTTGGTCTCGAAGGAGAAGCCGAGGCCGGTGATGGTCACCGCCGTGCCACCCCGGGCCGAGACCACGTGAGGCGAAGCAGCGATCAAGCTGACGGGATCATTCGCGGTCACCAGCATCGCCTGGCCGCTGCAGGCCGAGAGCGTGAGCGCGGTGATGATCAGGGCCGCGAACCGTTCCTCCCGAAGGAACAGACGCCCCCCGTTCGCATCGAGCGCAGTCGAGATGCCACCTCTGCTTCGTGGGGCAAGTGACCCCTCGACTCCGCTCGGGGGGACCGGTGTGGAGTACTTCTGCTTCGCGCGGCAAGTGGCCCCTCGACTGCTCTCGGGGCGAACGGTTTCGGAGTCACGCATGACGCGAACTCCTGCGGCGAAGCGCGGCCAGCACGAGGAGCAAGCCACCCAGCCCTGGAGCGCTCGAGCAACCCCGGCTCTCCAGAGCCATGTGTTTCACACCACCATCAGCTGCGAGCCGGCCCGCATCGACGTCGACGTCGGCGTTGAGCACCAGCAGCGGCACCTTCAACTCGGAGTCGGGGCAGGTGATGGGCGTCTCACCGGGGCTGCGCAGCTTGAACTTCTCCTCCAGCTGCGCGCCCGGCGTCTCCGGCGCCTGCACTTCGAACGCAAAGCGGGCCACTTCTCCGGGGGCGACGGGCACGCTCAGGCCAGCGGCGATGTTCCACGCGGGCCAGCTGTCGGCCACGCTGAGGGCGCTCATGCCCTGAGTGGCGAGCCACACGTCGCCGCGCTCCCAGGTCTTCTTGCCCATGTTGCGGAACTCGACCCACACCGTGCCGCGTTCACCGGCCGCGAGGGTGCGGGGGTACGAGCTGTCGACGCGTTTGGCGGCGTAGTCGATCTCGTTGGCGCCGGCTTCGGGGTTGCCTTCGTCTGTCTCGCCATCACAGTCGTTGTCGCGCGTGTCGCAGCGTTCGGGAGAAGGCTCCACCAGCGAGCGGCAGGTGAGGTTGCCACCCTCGCAGCGGCGGCGTGCGTCTGCGCAGACGCCGAGTTTTCCGTTCGAGCACACCTGATTGCCACCTTCGGGGTCCGCACCGGCGCAACCGCTCCAACCGCCCCAGCTGCACGAGGCGCCGCAGGTGCGTGAACGGCGGCCGCAGTCGCCACACGCTTCGGTCTGCACCTGGCCCGGAGAGCACTGGCACTGCGTTCCGTGGCGCACCACGTAGCCGCTGTTGAACTTGCTGCTGTTGTAGCGAATCGTGCGGACGCTCCCCCCGCAGCCGACGCAGCAGTTTTCTTCGGTGACCGTGACGGTCGCGCCGTCGGTCGCGATGACCCATGCGACGTGGCCGTAGTTGCCCAACGTGCTGGTGGCGATGCTGCCCACGGTGGGCCCGACGAGGTCGTAGTTCGGGTCGACGTTGGCGTGACCGGCCCAGGTGTTCGCGTTGCCCCAGTTCACCAGGCCCACGTTCCAGTTGCGGCACACGCTCTCCCACGCCCACCAGGTGCAGTTCCCGCCGTTGGGACAGCAGGGGTAGATGTTGTACGCGCGGTTGCAGGTGTTCTGGTGCGTGACGCCGCCGCAGTAGTTCACCGCCGGTGCGTACGAGGCCGTCAGCAACACGGCGATGGCGAGCAGCTTCTTCACGGCTTCACCTCGAGCTCGAGATCGCTGAGCAGTGATTCGAAGAGCGCGCGCGGCAGGGCGCTGACCTCG
This sequence comes from Archangium sp., assembly GCA_031412555.1. Lineage (GTDB taxonomy): Bacteria > Myxococcota > Myxococcia > Myxococcales > Myxococcaceae > Archangium_A. Next base: position 19,159 of record JANODF010000353.1, on the reverse strand, counting down.
GAGTCGGCGTCGATGCAGGTGACGCGGAAGACCTGCTCGCGGTGCGCGAAGACGGCGACCGCCATCGAGATGGCCTGCTCCGAACGGGGCTGCTCCAGCAGCAGCGCGGGCAACTTGAGGCTGGTGACTTCGCGCTCGCTGACCCGGGTTTCGCGGTCGATCAAGAACGAGAGGTGCTCACCGAACCAGTCTTGCAACGTGCGGTGCGTGGGGTTGTCCCAGACGTCGATGACCACCGCGACGCCGTTCGAGGTGATCAGGTGAATCGAGTGGCGGAACTTCTTGAGCGGCAGCGTGGGGTCGTAGTGTTTGTCTTCGACCGAGACGCCTTCGCGCAGGGGGAAGCGCAGCCGGGTCTGGGGCTCGACGAAGCGGTCGGTGAGCTCCTCGAGCGGCGCTGCTTGCGTGGCCACCGCCGGGGGCGAACTGACGCTGCAGGCGGTGAGGCAGAGGATCAGGGCGAAGCGCATGCTCCGTTGTCGGCGCAACGCCTTCATCAGTCAGCGGGACGGAGTGTCATCCGCTTTGACAGATGTCGCTGAATACTTCGAGGTGGCCTGGGACGAGAGGTCTTGTAGCCATGTGCACTCGAGTTCTCAGTCTGGTGCTGGCCGGTGCGCTGGTGGGGTGTTCCGCGGTTCCTGGCCCTTCCGTGCCCGAGGATGCGGGGTCGAACCCTGCCGTCGATGCCGGGGTGGATGCGGGTATTCCGGCGTTGAGGATTTGTGAAGACACGGCCGAGGCGTACTTCGCGCGGTTGGTGCGGTGTGGGGAGCTGACCGAGGCGTTGGCGGCGCTCTACAAACCGGCCTTCGTGGCGGAGTGCCCGACCTTGATTCCGCCCGGGGTCGCCGATGGGCGGATCGTGCTCGAAGCGGCGGAGATGCAGGCGTGCCTCTCGCGCGCGGCGTCGGCGAGTTGCCTGGTCGAGCCTCCGAACTGCAACATTCTGCGCGGGCTCGTCGGTGCGGGTGGAGCGTGTTTCGAGAGTGATGAATGTGAGGCCGGGTTCTCGTGTGACACGTCGGCTGCGTGCCCGGGAACGTGCGTGGCGCGGGTGGCGATCGGTCAGCGCCCCACGGCTTCGCAGGAGTGCGTGAAGTCGGCGTTCCTTCACAACGGCGTGTGCACTGCGTACTCGACGGGCTCGTGCGCGGGCGGGTTGACCTGTGCGGATCAGCTGGTGTGTTCCGCGAGTGATGTCTGTGTGACGGCTCCGTTGTTGCGCGCGCCCAATGAGAGCTGCTCGATCGTTGATCAATGCGGGAAGGGTCTGCAGTGCGTGAGCGACGTCTGCGTGGCGCGGGTGGCGGAGAATGGTGCATGCAGTGCGACGCGCCGGTGCAAGGACGGCTTGCGGTGCTCGAGCGCGAACGTGTGCGTGGTGGTGAACTACGGAGTCGCTGGTGCGACCTGCGCTGAAGACGGAGATGGCTGCCGGGCGGGGTTCTTATGCGACAGCGGGACGTGTGCGGCGCTGCGGTCGAGTGGTGGCGCGTGCACGGATACCGGGGCCGAGTGCAGGCCTGAGCTGTATTGCGAGCTGAGTGTCTGCAAGGCGCCGGCGGTGTTCGATCAGCCGTGCGTGCTGGGTGGACCACCGATGCAGTGTGCTGACGGGCTGTACTGCGACGCGAGTGATGTCTGTGCGAAGCGGAAGCCGACGAACGCGCAGTGCGTCGAGTCGGAGGAGTGTCTGGGTTTCTGCCAGGGACTGCGCTGTACCGTTGCTCCGTGCAGAGACTCGACCCCCTGAGGGCACCAGCGAAAGGTGGTGTTTGCTGACCTTCGGACTCGCGCTCGACCCGAACAGCCTCTCTGCGCGGGCTTTCGGTGCACACCTTCATCAAAGCTTCGACTTCGGGCACGTCCGTACGGCCTGTACGATGGCGCCCGAGGTCGCCTGAACGCACCGAATTCGCCCCGTAAACGTCCTCGCCCGAAGCCGAGAGGCCTGCGCGAGGCGAGCAAAGTCGTCAACCCCAAACCCCACGCACCCCAGGGCTGTTGTCAGTTCACTGGCCAGGGCTGCAGCTCACGCAGCGGCGCGATGGGAACTGATCCACGCGCTCGTTCACCCGTCTTCGCATCTGCGATCCGATACGCGAGCGCATCACCGAACAGCGGCTGCGACTCGAGGAAGATCACCCTCAGCTCACCTTCCTCGAACCCGCACTGCGCCTGCACCGCCTTCAACAACCCTTCATCGTGAAGATGGCCCTCACCGAAGTTCCACCCGAGCGCGTAGCCCGCGACGATCTCCCCATCGGCCCACTCGTAGTCCTCCACCCGATCGACCGCCTTGGGCAGCAACGACTGCAGCGCGCGCCCATGCAGGTGCATCAACCGAAACGCGATCACCTTTCCGAGCAGCCCCACCGCGATGGGCTTGTCGTAGAGCTTGAGCAACTGCTCCATCGGCCACGGCGCGCTGGTGGTGAGCTTCGCGAGCTTCTTGCGTGAATCCCCGCGAAACAGCCACACGCTGTTGGCCCAGTTCCCCGCGTAGTACCGCATGGAGAACAAGAACGAGACCCACCGCGGCACGAAGTTCCCCAGCAGCGGGACGCCGATCAACATCACCGCCAGCACCACCCACATCGGCGTGCTCACCGCGAACACACTCACGTCCGCGTGGGCGAAGAACAGGAAGATCGCCCCGTACACCACCGTCACATTCCACTCGATCGGCACGCCCATCGGAACCGAGCTGGTGATGAACGAGTGCAACCCGAGCATCAACACCATGCCCACCAGGGTGCCCATTCCGCCCGACGACAACCCGAGCACGATCGGCACCGACAGCTCGAGCGCCGTGCCCATGTGCGCCATGCGCACCGCCAACATCGAGGGCCGCAGGTCCTCCGGATACGCGCGGTACATGCGCTTGCGGATGAAGGGAAACCGCAGCACCGGGCTGTTGCTCACCATCACGCCCACCACCGAAGGAAAGTGGTGATTCAGCTTCGAGACGCCCGCCCAGAACCACAACGCCAACTGCACCGCCTTCGCGCCGGCGATCCAGTTCCCCGCGAAGAGGAAACACGCGATCGTCGTGAGGTAGTGCTCCGCGCGCGCCGCAAGGAAGATGGTGCGGTCGAGCACACCGAGGATCAGCAACAGCCCCAACACCGGCCACAACAACGCCGCGTCGATGCCCGGCGCGAGCAGCGCGCGAAGCAGGCTCACCTGCAACGCGGCGTAGAGCAGCACGTCGAGCACCGTGCGCCGGTGACCGAGCGCGGCGAACAGCGGGCGCTTGGTGGTGCCCGGGCGCAGGAAATACAGAAAGCCCCCGACCGGCGGCAGGTACCGGCCGGTGAGCGGGCCACTCCCGCAGCCGAAGCCGAGTGACTCGAAACACAGGCTCCAGAGAATCGCCTTCTGAAACGCGAGCGGCTCGAGCCACCAACGGCTCACTTCACTCGCGGGAAATGACACCGAGCAGAACCCCCACCACGCCGCGATGAAGAGCGCCGCCTTGAGCGCGTACACGAACGTCACGCTCAGCGGCGAGCCGTAGCCTTGAACGGCCCAGGCCTGACACACCTGCTTGCATCGTTCGGGGAACGGGGCCCGCTCCCACTCGAGCGCGTCGTACGGCGGCGCAAGCGGAGTGATCAGCCCGCGGAGGAAGCTCGGCATGGACTCAGTGTCGCTCACTCCCGGGGTCGAGGGCCTCAGAGTTCGTCGAACTCCGGCTCCTCGGGCGGGTTCTTCAGGAACACGGCGTTGGTCTTCCCGAACTTCTTCTGCGCCGCCTTCTTCTGCTCCGGCGTCACATTGCGCCCCGCGAGCTCGACGTACGTACTCTTCAGGCGCGAGGTGTCCGCCCCGAGGAGCACGAAGAGGCCTGCGTCGTCGAGTGAGCTGCCCACCGGGCCGTCTTCGTCGAACTCGAGGTGCTCCAGTCGCGCAAACAGTCGAGAGGTGATCAGCTCGTCGACGAAGGCCACCGGCAGCGGCTTCTTCGTGGTCTGCAACGTGAGCGCGCGCAGGTTCGGGAGCGTCGCCTTCAACAGCCCCGCCATCGACTCAGGGTTCAGCTCGAGCCGCAGCGCTTTGAGCTGGGGGAGCGAGAGGCGCTCCAACCCGGCCGCGCGCCCCCGCAGGGTCAGCGAGGTCAGCGACGCGGGTGCTTTCTCCGATAGCAGCGTCAACAGCGCCGGCTCGAGCGCCGTGCTGTAGATGTCGAGCGAGTCGAGCCGCGAAGCGGTGCGAGCGAGCGGTACACGAAGACCAACGAAACAAACCTGATGACCCGGCGTGTCGGGGCGAAGATCCGCGCAAGACTTCCTGCTGCCACGCACAGACCGAGCCGCGCCTGGGTACTTCTGGTAGCTACAGCATGATGTGTCTCTGATGGTCGACGTGCGCAGAAGCCCGTGACATCCCGCGCGCACGCGTTGCGTGCGCTCGAATGGCTGCGAAGGATTTGCGGCCTGGGTGCTGCGACGCCCTCGACCTCGCTCGCAGGGTTGATCGAACAAGGAACGCACACCGGTCCTCCTGAGGAGAGCAGTCGAGGGATTACCTCTGCTTCGCTCTGCAAGTGCCCTCGACTGGGCTCGGGAGACCGCTCGCTCAGCCTCGACGCGCGCGCCTGCGGCCTCGCGCTTGCTCTGAAGAGAGCCGTGAAGCTCACCCTGCTCATCGCCCCGTGGCTGGCTGGCTGGCTGCGCGTCGGCGCCGCTGCTGATGAAGCCTCCGCTCGACCCACCACCGGGCGCCGAGTTCATCACCGGCGCTGGTGACGTTCGGCTCTTCACCGAGCTCACCGGCGACGGTCCTCGCGGCGTCGTCTGGTCCGTGCTGGGCCCGGAGATCGCCTCGGCACCTCCCTACCCGAAGCTCACAGCCGCGCTTCACGAGGCCGGCTTCGCCACCGCGGTGCTGCACGCGCGCGGCACGGGCTTCTCCGACGGTCCGCGTGGCGATCTCGACGACTACTCGCTCTTCCTCGGCGATCTCCGCCAGTACCTCGTGGTGCTCTCCACCCGCTTCCCCGGCCGCGTCTTCCTGTTCGGCCACAGCGCCGGCGCCGCGCTCGCGCTCGAGCTGGCGGCCGACCAGCCCACCCTGCAAGGAGTGGTGTTGATCAACCCGGCCTGGAAGCTCGTGTACGGCAAGGGCATGGGTCCCACCTTCGGAGACTACCTCACGTACGCGGCGAACTTCGTCTTCCGGCCCGCCGCGCTCACCGTCGACATGAACCGCAACCCGTCAGCGATCGCCTTCGCCGAAGACCGCGCCGAAGGAGAGGCCATGCAGAAGGACCCGCTCGTCGTCCGCCACTTCAGCCTCCGCTACCTGATGGCCCAGTCGAAGGTGATGGAGCGCTGCCCCACCAACGCGAAGAAGCTCGGCGCGCCGCTGCTGATGATCGAAGGCCGTCACGATGGGCTGGTCGATCCGTCGGGCACCGCTGAGCTCTTCGCGCTGGTGCCGGGGCCTGACAAGCTGAAGCTCGTCGCCAGCGAGGGGGGGCACGGATCAAGCGCTGTGGAGACCCTGGTCGAGCCAATCCTCGGGTGGCTCCAGGGGCGCTGAAGATGTCTCCTGCTGTTGTTCCTTCTCGAAGCGTCAAGACGCAGACAGTGCCCAGTCCAGTCACGATGGCCCCGACCCCACGCAGCCCTCACCTTCGAGAAAACGGCTGGCTGACGCCAGAACGGCGGGTCCTGCTGCAGCGGCTGCGGGTGCCGGCGGTGCTGCTGCTGGTCACGCACCTGGTGGGCGCCCTCGGGTACCACGCCTTGTGGGCGCCGCTGGGCGTGAGCTGGTTCGAATCGATGTACATGGTGTTCATCACCATCACGACCATCGGGTTCGCCGAGCTGCACCCGATGGGCATCGCGGGCCGCGTGCTCACCATGGGCATCGCGGCGAGCGGCATCGGCAGCCTCTTCTACACCTTCACCGTGGTGCTCGATTACGCGGCGAGCGACCAGGTCCGGTCGGCGCGCAGGAGACGCAAGATGCAGAAGTCCATCGACGAGCTGTCCGGGCACTTCATCCTGGCGGGGATCGGGCGCGTCGGCCGGGAAGCGGCGGCCGAGCTGCGCGCCTCCGGGGCGACCTTCGTGGTGATCGACCCGTCGGACGGCACGGAGCAGCGCGCCAGCGAGTGGGGGTGTGCGTTCCTCCGTGGCGACGCGACGGAAGACGCGACGTTGCTCGCCGCGGGCATCACCCGCGCGAAGGGGTTGATCGTCACCACCTCGAGCGACGCCACCAACCTCTACGTCATCTTGAGCGCGCGGCTCCTCAACGCGAACCTGTTCATCGCCAGCCGGGCGGTGGACGACGCCTCGGTGCCCAAGCTGATTCGCGCGGGGGCCAACCGGGCGATCAGCCCCTACGCCATCGGCGGGCGGCGGCTCGCGCACCTCCTGCTGCGGCCCCGCGTGGTGGACTTCCTCGAGACGGCGCTGACGAAGGAGAACAAGGCGCTGAGCATCGAGGACGTGGTGGTCGCTGCGCGATCGGCGGCCGAGGGCAAGTCGCTGGACTCCCTGCGGATCACCGCGACCACCGGGGCGTCGGTGCTGGCCGTGGTGCGAGAGGGAACGCCGATGCCCAACCCGCCAGGAAACTTCGTCCTCGCGTCGGGGGATCTCCTGCTGGCCCTGGGGACCGACGAGCAGCTGCGCGCCGTCGATGCGGCGCTCTCGGCCGAGAAGAGCTGAGCGCCACTCCTCAACGCACGATGAGCTGCACTGCAATCAGTCCGCAGAGGAAGGGCGCACTCCCGTCTAGAATGCAGAACATGGTGCGTCGTGACGGTTCAGAGCCAGCGGAAGCGCGAGCGACCGAAGAGGCGGAGCCACGTTGCACTTCACCAGCGGGTGAAAGTCCCGCGCGGGTAATCGCCGGAGAGCCCGATAGCAGGCCACCACCTGAGGCAGAGATGCCGACTGGTGAAGCGTGGCGTCGAGAGCCTCGAGAGAGGGAGCAAATCCGCGGGCCGCAACATGAAGTGAAGCTTGCAGCCTCGAAACATTTACAACGGGAAGGCCGAGCCGATCATGTCACGGCGAAGGCAACACCAACTGCTCGAGAGTCCGGATGGGCAGAGGGCATCCCCGGGGTAGGGAGCGCAGCACGCGGACAAGGTGAAGAGCGGAACACGAGAGGTCCGTCTGCATCGCGGCAGTCACCGCAAGTCGCGCCCTATAAGCCGAAGGCGAAGGGGGCAGATGTGCAGCGGAAGTCCGAGGGGCCAGTCGTACCGTTGATGAGCGCGCAGCAAAACGCGCTCGGAGGGAGAGGGCCCTGGGGTGGGAGTGTCGACGAAGCAGGTAAGCGCGAGGGATTGGCGGAGACGCCTAAACACCCCCTGATGCGTGAGCAGACGGGAAGAAGTGCGACAACTGCGACGTCGACTGTGGGCGGTCGCCAAGCGGCAACCGGGAAGACGTTTCCATGCGCTGTATGCACAGGCGTGCAGGAGTGACTTCCTGCACGAGGCATGGAGACTGGTGAAGGCCAACCGAGGCGCAGCGGGTGTCGATGAAGAGACACTGGCTGAGGTCGAGGTGTACGGCGTGGAGCGCATGCTCGCTGAGGTGCAGGAAGCGCTGAGAGAAGGACGGTACCGGGCACCTGCTGTGCTGCGCCGGTACATCCCGAAGGCAGACGGGAAGAAGCGCCCGCTGGGGCATTCCGACGGTGCGGGACAGGGTGGTGCAAACAGCGGTGAAGTTGGTGCTGGAGCCGATTTTCGAGGCGGACTTCAAACAGTCCTCTTACGGATTTCGACCGAAGCGCAGCGCCACCGACGCGCTGGAAAAGCTGCGAGTGGAAGGCGCGCGAGGCGGAAATCACGTCCTCGACGCCGACATCCGCGACTACTTCGGCAGCATCAACCACGACACGCTAATGAAGCTCGTCGCAAAGCGAGTCGTAGACCGAAGGATGCTGAAGCTGGTGCGGCAGTGGCTGCGTGCAGGTGTGCTGGACGACGGAAAGCTGACGACGCCGACGGTGGGAACACCTCAAGGTGGGAGTCATCTCGCCGTTGCTGGCGAACATCTACCTGCACGTTCTCGATGAGGAGTGGGAGAAGAAGCACGCGCATCTGGGCGTGCTGGTGCGGTACGCGGACGACTTCGTCGTCTCGTGCAACACCGGGGCGGCGTGCGAGGAGGCCGAGCGACACATCACGAAGGTGATGGAGAAGCTGGGGCTTGTCACTGCATCCCGAGAAGACGAGGCGAGTCGACATGTCCTGGGGAAAACAGGGCTTCGATTTCCTCGGGTGTCACCTGCGGAAGAAGATGAGCGGGCCGATTTGGGTGAGGGAGAAGAAACGGGAAGTACTTCCTTCATCGGTGCCCGTCGCAGCGCAGCATGAAGCGCGTTCGTGCACGAATTCACGAGCTGACGCCGAAAGGCCGATGCCACGCGGATTTGCGGGACGTCATCAAGTCGCTCAACCCCGTGCTGCAAGGGTGGAGCGGCTATTTCCAGACCGGCAACGCGAGCCAGAAGTTTGGCGCCGTGGACCAGTACGTCGAGCGGCGGCTGAGAGGCCTGCTGCATCAACGGAAGGCGCGACACCTCAAACCCGGCGAGTCACGTAAGTGGACGCGGGACTTCTTCGAGAACCTTGGGCTGATCCGACTGAAGGGCCGAGTCCCAATACCCGGGAGCTGCGTAATGCGACTGTTCGAAACCCCACCGGTAAGCCGTATGCGGGAAATCCCGCACGTACGGTTTGAACGGGGGTCGTGCTTCCCGATGTGGCTGTACCCACCCGCAGTAAGGAAGCACGATCTACCAATGCACATGGCCTACGCCGCGCCCACGCTCGTCTTCGGCGCCATCTCCGCCCTCGGCTTCTTCCTCGCCCAACGAAAGGCGAAGAAGGTGAAGTTCTTCCAGCAGGAGGAGCTCGAGGTCTCGCAGGTGAAAGGCGCCGGCGTCTGCAAGGTGCACGGCGTGGTGGTGGCCTCGCAGCCGTTGATCAGCCCCATCAGCGAGAAGCCCGTCGTCTGGTACCGCATGCTGGTGCAGGAGTACGTGCGCGCCGGCAAGTACAGCCGGTGGTCGACCATTCACGATGAAGCGGTGGGCACCCGCTTTCAGCTCAAGGATCGCAAAGGCCCCGGCAGCATCGAGGTCGATCCGAGTGGCGCTGAGGTGCTGCTGTCGGCAGAGAGCGGCAGCGAGGATCACGGCGTGCTGGTGCGCTACCTCGAGTCGAAGGGCATTCGCCGCATGCTCGGTCACGGTGAGTTGCGGTGTAACGAGACCACCCTGCAGCCGGGCGAGAAGATCTTCGTGCTCGGCACGGTGACTGAGGCGCCGGGGCGGTACTCCATCGCAAAAGGCGCATCGCCGTTCGTGCTGTCGGACACCGATTCAGGCCAGGTCGCGTACGCGGAGAACAGCAAGATGTACGTCACCCGCTTCTGGTCGGGCGCCGCGGGGTTGATGACGCTGTGGTGGCTGTGGCACTGGGTTCGGTAGTTGCGCAGTTGACCCCTCAATGAGTTACTGCCAGGCGAACGTCACGCTGCGGTTGAGTGACCGCCCGAATCCCGCTGACTGCGTGACCGGTTCTTTCCGCCCCGCACCACGCACGGACAGGCGATCTGCTGCCACTCCGGCTTCCACCAGCACCTTCTTCACCGCCTCCGCGCGCTGCTTCGAGAGCTCGTCGTTGCGCGACTCGGGACCTTGATCATCGGCGTGACCGGTGAGCTGCACCTGGCCCTCCTTCTTCAGCAGCATGCGCGCCACTTCACGCGCGGTGGCCAACGCATTCGCGTCGAGCGTCGCGCTGCCCACCTCGAAGAACAACGCCTGCTCTGGCAACGACAACGTGCGGAAGGCCGCGCTCGGATCAGCCGTGCCTGCTTCGGGGCACCCATCACCATCTTCGAACCCGTCGAAGTCTTCAGCGGCCAGCGGGCACGTGTCCGTTTCGTCGAGCACGCCATCGGCGTCCGCGTCCGTCTCGGGGCAACCATCCGCATCGGCCACGCCATCCGCGTCTTCGGCCTGGCGAGAACACGCATCGCGGCCATCGGGCACACCGTCACGATCGTCATCGGGATCCGGGCAGCCATCGGCGTCTTCGAACCCATCGTGATCCTCTGCCAGCGAGGCGCACTTGTCGGCCTCGCCCAACACCCCATCGCGGTCGACATCGAGATCCACCGGCGGGGGCGCAGGCTTGTCGAACAACCCGCGCGCACCGACCGCCAGCTGCAACCGCCAGCGCGGCGTCACGCCATCATCCACCGGCGCCACACCGAGCCCGAGATCCGCGAAGAAGAAGTCGTGCAGGTAGCGCGCACCACCGAGCACCTCGAGCGAAGCGCGGCCGGGGCTGGTCTGCGCAGAGGCGGCGCCCAGGTTCACCTGGCTGACCACGTCGGCGTGAAGCTGAACCGCTGAGAACCGATACGCGAACGAGCCGCCGAAGATCAGGCGATCTCCGAACAGCTGATCTCCCAGCTGCAGCGACTGGCCCATCTGATACCCGGCGTGCGCGGTCACCGCCCAGTTCGCGCTGCTCTGCCAGCTCACCGTGGTCGAGGCATCGGCGCGCGTGGTGCGCTCCGAGAAGGCCGAGGTCGCGCTGCCCGTGGGCACGATGACGCCGCCTTGAATCGTCCAGTTGAAGCCCTGCTCGCCCCACGCCTTGCGCTCGAGCAACGCAAAGCGCAGCCCGAAGCTCGCGTCACCCAATGCCGCGCGGCCGCTCACCGGTGTGTCGATGCCGCTCATCAAGTTCGACGACTGGCCCAGCAGCACGGGCAACACCGCGTTGAACTCGAAACGCGAGAGCGGGCTGACCGCCAGATGCACCCACGCGAGATCGCGTTGATCGACCCACCGTACGTCCTGCACCAACGCGCCGCCGCGTACGTCGCCGGTGGGCGTGCTCACCCGCACCACGTCACCTTCATGCCCGTAGCCCAGGCTGATCTCCCAGGCGCCGCGCTCGAGCAGCCGCGCCGATGGGAGGGCGATCGAACCCTCTGCGCGTGAACCCCGCTGCAACGACGAGCTGGTGTCCACCGACTGCGCGAAGGCCGACGAGGCCACTGCCATCACTGCCAACCAAACGTTCTTCACTGGCACTGCCCCTCAGGAAACACGTCCTGGTACGAGTAGCGGAACTGGAGACGCACGTCCTCGAGCCGATCCCACGGGAGCGCGGCGTTCGAGGGGTGGGTGAGATCGATGAGCACGGTGTAGCCAGCCGAGAGCGGCAAGCCTTCGAGGGTGGAATTCCACGTCTGCGCGGGACCGAAGTCGTTCACGCCCGCCACCGGTGAGATGGCGCGGCCCGCGGTCTTGAACGGCGTCACGCTGGCGAACGCGGTGGTGGCCGGCCCCAAGGCCTGCACCAGCGTGTCGAGGCCCGGCTGGCAGGAACGCAGTTGGCTCGCACCGTCGTAGACGATCGACACCACCGGCTGACCGGTGAAGCCTTCGCCCACCAACTGCACCGCGACCGAGTCGAGCTTCGCGTTGCACGAACGCGCGAGGTTCGCGAAGCCTTCGATGCTCAGGCCGAAGTTGCCCGCCAACACCTGGCCGCGATCGAGCCGCTGCCCCAGGGTCTGCGTGGCGGTGAGCGGAATCTGCCGGTTCACCGGCCGCGACGCGCGTTGCATCAACGCGCGGAACCGTTCAGCCGGCGTGGCGGCCTGCGCACCTTGACGGGCCGAAACGAAGTCGAGCCCCAGCAGGTCGTCGCGCAACGAGACGTCGACGGTCTCCAGGGTGACCGGCCCACCACACGCACGCTGCAGGCGGAGGAACTCGTTGGCGATGGCCTCGAGCTGCGCAGGGTTGCGCGCGAGGAGGATGGCGAGGCGTTGATCCACGAAGGGGCGCACCGCGTAGTACTCCAGAGCGACCAGCCACTCCTCGAGCGCGCGGCGGCTGCGATCGATGCGGCTCTCGGCGCGGGCCATGCGGTTGGCGAAGCTGAAGAGCACGTCGGGGCTGCCCAGCAGGCTCTCCAGGTTTCCGAACCGCGCCGACAACGAGCGGTAGCGGCCCTCGAGCAACTGCGCGCGCTGCACCACTTCGTAATAGGCAATCTCCCGCTGCCGGGCGGTGAGCTGTGCCTGCATCACGCCGTACTCGAGGCGCAAGGAGTCGACGAGCATCAGCCGCCAGGTGTCGCGGCGATCGCTGAGCTCCTGCAGGTCACGGTCGTGAGCGAGATCGAGCTGGAGATTGCGGCGCAAGGCATCGACGAGCGCGCGCAGCGAGTTGAGCTGCTTCTCGGTCGTGAGGTTGCTCAGCTCGATTTCCTTCTGCAGCTCGGCGAGATCGTTCTCCGTCGCCATCGCGTCGAGGTCGGGGAGTTGCTCCAGGTTGGTCAGCTCGGCTTCCCGCAGCGCCTGCTCACCTTCGAGCACCACCGCGAGCGACGAAGCGTTGGCCTCCATGATGTTGCTCGTCACCAGGAGCGCGCTGCTGGCGAACCACGCCGGGAACCGCACGTTGAGGCGAACGGCCCAGGAGGGATCGACAGTCAAGCCGATCTCCTTGGGCAGCGCGTCGCGCAGAACGTCGGCCAGGTCGTCGGTGCGGTCTGCCGTCAGCTCGAGGATGGACGACGCGATGCGCAGCGCGTTGATGTTCTGCAGCTTCTTCATGTCACTCGCGATGCCCCGCGCGCGAATCTGATCCCAGTTCTCGATCGCCGCCTCCTGACGCTCGTAGGCGGCGACCCGCGTCGCTTGTTGCGCACGCACGTCGACCACCGCTGCGTCGATGCGGGCTTCGTTGAGCGTGGCGATGTCGGCCAGCAGCGCTTCGATCTCCGTGGCCACCGCGCGACGCTGGCTGTCCCATCGCATCACCTTCTGCGCGAAGGCCTCGGTGGTCGCGCCCACCAGGTTCGCTTGCTGCACCAGGGCCGCGAGGCGGGCGTCGGCCTCTTGAACGGTGCCGGCCGCTTCTTTCAAGGTGAGCAGCGTGGCGCCGGCCTCTGAGACCGACTCGACGTTCTGCCCGGTGCCGTCGCGCGCGACGAGGAAACCACACCTGCCCGCCGCCGTGGGCACGGCGCACTCGGGCGTGCTGCCCACTTCACTCGCGGTGCAGCCCACGGGCAGCCCGCACAACGAGATGAGCTCGTTGCGCAGCGCGATCAGCTGGTCTTCGTAGCGCGCGGTCAGGGCCGCTTCATCGACGGCCGTCTGTTGGGCCTCGGCGAGCACCAGGTCGACGCTGGCGGTGGCGTCCTTCACGGCGTTGCGCGCGGCGAGCTCCCGCTCTTTGAGCAGCGAGCGGCTGTTCATGTTCGGGTCGAGCGATCGCGAGGTGACCACCTCGGCGTCGCGCGCGAACAGCAGCACGTCGAAGGGCATCGAGAGCCGGTTGAGCTCACGCAGCAACACCGAGAAGCCTGCGCCGAAGCTGCTGCTCAGGTACGAGGCGCCGCTCTCACGGGCGAGCTCCTGCAGAATCGCTGCGCTGGCGTAGAGCTTTGCAGCCGTGGCACGCACGGAGGCCGCGGCCTGCGCGCGCGAGGTGGTGTCTTGCAGCAGCACGTTCCAGCGCGTGGTGAGCAGGGCCAGCGCGTCCATCGAGGCGCGCCAGGAGTTCGAGAGATCGAGCAGCAGCGCCTGCCGGTTGGAGATCGCCACCGGGTCGGTCGGCGAGCGGGTCAACACCGCCAGCCCCGCGGCATCGAGCTGGCCGAACACGCTGTCGAGGTGCGCATCGAGCACCTTGCCGCGCCAGCGATCGAGGATCTGCATGTTGTAGTCACGCAGCGTCGAGACGAGGAAGGCGGGGGCCTCCGAGCTCTGCAACCACGCGAGCCGCGTCTGCGTGTCGACCTGAAAGGCTGCCAGCTGCCTGCCGAGGAAGGCCTCCGTGGTGGTCTTGTCGTACGCCTCAGACAGGGCCTGCACGTCACCACTCGAGGCATCGGCGTCGAGATACGCGGCGGCCACGAGAGAGCGCGCACACGAGAGCTGTGGCGTCGGCTTGCAGGTGGGGCTGGTGTCGCTGGCACAGTCTTCGATGAAGGTCTTGAAGCTGACGCCCTGCGGGTCGGGCACGCTGGGGTCGAGCAGCGCGTTGAGCAGCTTGCCCACGGTCAGCCCGGCGAGCGCCTCACGCGCCACGCCCAGCGCACAGGTGGCGCGTTTCCCGGCGTCGACCGTGCGGAAGGTGGCGACGTTGCCGATGTCTTTGCACGGCCCGTCGGGCTGACCGGCTGCGGCGGGGACGGCGAAGAAGGCGTCGGCGCACAGCGTCAGCTCGGGCGCAGGTTGTTGCTGCGGCGTGGCCGGCATGAACAGGCCGTCACGCATCTGCGAGGTGGGCGGGAGCGGCTTGAGCCGGTTCACCCGGAACTGCCCCGACACCATCGCGACACCCGGAGAGCGCAGACCATCGGCGTTGCGTTGATCGAACAAACCGCGCCAGCGATCCGCCAGCGCACCACTCAGGGTGCCGTCGTCTTCTTGCGAAATCTCCAGCCGCAACGAGCGGCCTGCGAGGGGGAACACGCCGGGCCCGAAGTACTTCGAAGGCGCGATGTCTTCGGCGAACAAGGCGACCCACGTGTTGATGCTCGCGTCGAAGGTGAGCGGCCGCCGCACCCACGCGGTGTCACCCGAAGCGGTGGCCAGCGAGACGAGGAACTCGGGCGACGTGGGCAACCAGGCCCAGGCACGTGTCGCCTCGGCCAGCGAGAGCACGTCTGCGGGCTCCGTTTGCACCACGAACTCCAGGGGGAGACCGGGGCCGCCGAAGACGGGCGGGGCGAAGGTGCCGGTGTACCAACCCGCGCGAGGCCGGGCAGGCACGAGATAGAGGGTGCGGCGCTCGATGGGCGTCACCACCTCCACCACCTGCGTCGCCGAACGGTCGCTGCCCGCGCTCCCCGTGGGGATCGCGAGCTCGAAGGACGTGCTGCCTTCAGCACGCGCCACGGTGAGCGCACCACCCGAGAGCTGCACGGAATAGAGCATGCGGCCCTCGCTGAGCGGACCCGAGGTGGTGAGCCGCAACGTCACGAAAGGCGCATCGGGCGTCACCCGCAGCACCGAGTCGGCAGGCCAGCCGGCGAGCGTGAGCCCGCCCACGTCGGTGCTCGCAGCGCCGAAGGCCGCTTCGTCGAAGTTCGCGTCAGGCACCTCGCCCACCACACAGCGGCCGCGCGCGGAACACTGCGTGCCGGTCGGACACTGAGCGGTCGAGGTGCACTCGGTCACGCAGCGCTGCTGGAAGCAGAAGGTCGCGGCGGCGCAGTCGTCGTCGAGCTGGCAGCCGTTGGGTGAGGCGATGGTGAGCGCGGTGTCGAGCGGCGCCACCGGAGAACGAGGCTGCGGCACGGTGGTCGTGCACGCTGCGAGCAGCAGGGCGCACGACATGAAGACACCCCGTTCGCCCCGAGAGCAGTCGAGGGGCCACTTGCGGCGCGAAACAGAGTGACTCCCTCGACTGCTCTCGAGAGGACCGGTGTGGGTGCTTCCATCAATCCGCTTCATTGGCACTGCCCCACGGGGAAGAGGTCCTGGTAGGCCCACGTCAGCTTGAGCTTCACGTCGTCGAGCTTCGACCAGTCGACGTTCTTGTTCTCACCCGCCTCGGGGTCGATGAGCACGGTGTACGTCGAGGCGAGCGGCAACCCTTCGAGTCCGCGATTGGCTGAATCAGCCGCGCCGAAGGTGTTGATGGTGGCGAGCGGCGACACGCTGCGCCCCTGCGTGCGGAAGCGGGTCAGTGAGCCGAAGCTCGAGCTGCCCGGAGCAAGGCCCCCCACCAGCTCTTCGATGTTCGGCTGGCAGCTGCGCAGCGTGCTGGTGCCGTCGTAGAGCACGCTCACCGTCGGCCGCGCGCGGCCCAATCCTTCGCCCACCAGTTGTAGATCAACCGACGCCAGCTTCGCGTTGCAGGTCAGCGGCAGGTTCGCGAAGTCTTCCAGGCGCAACGAGAACGTCGCCGCGAGCACCTTGCGCGACTTGATGAGCTCACCCACCCGCTCATCGCTCGAGTACCGCACCTGCGTGTCGATGGGCACGTTGCCGCGGTTGAGGATCTCTCGGAAACGCTCGGGCCCCGTCTGGCCTTCGGTGTCGAAGCCCACCGCGAGCAGGTCATCGCGCAACGACAGCTCGGCGATGCCGGTGTTCACGATGCCGCCGCACGCGCCCTGCAGCCGCACCAGCTCGTTGGCGATGGCCTCGAGCTGAGAGGGATTGCGCGCGAGCAGAATGGCCAGGCGTTGATCGATGAACGGCCGCACCGCGTAGTACTCGAGCGCGACCAGCCAGTCATAGAGCAGCCCACGTGCCCGATCGACACGCGACTCGGCGCGGGCGAGGCGATTGGCGAACGCGAAGATGACGGAGGGGCTGGCGATGAGCTCCGTCAGGTTGTCGAGGCGGCTGGAGAGCGCGGCGTAGCGGCCCTGCAGCAGCTGCGCGCGCTGCACCACCTGGAAGTACTCCATGAGGTGGCGGGCGACGATCACCTCGGCACGGAACACCCGGGCCCGCAGCGCTGCCGCATCGGCAAGGCGCAGCTTCACCTTGTCGCGGCGGTCTCGCAACTCGACCAGGTCACGATCGTGCGCGAGGTCGAGCTCCAGGTTGCGGCGGAGCGCGTCGATGAGCGCCTCGCGCGAAGCCACCGCGGCCTCGGTCTGCAGCGCGTACACGCGCAGGTCGGTCGTCATCCTGGCCAGGTCATTCTCGGTCTGCTGCACGTCGAGGGCGGCGAGGTCAGCGAGCTCCTCGAGCTGCGCGTCGCGGCGGGCGCGGTCTTCGGCCAGCGTGAGCTCGACACCTGCTGCCGCCGTTTCGAGGCCCGCCGACACCGCGCGCAGGGCCGCGGTCGCACCGTAGGCGGCCAGCCCGATGATGAGGCGGCCGGGCGCCGAGATGTCGTTCGACGTACCGACCGCCTTGGGAAACCCGTCAGCCGTGGTGGCGGCGAGGTGGTCGACCTCGTTCGCGGCGCGGGTGAGCCAGGCACCGGTCTGCTCGAAGGCATTGATGCTCGTCATCTTCTTCATGTCGGACGTGACGCCCGCGTAGCGGATGCTCGCCCACTTCTTCACGCCGGCCTCCTGCACCTGGTACGCGAGCACGCGGCGTTGCTGCATCTGGCGCAGCCCGTCGATCTCCGCCGCCATGTTCTCGAGGTTGAGGGCCGTCATCTCGTCGAGGAGCGCCTGCACCTCACCGTTGACCTGGCGGCGCTGGCTGTCCCACTGCGCGATCTTCCGCGCGAAGGCCTCGGCCGAGTCGAGCTCGATCTGCGCGCGCTCCTGGTTGGCGCGAAACTCTTCCTGGGCGACCTGCTGGTCGAGCAGCGCCTTGCGCCACGACAGCACCGCCTGACCCGCTTCGCTGATGGAAGGCAATGAGGCGATGGCGTCGAGCGAGTCGACCTGACCGCTGAGTGGATCGCGCACGAAGCCGCACTTGCCGATCTCCGTGGTGACGGCGCACTCGGGGCGCGCCGCGAAGTCGGTCGCCGTGCAACCCCGGGGCAAGCCGCACACCTGCACCAGCTCGGAGCGCAGCTCTTCGGCCTGGGTGATCATCCGGTCGGTGAGCACCTGCGCGTTGACCTCGGAGGCCTGCGCATCGGCGAGCACGCGATCCACCGAGTCTTGCGCGTCGAGCACTGCGCGCCGGGCCAGCTCTTCGCGGTCGCCCAGCAGCGTGTTGGCGCTGCTGGAGGGATCGACCGAGCGGCTGACCACCACCTCGGCGTCGCGCATGAAGATGAGCTCGTTGAACGGCAACGACAACTCAGCCAGTGAGCGCATCAACGCCGCGAAGCCGCTGCCGAAGATGGAGCTGTTCGCGTTGCTGCCCGCCGAGCGGTTCAGCTGCGTGAGCACCGCCGCCGAGAGGTAGAGGTCGAACATGCGCGTGCGCACCAGGTCGGCCGTGCGCGCGCGGTTGACGGTGTCCTGGTACAGCGAGTTCCAGCGCTGGGTGGCGATCTGCAGCGACTCCATCGCGCCCTGCCAGGTCTGCGCCTGCTCGAGCAACATCTGCCCGCGCACCGAGAGCGCGGTGGCGTCGGTGGGCTGCCGACCGAGCACCTCGAGCCCCGAAGGCGCGAACTGGCTGCGCAGCACCTCGAAGAGCGCGTCGAGCACCTGGCTCTTCCAGCGGTTGAGAATGTCTTCGTTGTAGGCCTTCAGCTCCGACGCGAGGAAGAGCGGCGCTTCGCTGGTGCGCAGCCACTCGAGGCGAATGGTGGTGTCGACCTGGAAGGCGGCGAGCTGGCGGCCGAGGTAACTCTCGCGCGCGACGCGCTGGTAGCGCTCGAGCAAGGCGCCGGCCTGGATCAGCTCGTTGCCCTGCGTCTGGTACGCGTGGGCGAGCAGTTGTTCCGCGCACAACACCTCGGGCGTGGGCACGCAGTAGCCGTCACGCGCAGCACACTTCTCCAGGAACTGACCGAAGGAGAGGCCACCCGGGTTGGCCGTGTTCTCGTCGAGAAACGCACGCACCTGGGCCGCGGTGGAGGGGCCGGTGAGTGCCTTGTCGGCCAGCGCGAGTGCGCAGGTCGCTTTGTCACTGCTCGCCGCGGTGCTGAAGCTGGCGGGCGTCGTCATGCCCGGGCACGGACCGGTGGCGACCCCACCATCGGTCAGTCCACCGGTGTTGGCGACGAGGCCTGCGTAGACGTTCGCCGGGCAGGCGGTCAGCGCGATGGGCGCGTTGATGGAAGGCGTGAGGGCCGTGGCCGAACCCTGCACGGGCGTCCGAGCGGCGGCAGGCAGCGGTTGCACGCGGCTCGCGGTGAGCTGACCTGTGAGTCCGACACTGCCGGGCGTTGGCACACCGTCAGCGGTGCGGGTGGCGAACAAACCCAACCAGCGATCCGCCAGCGCACCGAACAGCCGGCCGTTCTCCGAACGTGAGAGCTCGATGCGAAGGGTGCGCACCACCTCGCTGCCGGCGAACTGCGAGTCGCCGTCGACCTGAAAGGGGGCGGCGTACCGGGCGAACCACACCTCCGACTGCGCGTCCCACTCGAGGGGCCGTTCGATCCACTGCTCCGTCGTGCTCGGCACCGGCGAGAACAAGTCTTCCGGTGACGCAGGCAGCAGCATGAAGCGGCTGGTCGCACTCTCGAACGTGGCGTCGCTGGGCACCACGCGCAGGCCGAACCGCAGCGGCACTGCGGAGCCGCC
>JANODF010000352.1:0-1821 GCA_031412555.1 Archangium sp. | reverse complement strand
CAACGAGTTCGGCTTCGACTACCTGCGCGACAACATGAAGTTCCGCCTGCAGGACTACGTGCAGCGTGAGCTCAACTTCGCCATCGTCGACGAGACCGACTCGATCCTCATCGACGAAGCGCGCACCCCGCTGATCATCTCCGGCCCGACCGAAGACAGCACCGATCTCTACGGCAAGGTCGACCAGGTCATCTACGGCCTGGTGCCCGAGCAGGACTACCAGCTCGACGAGAAGTCGCGCTCGGTGATGCTCACCGACGCGGGCATCGAGAAGCTCCAGCAGCGCCTCAAGAGCACCAACCTCTACGCGCCCGAAGAGCTCGAGACGCTACACCACGTCGAGCAGGCCCTGCGCGCGCACACCCTCTACAAGCGTGACCGCGACTACGTGGTCAAAGACGGCGAGGTGCTCATCGTCGACGAACACACCGGCCGCATCATGCCGGGCCGCCGTTGGAGCGATGGCCTGCACCAGGCGATCGAAGCCAAAGAAGGCGTGACCATCGAGAACGAGAACCAGACGCTCGCGACGGTCTCGTTCCAGAACTACTTCCGCATGTATTCGAAGCTGGCCGGCATGACCGGTACGGCCGACACGGAAGCCGAGGAGTTCGCGAAGATCTACAACCTCGACGTTCGCGTGGTGCCCACCAACAAGCCGATGGTGCGCAAAGACGTCGACGACGTCGTCTACAAGACCGAGAAGGCGAAGTTCGACGCGGCGGCCGAAGAGCTCAAGAAGATCCACGCGGCGGGCCAGCCGGTGCTGGTCGGCACGGTGTCGATCAACAAGTCGGAGGTCTTCTCGAAGTTCTTGAAGGCGGCCGGCGTGCCGCACGAGGTGCTCAACGCGAAGAACCACCTGCGCGAGGCCGACATCATCGCGCAGGCAGGCCGCAAGGGCGCGGTCACCATCTCCACCAACATGGCAGGCCGCGGCACCGACATTCTGCTCGGTGGCAACGCGGAGAACCTGGCCAAGGGTGAAGCGGGTCCTCCGCCGTTCGAGGCTGACTCCACGGGCAGCCACGAGACCGACGCGCCGCTGCTGGCCGCGTACCTCGAGGCGAAGAAGCAGTGGCAGGCGAAGTACGACGCTGCGCTGGCGAAGTACAAAGCCCAGTGCGAGGCCGAACGCCGCGAGGTGTTGGCGCTGGGTGGTTTGTTCATTCTGGGCACCGAACGTCACGAGTCGCGCCGCATCGACAACCAGCTGCGTGGCCGCGCCGGCCGTCAGGGTGACCCGGGTGGCAGCCGTTTCTACCTGTCACTCGAAGACGACCTGATGCGCATCTTCGGCGGTGATCGCATCACCAACCTGATGGAGACGATGGGCATGAAGGAGGACGAGGTCATCGAACACTCGCTCCTCTCGCGCGCCATCGAGAACGCGCAGAAGCGCGTCGAAGGCCACAACTTCGACATGCGCAAGAACCTGCTCGAGTACGACGACGTGATGAACCAGCAGCGCAAGACCATCTACGGTCTGCGCCGCCAGGTGCTCGCCGCTGGCGCTCCGGTGCCGTTGGTCGAGTTCACCGAAGACAAGAAGACGCGGGTCAAGTCGCGCAGCGAGAAGATGATCACCTGGCCCGACTTCCGCGAGCTGGTGCTCGACGCGGTGGAAGACGCCATCGTCAGCCTCACCGACACGTACACGGCCTCGAAGAACCCCAGCGCGTGGAACCTCGCCGCGCTCACCGCCGAGGTGAAGGCGATCTTCAACCAGGACATGACCTTCCAGCCCGAAGGCACGGCGGAAGGCCTGCAGGAGCAGATCTACCAGCGGGTGGAGCGGCTCTTCGTCGATCGCGAGAAGGA
>JANODF010000351.1:0-11103 GCA_031412555.1 Archangium sp. | reverse complement strand
CCATGTCGCCCTGCACGTCGCGGCCGGAGTCGGCGAAGAACGCGGCGTCGAGCTGTGGCCCGCGGATGGTCCAGGTGCTGCCGACGTTCCTCAAGCCCGGGTGCACACCTTCCTGATCGGTCGGTTGTTCGCCGTAGAAGGGCAGGGCGCGCACGGTGAGATCGCCGACCTCGCGTGACTCCCACCAGGGCAAGGCTTCCACGTTCTGAAAGCCGAGTTGGCGAAGCCGCAACGCGCAGTCGGTCGAGAACAGGCTCTCGCGTTCGACCGGCGGCACGAAGAAGCGGGTCTCGCGTGGAAGCTGGAGCAGCGAGCCGAGGTGAAAGTGATCTCCGTGCGAGTGGGTGATCACCACCGCATCGATGTGACCGAGATCGCGCGGCTGCATCGGCTGGTAGCTCGGGAGATCGAACATGCTCGCGGGGCGAAAGTACGGATCGACCAGGACCGAGGCGGTCTTTCCTCGCACCAGCGTGGTGTTGTGGCCGACGTAGACGAGGGACGCGCTGGTGTGGGGGGCTGTGAACGGCTCGAGCCAACCCGCGTTCGTCAGATCGTCCAGCAGCACGCTCGTGGTCGTGTTCCGCGAGAAGGGGTGCAGCTCGGTCTTGGTGGCGCCTCGTGCCAGCGTCGCGAAGAGGTCGTTGATGATCGGCCACTCGTCGGCTCGCACCGGCACGTCGAGGCCGAGTTCGTCACGCCGCAGGTGGAGCACGGTCGGCTTGAACTTCTCTGCCTTCGGGAAGAGCACGTCTTGGCGGAGCACGCGTCGGCCGAAGCGGCGCTTCTTGCCGTCGCAGAGCGCGTCGTAGGCGGGCGAGGCTTCCATCTCCTTCACCAGCTTGGCGGCTTGTTCGGTGACTGCGGCTGGACCCAGTCGTTGGACTTGTTTCTTGAGCCAGGCGTGGGCCTTGCGCACCGGGCGCGAGGGTGGGCCGAGAATGCTGCAGCCGAGATCTTCGTGGTGATCGGCTTCGGTTTTTGCGGAGGCCAGGACGGCGAGGCTGACTCCACGGGAGAGCGTGAGACGCACTGCGCGGGAATAGCACAGCCCTCTCCCCGACCCTCTCCCCCTCGGGGAGAGGGAGGCACTTGTTTGAACTTGTTTGAACTTGTTCTGAGTTTGGTCAGCTGAAGAGCGGACCCAGCTTCATCGCCATGTCGAGGTCCATCGGCACGAGCTTGAGGTCACCCGCCATCACCGCCATCTGCGCGTTCTTCTCACCCTTCACCAACGCGATGAAGTCCTTCGTGCCCGCGCGGATGGTGAGCTTGGGCTTGCCGCTGTGACCCTTCGTGATCCACTCGCTCGACTTGGTGAGATCGGCCGTCCACTTGCCGCCACCCACGCCCGTCACGTCGAGGTGAATCACGCCATCGAACGCGTCGCGCACGTCCTTGTGCTTGCCGAGCTTCTTCGTGAAGTCGCCTTCGATCACCTTCTCGACCGCGGTCTTCGGCTTCTTCTTCGCAGCTGACTTCTTCTTCGGCGCTTCATCGACCGGCTCTTCTTTCGGCGCGGAGGTCGACCTGCGAAACATGTCGAAGCGCTCCCGCGAGAACATCGCCGAGCCTTCATCCTTCGCGGCTTCGTAGATCTTCCGAAGCTGATCCGCCGGCATGCCGGGGTTGCGGAAGTACTCCATCGCCACCCGGCCGATGCCCCAGTTCATCGCGAAGGCGGCGGGCACGGTGAGCAGCGCTCCGAAGATGGGAAGGATCGCCTTGATGCCTTGACGCGCCAGCATGCCGAGGCCCGCGGTGGTGGCGAGCTCGACGATCAAACTCTTCGCGTCGGCTTCCGTCACCTTGCGGCCGTAGACGTGGCCGACCGTGACCACCATCGCCGACTGCACCGGCAGCATCAGCACCGCGTCGGAGAACGGAATGGGCGAGACCGAGACGACGGCGCACGCGTAGCTGGCCATGTTCACCACATCGCGAGCCGCTTCATCGCGCTTCGCCATGGGCATCTTCGCGAAGTTCTTCTTCCGGATGTCTTCGAGCGTATCGAGCCAGGACATGTGCAGAGCCTAACCCCGGGACGGGCCCTCTCGTCCCCAACTTCTCGTCAGCGTTTTTTTACCATCGGGTGAATGGTCTCGTGCCGCGCGCACATGGCCACGAACTTCTCGACGCGCGCGAGCCGCGTTTCGGGCTTCACGGCCGTCTGGATGCGGAACAGGATCGCGTAGCGGTTCGCTGAATCGAGCGTCTCGTAGAAGGCGCGCGCCTTGGCGTTCTTCGCCAACGCGGCAGCGAGCTCAGGCGGAAGCTCAGCCGTGCGTGCACCGGAGTACGCACGATCCCAACGGCCGTCTTTCTTCGCGCGCTCCACCTCGGCGAGCCCGGGCGGCTTCATTCTTCCTGCAGCGATGAGCGCCTCGACCTTGGCGCAATTGATCTTCGACCACGGGCTCTTCGCCTTGCGCGGGCCGAACCGCTGCAGGAACGCCTTGTCGTCGAGCGCGCGTTTCTGGCTGTCGATCCACCCCCACACCAGCGCACCATCGAGCGCTTCGGCGTAGGTGATCGACTTCGGCGCGCCCTTCTTCGCGACGATCAGCATCACCGCGCTGACGGAGTCGTGGTTCTTGCTGAGCCACTTCTCCCAATCAGCGGGCGACTTCATCGCCAGCACGAGCTCTTCAGCCGACATGAATCACAGACCCTGAACTGCGATCTCGCGGCCCCAGTACTTGTTCTCGCGCAGCTTGAGGCCGCCCTTCACCGCCTTCGCGGTCTTCGGGCCCACGAAGAAGCCCTTGGGGTGCGTCTTGCGAAAGGTCTTCTTGATCCAGTTGTCGATCTCGTTGAACAGCGTCTTGAACTTCTCAGGCGCGGGATCTTTGCGGCCGGTCTGCTGGGTGATCTCGAGCTCGGCCCAGAGCTGACCTGCGACCAGCTCGCCTTCCTCGTTCTTCGTGCAGCGCCCCCAGAAGATCACCGGTGAGCGCACTTCATCGATGCGCCACTGGCCCTTGTCCTTGCCGCGTTTGAGCTTGTCGACCAGCGCGGGGCCGATGTCGCTGGCCACCAGGTAGACGTCTTCTTCGGGGAGCTTGTCGAAGTTCTCCTCGCACGCCTTGAAGGTCACCCAATCAGGCGGGACACGCCGGGGATAGACCTCCATGTTGTTCCGTTCGAGGAATCGGAGAAACGCGAGCTCGTCGTCTCGCTCCATGAAGATTGCCAGCTGGGTCGCCATGCGCGTGCCGTACTAGAAGACACGCCCATGAACGAGAACCTCTTCACCCGAATGCAGGAGCTTCGTGATCTGGCCGGGGTGATTGGGCTGGCCAGCTGGGATCAAGAGACCTACCTCCCGAAGAAGGCAGAAGGGGGCCGGGCCGCGCAGCTGGGCACCATGCAGGCGCTCCACCACGAGCGGTTGGTCGATGAACGGCTGGGGGAGTGGCTGGCCGACGCGAAGCCTTCGACCCCCGATGAAGTGGCCATGGTGCGCATCCTGGCGAAGGAGCGCGACCGCGCGGTCAAGGTACCTTCCCGCCTGGTGAAGGCGCTCGCCGAGGCCCAGTCGCACGCGTTGTCGGCGTGGCGAGAGGCGCGCGACAAGAAGGACTTCAAGGTCTTCCAGCCCCACGTGCAGGAGCTGCTCGAGCTGCGCCGGGAGATGGCCGACGCCTGGGGTCACGACGGCGAGCGGTACGACGCGCTGCTGGAAAACTATGAGCCGGGCATGCGCGTGAAGCGGCTGCTCCCCGTGCTCGGTGGTCTGCGCAGCAAGCTGGTGCCGCTGGTGCAGGCGATCGACGCGCGGCCGCCTCCGAAGCGGATCTTCGAGGGGAAGACCTTCGATACCGAAGCGCAGTGGAAGTTCACCCTGCACCTGCTCGAGTCGATGGGCTTCGACCTCGACGCCGGCCGGCAGGATCGCAGCACGCACCCGTTCACCGGCGGCACCGGGCTCTACGACGTGCGCCTCACCACGCGGGTGTTCGAGAACCTGCCGCTCTCCAGCGTGTTCAGCACCATTCACGAAGGCGGCCATGGGCTCTACGAGCAGGGCTTTTCGCCCGAGCACGAGCGCACCACGCTGGCGCAGACGCCTTCGATGGGGCTCCACGAGTCGCAGTCACGGCTCTGGGAGAACGTCATCGGCCGCAGCCCGTCGTTCTGGGCGTATTTCTACCCGCGTTACCAGGACGCCTTCCGCGAGCAGCTCAAAGACGTCGCGCTGCCGGATTTCCTGCGCGAAGTGAACCGGGTCGAGCGCAGCTTCATCCGCGTGGAGGCCGACGAGGTCACCTACAACCTGCACATCGTCTTGCGCACCGAGCTCGAGGTGGAGCTCATTCGCGGCAACCTGCAGGCCGCTGATCTCGAAGGCGCGTGGAACCAGAAGACGAAGGAGCTGCTGCAGCTCGAGGTGCCTTCGGTGAACCAGGGCGTGCTCCAGGACATTCACTGGGCCTACGGCGAGTTCGGTTACTTCCCCACGTACGCGCTGGGAAATCTGTACGCCGCGTCGTTGTGGAAGGCGATCAACCGCGACATCAGCGGGCTCGATGAGTCGATCCGCCAGGGCGAGCTCGCGCCGGTGAAGAACTGGCTGCGCGAGAAGGTGCACCGCGAGGGTTTCCGCACCGACGCGGAGTCGCTCATCACCCGCGTCACTGGCGCCGGGCTCACCGACGAAGACTTCGTTTCGTATTTGAAGGTGAAATACGGCGCGCTCTACGGCATCTGAAGGGTCACCATGCGCATCGCTCTCGTTTCGCTCCTCGTCGTTCTCGCTGCCTGCAAGCCCTCGAACAACGCGGCGCCCAAGGCGACTTCTGCCGCTGTCATTGCCGAGCCCGCGGCCGTGGCTCCCATCGAAGGGGCGGTCGCGTACCCCTTCACGCAGGCTGATTCGAAGCTGACCTGGCTGGGGCAGAAGGTGACCGGCAAACACGAAGGCAGCTTCGGCGTGTTCGGCGGCATCATCGAGTTGGTGGGCGGTGACGTGACGAAGAGCCGGGTGCGCGCGGAGATCGACATGAGCTCGCTCTCCACGACGCCCGACAAGCTGGCGGCTCACCTCAAGAGCGACGACTTCTTCGGCGTGGAGAAGTTTCCCCGCGCGACGTTCGTGTCGACGGTGATTCAGAAGACCGGCGAGACGTATTCGGTGACCGGCAACCTCACGATGCACGGCGCCACGCGGGCGATCACGTTCCCCGCGAGCATCACCGTGTCCGACGCTGAGGTGACGGTGAACGCCGAGTTCGCGATCAACCGCAAAGAGTTCGGCATCGTGTACCCGGGCAAGCCTGACGATTTGATCGCCGATGACGTGGCGCTCAAGCTCGAGCTCCACGCGAAGAAGAAGATCTGAACTCGAACTCAAACTGAAACAAGAAACTGTCTCCCTTTCTCCCTCTCCCCGAGGGGGAGAGGGTCGGGGAGAGGGCATTCGCTGACCCATGAAAACCACCGTGCGCTTCTTCGCCGCAGCCAGAGAACGAGCGAAGAGAACCACCCTCGAACTCGACCTGCCCGCAGGCTCCACCGTCGCAGACCTGACGAAGAAGCTGCTGCACGAGATCCCCGAGCTCGCCCCCCTTCTCCCCAAGCTCCGCATCGCCGTCGCCGAAGAGTTCGCCGCCCCCGAAGATCTGATCCCCGAAGGCGCCGAAGTCGCGCTCATCCCGCCCGTGGCCGGCGGCAGCGGAGGCCTCTTCCGCCTGCAAGACACACCGATCTCCCTGCAAGAGGCCATCGACGCAGTCGCCTCCGTCAGCCAGGGCGGCCTGGTCACCTTCTCGGGGGCGGTCCGCGATCACTCCAAGGGCAAACGCGTCACGCGCCTCGACTACGAAGCCTACGGCCCGATGGCGCAGAAGAAGCTCGCGCAGATCGGCGCCGAAGCGCGCGAGAAATGGCCGGGCACGCAGGTGGCCGTGCTCCACCGCCTCGGCACACTGGTCCCCGGAGAACTCGCCGTGGTGATCGCCGTCTCGGCACCGCACCGCAAAGAAGCCTTCCGCGCCTGCGAGTACGTCATCGATCGCCTGAAAGAAGACGTGCCCATCTGGAAGAAGGAATTCGCCGAAGACGGCGAGGTGTGGGTGGGTCTCGGGCCCTGACACACGAGGTGATGTTTCCCGGTTTTTCGGCTAAGGGCAGGGCTTCTTTCCGGGCCGAACAGACAGGGAAACCAGACATGATCTCGAGACACCTCCGCTTCGCGTTCTTTGGAGGCCTGCTCGGCCTTCTCGTAGCGCTCACTCCGGGCTGCCAGAAAAAGTGCGCCGTCGACACCTGCGCCGGCTGCTGCACCGAGAAGAACGAGTGCGTCACCGACACCTCGGCCACCCAGTGTGGCGTGGCCGGTGCGAGCTGTTCGTCGTGTGCCACCGACCAGGTGTGTACCGATGGCGCCTGCACGACGCCGGTGGTGATCATCGAAGACGCGGGCGTGGACGCGGGTCCGCCGCCCTGCACCAACGACTTCGCCTGCGGGCCGGGCAAGATCTGCAACACCGTCTCGGGTGAGTGCGTGATGGGCAACCCGTGCAACGAGGACTACGAGTGCCAATCACAGGACTCTGAAGACCGCTGCTACCAGTACGGCCAGCAGTGCACCTGCGACAAGACGCCGAACGGTGGCGGTACCTGCCGTCTGCGCAAGGGCCCCTGTGAAGAGTGTTCGGTTCTCCCTGACGGGGGCGGCGCTCACTTCGAATGCGGCGAAGACGTGGTCATCTTCGGGCCGCCGGGCATCGGGGCGGGCCGGTGCAAGACGCTGCCGAACGACATGTCGGGCAAGAAGTTCTGCAGCTACCAGCGTGTCGGTCAGTGCGCTTGCGGCACCATCGACGACGGCACCGGCTTCTGCCGCCCGCAGTCGAACAGCTGCGAGTCGGTCGGCTGCAACCTCGACAAGGATTGCCCCTCGGGCGCGGTGTGCAGCGTCAACCGCCCTGACGCCGGCGCGAACTCGTGCGGTGGCGTGTGCGTGCCCCGCTGCCGCTGGGACTTCAACGAACGCAAGGAAGTGGCGCCCGGTTGCCCGCCGGGTCTGACCTGCTGGGTCGACTCAGCCAACTTGAACCCTGACTCGATCTATTACGGCGCGGGTCGCTGCAAGCCGCCTTGCGAAGGCAACGCCGATTGCCAACCTTCGGGAGGCAACCCTTTCGGCGGCACCAACCTGAAGTGCGAAGGCGAGTTGCTTGTTGATGGCACGCGGTCGCCCAAGCGCTGCCGCGCCAACGGCCCGTGTATGGACAACGCGGAGTGCCCCGAGTTGATGGATGCAGGCCCCTACACGGGCTACTGCGACCGCGGCTCGTTCGCCTGCCGCTCCGACTGCCGCACGGGCTCTGACCCCATCTCGGGCAACCCGTACAAGGACTGCCGGCCGCCCTTCTCATGCAGCAACGACGCGGGCGTGAACTTCTGCCGTCTCGAGACGTGCACCCAGCAGGGCGGCGCCAGCATCGCCTGTGCGCAGGGTGAGTACTGCTGCGGCGACGACAAGAACTTCGACGGGACCCCCGACCCCTGCCCGCCGCTCGCTCAGCAGAACCCGGCGGGTTGTTACAAGGCGCCGACGCCTCCGTTCTGCACCGAGTGTGGTGCGGGCAACGACTTCAGCATGGGCGTCGATTCGATGGTCCAGGCGATGGCCGATCAGGAGTGCGCAGCGCAGGCCGCTCCTTCGTGGTCGCCGTGCGCGAACGGTTCGAAGAGCCCGAACTGCAGCCCGCTGATTCCGAAGTGCCAGTACGCCGGTGATCGCGCGCCCATGATGCCGGGCATCGCGGTGTGCATGCTGCCCACGGTCAACGACATCGGCGTCGTGTCGCTCCGCTACGGCGATACCAGAAGGGACCAGATCGCCTGCCCGACCAACTACACGGTCAGCTTCGTGCGGCCGCAGCCCAACCCCTCGCAGGGGGTCGGCTACTGCAACACCAACGCAGACTGCAGCGTGTTGACCGATGGTGGCGTGAGCGACGCCGGCGTGTGCGAGCCCGACCCGCTGCTGCGCCAGATGGATGGCGGGTTGCTCAAGGCCTGCCGCTGCAACGCGAAGTCGGGTTCGGCTCAGTGCCCGAACGGCACGGCGCCGATTGGTGAGGTGCGTTCGTTCTGCAAGGACGACGTCACCGGTGCGCGTTCGTACTGCATCGAGACGGCCGTCTGCACGCCGCCCCGTGGGTCGGTCTACAGAGCCACCACCGAGTTCGGCTGCGGTCTGTAATCCCTGCTCTCCCTCTCCCGAAGGGAGAGGGAGACTACGGCGTGCTCTTCATTTTCACGTTGAAGATGAGGATCGCGTTGCCGGGAATGCCCTGCGTCCCGTCTTCGCCGTAGCCCAGCGACGGCGGGATGATCAGCTGCCGCTCGCCGTTGACCAGCATCCCGGGCACGCCGAGATCCCAGCCGCGAATGACGCGGCCGGTGCCCAGGCGAAACTGAAAGCCCGCCGCCTGGTTGGTGTCGAACTGCGTACCGTCGGCCAGCCAGCCCGTGTAGTTCATGGTGACGAGCTGGCCGTCGGCCGCGATCCCCGCATCGCCCACAGTGATGTCGCGGATGTACATGCCGCTCACCTGGGTCGAGTTGGCGAGGTCCACTCCGAGCGCCGGGGCGTAGGTCGCGGTGTCGAGGTCAGGCACGGGCGGCGGGGCGCAGGTCAGAAACGCCAGGGCAGAGATCAGCAGGGTCTTTCGCACCCGCTGCTCATAGTTCACTTGTTCATCATCGCGAACATCCCATCGAGCTCGGCGCGTGACGCAAGGCGCCCCTTCTCGGAGAACTGGTAGCCGAACTCCACCTCGCCCTTCGAGATCTGCGCGAAGGCGTGATCCGCGAACGTGTCGAGCGGCGCGCCTTCGTCGTGCAGGCCCTTGCCGCCGAGATCCGTCTGCACCATCGGAGGGATGATCTCGACCACCCGCACCGCCGTGCCCTCGAGCTGGTGACGCAGGCTCAAGGTGAACGAGTGCAGCGCCGCCTTGGTCAGGCAGTACGTCGCCATGAAGGCGAGCGGGGAAAAGGCCAGGCCCGACGATACGTTCATGATCGCCGCGGTCTTCTGCTTCAGCAGCTGGGGCATCAGCAGCATCGACAGGTGCATCGGCGCGTGGAGGTTCGTCTCCAGCTCCGCTTGATGCGAGGCCCAGTCCTGCGGCTGCACCAGCGGGGCGGGGCGGTTCTGAATGCCCGCGTTGTTGATGACGATGTTCAGCTTCGGGTACTTCGCGGTCACCTCGCGGGCCAGCTGCTCCCGGCCGGCCGGCGTGCTCAGGTCGGCGCGCAGCGTCTGCAGCTCGGGACTTTCCTTCTTCGCCAGCGCCAGCTGCTCTTCCCTGCGCCCGCAGATGATCACCTGGCTGCCCGCCGCGGCGTACCGTTTGGCCAGCGCGAGGCCGATGCCGCTGGCCCCGCCCGTGATGAGGATCGTGTTGCCCGACATCTCGACTGCGGTTGGATTGGTCATGTTGGGCAAGGTACGGTTGCGGGTATTCAACTGCAACAAGGCACCCAAACGAACCCCAGGTACCCAATGGAAACCAAGCCCTCCGAAGCGACTGAACAACGCGTGCGCGAGACCATGCAGCGGGTCGCCAATACGTGGACGTTGCTGGTGCTCGATGGCCTCGATGGAGAGGGGCCGACCCGGTTCTCGGTGCTGAGGGATCGGGTGCCCGGCATCACGCACAAGATGCTCACGCAGACGCTGCGGTCGCTGGAGCGCGATGGGCTGGTGGTGAGGACCGTGTTCGCCGAGGTGCCGCCCCGGGTGGAGTACGAGCTGACGGCGATGGGGGAGAAGCTGAACGAGGCCACCTGCTCGTTCTGGAAGTGGGTGGAGCGGTACTCGGTGAAGGTCGAGGCGGCTCGCATGGCCTACGACTCGAAGAAGGGCTCGGACTCGACTCCCTGGCAGAAGCCAAAGCCCATGCGGCGGGTTGGGTAGGTTCGGCCCTCACCCCGACCCTCTCCCGAAGGGAGAGGGAGAGTCAGGTCTTGAAGGTTCGCGTCGAGGCGACCACGGAGCGGTACTTCTCCAACTCGGCCTGCGTGCGCTCAGGGCTCCAGTCGAGCTTCTTCGCCACTCGCTGAGCGACCTTCTCCGCGATGCCCAGGCCCTGGTCGCGGGCTCGGAGCACGAGCGGAATGCGGCGTGAGATGACGTCGTCCAGCGTGCGCGCCAGCTCGACGTCGATCGCTTCATCCACCTGCGCGAAGATCGACGGCAGCTCGGGGTCGAGGCGATCGAACGCGCTCGCATCTGCCTTGCCGCGGGCGATCAGCGTCGGCGCTCGCACGCCGTATTCCCCGGCCAGATAGCGCGCACCATCCTCAGGCAGGGCAGGGTCCGCGAGCGACTTTTCGAGCGCGACCAGCGCCTCGTCAGAATCTTCCAACCCCTGCGCACCCGGCAACGGCCGCGTCGCCGTGGTCGACCTGGTCGTCACGCCGAGCTGCTTGATCGCGTGGTCGACGACCTCCGCAGCCATGCGCCGGAACGTCGTCAGCTTGCCGCCCGCGATCGTCACGAAGCCGGGCGAGTCGTAGATCTCATGCTCCCGCGAGACCGCCGAAGCGCCTTCGCTCTCGTCATCCGGCTTGAGCAACGGCCTCAGCCCCGACCAGGTCGCCAGCACGTCGTCGGTGACCAGTTCAGCCGTCGGGAAATACGAGTTGGCCGTCTCCAGCAGGTAGTCGACGTCGTGCTTCGTCGGGTTCACCGAATCGGGCGAACCATCGAAGAACGTGTCGGTGGTGCCGACCACGGTGCGACCGAGCCCCCACGGAATGCAGAACACCGCCCGCTTGTCCCGCGGCGAGCTCATCATCAACGCGTGCTTCACCGGCAGCCGCGCGCTGTCGATCACCACGTGAATGCCCTTGGTGGGCTTCAAGATCGCCGGCTCGCTGGCCAGGGCGCGCACTTCATCGCTCCACGGGCCCGTCGCGTTGATCACCACCTTCGCCTTCGCCTCGATCAAGGCGCCGGTCTCGAAGTCGGTCACCACCACGCCGCTGATCTTCCCCGCCGCGTCACGCAGCAGCTTGCCGGCCTTCGCGTGATTGACCACCACGGCGCCGAGCGACTGCGCATCGAGCGCGCACTCCAGG
>JANODF010000350.1:0-6879 GCA_031412555.1 Archangium sp. | reverse complement strand
GGTGGAAAAGTCGAACTCCACGCTGGTGCTGATGAAGACCATCGACCTCTCGAAGCTCGACGAGAACATGTTCACCAAGGCATGGCTGGAATCGAAGAGCCGCTGAACTCGAGCTCACCATGAACCCCCTTTTCGTCGCCGCAGCGCTGCTGTTGACGCAGGCCGAAGCCCGCCCGAACGAAGCCGACATGTTCGGCGATCCATCCGAGACGCCCGCGGGCTCCGATGCCGGCGTGGTGCGGCCCGATGAAGGGTCGATCTTCGGCGGCGAACCGGTGGTGGAGAAGCCCGACGGAGGCCTCGATCGCGACAGCGATCAGCTGGGCTCGGGCCCGTTGGTCTCGAAGTTCGACACGGCCGAGGCCATCTCCGATCCGCTGAAGATCGGCGGCTCGTTGCTGATGTTCGCCCAGGGCTATTTCCAGGAGACGCGGCCCTTCCTCGACGGCTCGCTCTCGGCCCCGATGATCCTCGACGTGTATCTCGATGGCCGCCCCAACGATCGCCTGCGCGCGTTCGTGAACGGCCGCCTGCAGTTCGACCCGACCTTTCCGGCCGGCGATGGCGCGAGTGCCACCAACAACATGAACGCCTCCCAGGGCACCGGCACCTTCGTGGGGTTGACGCCGGCCACCCGGGCGAACCCGTCGGTGTTCCTCGATCAACTCTGGCTGCGCTTCGACATCGCACGAAAGGTGTACCTCACCATCGGCCGCCAGAAGATCCGCTGGGGCGTCTCGCGCATCTGGTACCCCACCGACTTCCTCAACTCGCGGCCGCGCGATGCCTTCAACCCCTTCGACGTTCGCCTCGGCGTCAACGCGGTGAAGGTGCACGTGCCGGTCGAATCGTTGGGCTGGAACTTCTACGCCTACGGCCTGCTCGACGGCGTGAACGTGACCAGCACGGGCTTGAAGCTCCACCAGCTCGGCGGCGCGGTGCGCGGTGAGTTCGTGATCGGCCCCGCGGAGATCGGCATCGGCGGCGTGTGGCAAGAAGGCCGGCGCCAGCGCTACGCGCTCGACGTGAGCACCGCGGTGGGCCCGTTCGATCTCTACGCCGAGGCCGCCTTCCGTGACGGGCAGGACTTCGCGCTCTTCTCGTTCCCTGCCGGGCTGACCGAAGACAACCTGCTGGCCAACGTGGGCAACATCACCAGCAAAGACTCACCGCGCGTGGTGGTGCAGGCATCGGGCGGCGCGAGCTTTCAGTTCAACTACACCGACAAGAACTTCGCCGTCGTCGCGGTGGAGTACTTCTACAACCCCGTCGGGTACGACTCGCCGGTCGGCTACCAGGTGCAGACGTTCGCCCCCGCAGTGCTGGGCAAGACGCTCGACCCGATTCAGAGCGTGGCGCTCTACCAGGGCAAGCACAACCTGGGCGTCACCATCGCCGCGCCCGGCATTCCCGGCGCCGACTGGATCACCGTGTCGCTCTCGAACGTGATCATCATGAATGACCCGGCGGCGCTCACCCGCCTCGACGTCATCTTCCGCGTGCTCAACTTCTTGAGCGTGCAGGCGTTCGGCTCGGTGTTCTACGGGCAACCCGGTGGTCAGCTGCGCTTCAAGCTCTCGGCGCAGACCATCAACGACATCGCGAACATCTCTGAGCTCGGCACGCCGGGATCAGGTGATCAGATTCGCAGCTCGTTGAGCACGCTGCGGTACCCGCCCCTGGTTCAGGCCGGCGTGTTGTTGCGGCTGGCGATCTAGCCCCGTTCGCATCGACCGCAGTCGAGATGCCACTTCTGCTCTCGGCTTCGCCCTCACCCCGACCCTCTCCCGAGGGGAGAGGGAGCGCTCTTCCAGCGGCGGTGCAGCCAGAGCCACTGCTCGGGGTGCTGCCGCACGAAGGTCTCGATGATGGCGGTGAGCGCGGCGGTGTGCGCCTCGAGTGACTCGCGGCGGGTCGGCTTGTCGGGCATCGGCACCGGGCCCTCGACCCGCATCTGCAGCCGGCCTTCGTGACGCACGGCCACCACCACGTAGACGGGCGCCCCTGAGCGCAGCGCGGCCATTGAGATCGCCGGCGTGGTCGATGCGGGCCGCCCGAAGAACGGCACCCAGAGCGCTTCGGGCCCGGGCAACGCCTGATCGATCAACTGCACCACGGCCCGCCCCCGCCGCATCGCCTTGAGCATGTTCCGCAAGGCGCCGCGTTGAAGGATGAGCTCGACCCCCGCGCGCTCGCGGCTGCGCACCAGCCATTCGTTGAAGGCGCCGGTGAGCGGCCGCACCACCGCGGAGAACACGTGGCCCCGGCGCGCCATCACCTCGGCGAAGAGCTCCCAGCTGCCCAGGTGGGCCGACGCGATGAGCACCGGCTGGTGCGTGGCGAGCAGCACGTCGAGGCCTTTCCAGTCGGCCACCGAGACGGCGCGTTCGACCTCGGCATCGGTCAGCAGATCCGAGGTGACCGACTCGAGCATCGCCTGCGACATCGAGGCGAAGGCCCCGCGCACGATGCGTCGGTGCTCGACTGGCGTGAGCGAGGGGAAAGCCAGCTGCACGTTCTCGAGCGCGACGCGGCGGCGAACGCGCAGAACCCAGACGGCCCAGCCCACGAAAGAAGCGAACCGTTCACGCGCGCCGCGGGGCAGTCGTCGCAGCAGTTGGAGCGCAGTGCCCACCGCCAGCGTGGCGAGGCGAGAGGCGGGCCCCGGCTGACTGGGCGTTCGGTCAGCCAGTGCGAGAGTGCGCGCGCTCATTCCATCGTGGGGCTGACCATGCTGCGGCGGCAGTCGGCAGCGCCGTCGAGCGCGTCTTTCACGCGGCCGTTCAGGTCGAGCACGGCCTTGAAGAGAGGGAGCGCCTGATCGCACTGGCCACGCGAACGCAGCCCACCGGCGACCTTCAACTTCTCGCGAATGGTGTCGATCTTCCCGAGGAGCGCCTTCGCTTCGACCGAAGCCTCGGAGTCGGCGGCCACCGACTTCAAATACGTCTCGGCCTCATCGAGTTTGGCGACTTCGAATTCGGTCTTGCCCTTGCCGAGGCTGGCGCGCGCGTTCTCTTCGCGGGTGCGCAGCTCCTGCTCGCGCAAGAGCTTCATCGCCTCGAGGCCCGGGTCGACCCGCGGCGTCTCGGGCTCCTTCACCAGGGGCGGATCGTTCTTCACCACCACCACAGGCTTCGTCGTATCGGGCCGGGTGACCGCGTAGCCGATGCCTGCGAGCGCCAGCACCCCGATCACCGCGACGGCGATCAGCGGCGCCTTCGATTTCTGCACGGTGGGCGGAATCGACGCATCGCCCATCTGCGTCACCGCGCCGGGGCGGCCATCGAGCTGAATCTCTCCGATCGACTTCACGGCAGGCCGCTTCTCGACGGCCGAAGCTTCCCCCGTCTTGATCAGGGTGTGCGCGGTGGAGTCGTGATCGGCCAGCGTGCCGGGCGAGGCGATGCCCGAGACGTTGTGGAGCGGAATGGGCGTGGCCATCGGCACCACGGCGCGCACGTTGGTGTTGCTGCGCTGCAGGGGCGGCACGGACAAGTGCGCCTGCGTGGGGATCGCCTGCGAGAGCGCGCTGGCGAAGGACAACATGTCGGGCCAACGCCCCTCGATGCCCTTCTGGCAGGCGCGTTGGAGCACCGCCTCGAGATCGGGGTAATCGAGATCTTGCGCGTAGGTGGCCAGCGGCGGGAGCGGATCCATCACCTGGCGGCGGAGGATCTCGGAGATGGTGGTGCCGTCGAACGGCTGGCGGCCGGTGAGCGACTCGAAGAGCACGATGCCCAGCGAGTAGATGTCGGCGCGCGCGTCGACCTCTTTGCCCTCCACCTGCTCGGGCGACATGTAGCGGGGCGTGCCGGCGATGGCGCCCGCGACGGTGAGCTTGGTGCCCGCATCCATCAAGCGCGCGATGCCGAAGTCGAGCACCTTGGCGTGCACCCCGCGGATGCCGCGGCGAATCATGATGTTCTCGGGCTTCAGGTCGCGATGGATGACGCCTTTTTCATGAGCGTTGGCCAACACGTCGGCGACCTGCAGCACGATCTCGATCGCCTCGATGAGGGGCAGCCGGCCCTGCTCGGCGATCACCTTCTTGAGGTCGACGCCTTCGCAGTACTCCATGGCGATGAAGAGGTTGCCCTCTTCGTCTTGCCCGAAGTCGTGCAGCGCCACCGCGTTGGGGTGCGCCACGCGCGCGTACGACTTGGCCTCGTTCAAGAAGCGGCGGGCGATCTCGGCGTCGGAGGAGAACTCCGACTTGAGGAACTTGAGCGCGACCCGGTGGCCGATGCCCAGCTGCTCCGCGAGGTAGACGGCGCCCATGCCGCCCTGCCCCAGCTTGCGGATGATCTTGAACTTCCCCTTCACCACCCGGTCGACCATGCGATCGGTCGCCGGCGCGAGGCGAATGGTTTCCGAGGTGCCGCACTGGGGGCACTTGCCACCCCAGCTGGAGTGTTCCGCCCCACAACCCTGACAAATGAAGACAGCCATTTTCCCGGTCACTCCGCCTCGGCGCATCTTCCGCTGCGCTTCAGCTGCTTGGCCCTGCTTGCGCAGGGACGGCTGCGTTCCGGCCGCGCGGAACTACTTCTCCGGCGGATAGCGCGTGTTGAAGAGGAGCTTCTCGAGTTCCGTGGCGCCGGAGACCGGAGAATCGCCCAGCGCGAGCGCTGCACGCAACACCGCCGTCCGCGGGTCGTCTTTCAACTGCGTTTCCATCACCTTGAGAGCGGCGGCGCGGTCACCTGCCTGAACGAGGGCGAGGCCCTTGAAGAAGACGTACTCCTTGTTGTCGGGGTCGCTCCTGGCGGCCTCCACGAAGTGCGCTTCGGCCTTCTTCCACGACTTCTCGTTGAGCTCCGCGAGACCATCGAGGAAGGCCATGCGGCCGCGGGCATCGGCGGCGGTGGAGCCCACGTCTTGCGCCACCTGGTACAGCGGGCGTGCGCTGCGCAGCACTTCAGGGGTGAGCTGAGCGCCCGCGAGCGCCTGCTTGTGCACCGCTTCGGCTTCGGCGGTGGCAGCGGCGCCCAGCTTGGTGGCCATCTCGCCGAGCTCGGGCCCGAGGAAACCTTCTTTCACCAGCGCGCGCAGGGTCTCCGAAGCAGAGCCCGCACCGAGCAACTGCCGGGCGTCGAGCGCCGTGAAGAACGCAGCGCGCTGATCGACGAACCCCCGGGTGGGATCCTCGGGCGGCTTGCGCAGGCCCTTCACCTGGCGCTCACACTGATCGCTCTCGGCGGCGGCCTTCTTGCGATCGGGGCTGTCAGGCACCGACTTCAGATAGACGCGATAGGCGTAGCAGGCCCGCTGCAGTTCTTTGGCGAGCAGCTGCGCGCGGGCGAGCTGAGCGTAGGTCTGCGGGAGCGCTGGGTTGGCGCGGGTGGCCTTCAAGAACGAATCGGCCGCCTTGGCGTACTGCTTCTTGTTGAAGAGCTTGCTGCCCTCGGAGACGAAGGTGTCGGCGTTGCCCACGCCCGAGCCGACCAGCGCCTGGGCGAACGACGTCGACGCGATCACCAACGTGAGCGCAGACCAGCGGAGTTCAGAACGCATAACCGAGACCTCCGTTGAAGCCGAGGCTGTCAGGCGAAGAGAAGAGCGTGCCCGAGTCGTCGGTCGAACGTTCGCCGATGAGGTACTTCGTGTAGTTCGCCGAGAGCTGCAGGAACATTCCGTCGACCACGAAGAAGCGCACGTTGAAGCGGCCAGCCAGCAACATGTCGAGCGGCACGAAGCCGTCCTTGTAGCGGGTGGTGGTCATGCCTTCGTCGAGGCCGACGATCTGGCCGGTGCGGAACTCGAGACCGAGTTGCAGGGCGAGCTGGAAGCGCCACAGGGCGATGCGCACCTGCGGCTGCAGCGCACGAATGACGATGAGGTTGGTCTTCACCGAGTCGAGGGCGGTGGCGAAGCACATGTTGAGCGAGGCCTCGCAGCGTTCGCCCGGCGTGTACCCGACGTTCATGCGCCAGTTGTCGATGTTGGTCAGCCAGGAGAGGCCGAACACGGTGATGCCGAAGTATTTGCCGAAGGTGCCGAACTCAGCGCTGGCCCCCACCAGGGTGCGGCTGGGCGTGATGAACGAGGTGGTACGGCCAAAACCCTCGGTGTCGAAGCGGCGGCCCACCAGCCGGCTGCCGTTGAGCGTGGCCGTCTCGAAGGTGACGTGGAAGTACGAGCGGCGCTCGTAGATCTGATCTTCGATGGTGGCGGGCTTGGGAGGCGGCGGGGGCGTGGCCGGCGGCGTGGGAGTGGGCTCACCCTTGACGATCACCGCGACTTTGCCGTTCGGGTCTTTCACCGGCAGGTTCGACTCGAGCGTCTTGTCGAGCGAGTACTGCTGGTCGGGCTTGACCGAGATGGTCTGCTCGAACGACTTGTGGTTCTCGGCGGTGAGGCGAATGACATGTTCGCCGGGCGCGATGCCGCGATCGACCTTGTCTTTGCCGATGGGCGCACCGTCGATGGAGATCTCGGTGCCCACGGGCAACGCGTTGATCACGATGCGTGCGGCGACCTTGTCGAGCGTCTTCTCGAGGCTGGCGACGCCTCGAATCGGAATCAGAATGGTCTCTTCGATCGGCTGGTGAAGCTTGAGATCGAACCGAATCACCCGCTCGCCCGGCAACACCTGGGTGTTGAGCGGCGTGACGCCGACCTTCACGTCGTCGATGAACACCGTGGCGCCCGCGGGCGTGCTGCGCACGTCGAGGGTGGAGGCGGCGGGAACGACCTTGGCGAGCGCGCCCAGCAGGGCCTTCTCGAGGTTCGAGTTGGTGGCGACGGCCGGGTTGCTCTTGCCGGTCTTCGGATCGTAGGCGGCCACGCGGTACTTGAAGCCGGCCTCGTCTTGACCACCCTGGATCATCACGATGCGCTCGAAGCCGAGACCCGCGACGAACGCGTCGATCGGAT
>JANODF010000349.1:0-10156 GCA_031412555.1 Archangium sp. | reverse complement strand
CGGCCGCGACCAACGCCGAATAGATGCCCATCGAGAACCCACCGGTGACGATCCGCTCGGCGCCCTCCTGCTGCTTGAGCCAATCACGCGCCACGACCGCGTCGCGCTCGAGGGACTCAGGTGATGGGTGCCCTTCGCTGTCGTAGCCAGGCGGCGCCACCACCAGCAGGCCGATCTCCGGCGGCAGCGCCAGCCCCTCGATCGTGCCCAGCGCTTCCCTGAAATACGTCGAGGTGTTGCCGCCCCAATAGAGCAGCCACGAATGACCACTGATCGGCCTGCGGATGAGCGCCGTCAACGTGCCCACCTTCACCGGTTCGAGCCCGAGCGGCTTGCCCTCCGCGGCGACTTCGCTGAGCGGGCGCGTCGCCAGATCGTACGGCGTCACCGTGGCGGTCGAGCGATACCGCTTCACGCCGAGCCCCAGCCCGACCACGACCGCCACGAGGCCCACGACGGACAGCCGTCTCATTCCGCGTGTCTCCGCGCGAACGAGATCAACTGGCCCAGACGCGACGACCGATCGCCGAGCTCGAGATACGCCCGGTGCACCAGCCCTCCGCGCAACGATTGGCTGGGCAGGTAGACCTCCCGAAACGGAATTTCTACGGGATCCCACCGGGTCTTCGAGACGTCGCGGCCCGGCGAGAGATTGACCACCGCGAAGCGCTGCTCGATCGCCCAGCGAATCGCCTCGGCCACCGTGGTGGTCATGACGCTGTACTGCTTCCATGCCGGATCGAAGCCCGAGAAATACAGATAGAGCTGATCATCGAGCGCGAAGGCCAGCCGGGTGGCCACCACCTGCCCGCCGATCTCCAGCTGAAAGACCCGCGCTTCGCCTGCTCCCGCCGCCGCGGCCATGCAGTCGCGCAAGAAGGTGCGCGAACGTTCGAGCGCGAAGACGTCTTTGTGATCGGTGGTGCCCGTCAACGTCGAGCGGGCGTTGTGCAGCCGGAAGAAGTGATCGAGCGCCTCGACCATCTCGTCCGGGCGGCTGCGCACCCTCAACGCGAAGTGGTGGTTGTCGCGCTTGAGCGAGTTGTAACACTTGCGCAGCGACTCCTTGACGTTGCGCCCGAGCTGCGCGCGCAGCGCATCCCAGGTGGGCGGCAGCTTGAGCACGAAGCAGGGCTGCTCGCGGCCCCAGTGCACGTTGCCCCGCGCCTCCAGCACGTTGGCAGCGCTCTCGCGGATGCCGTTGAAGAACACCAGGTCCCACAGGCCGTCGTGGGCATCGAGGTACTTGAGCAGCGCCTCCAGCACCACGGGCGCGTGCTCCGGAGCACAGATGGGCGAGCTCAGCTCGGTGATGTTGGGATCAGCCCCGATCATCCGCAGCATGCGCGTGCGCACCGGGCCGATCGACGGGCGCTGGGAGAGCACCATGGGCGCGAGCCCGCGCAAGACGCCCGTCTCGTCACGCAGGGCGAGCAGCATCAGCTCGTCTTTGATCAGCGCACGATCTTCAGCGAAGTGGCGCAGCCACAGGGTGGTCCACCTCGCCGACGAGAACGGCAGCCGGGGAAAGGTGGTGCGATCGAGCTGCTCCCATTCGGGGCGCAGCGCCTCCAGCGAGGCCACTCGCGAGACCGTGAGCTTCACGAGAAGGGGTTCCTCGCGGCCAGGGTGGCGGCGTTCTGTTCGGTGGCCCCTGCGGCGCGCGCGGCCTCGAGCAGCGCAGACAACCGGGCCGAGTCGACGTGCGTCGGGGCAGCCGGCTTGCCCGCAGCCACCTTGTAGGGATTCTTGCCCGCGGCGGCCGCCTGCGCGTTGCGGGGATCGATGCGGCGCCAGAAGTCGCCCGCCACCGCGCGGAGGTGCCGACGGCTGCCCACCCTGAAGATCTGTACGCTGTGCGTCTCGATGGTCTTCGCGCCCCAACGCGCCTTGTAGTGACTGAAGTCGGGCAGCATGTCGAAGGCCACGCTCTTGCGATCGATCGCGTCGGCGATGGTGACCCAGGTCATCAAGGTGCCGGGGGCGAGCGCCTCGTGCGTCTCCGCGTAGATCGTCTGCAGGTGGTAGGTGTGTTTGCCGTAGTGCACCCACACCGAGCCGGCCATCGGCACGCCGTCCAGGCAGGCGATGCACGCCGCGGTCTCCACGGAAGGGTCGGCGATCGCCGCGCGGTACGTCTTCTCCCGCCGGCCCACGGTCGCCTCCACCCTCGCCTTCCAGCTGCGCTGCTCGATGTCCAGGAACACCTCGAAGAGCGCCGTGCAGCTGGCCGCGTTCTTCGCGGTGATCAACGACAGCCCGGGCGAGGACAGCAGCCCCTTGAGCTGCTTCTTCGTGCTGTGCCGCATGTTCTTCGAGAGCGAGGCCGCGTAGCCGGCGCTGTCGGTGAAGGGCAAGGCGAGCACGTTGTTCTGCCGATCGCCCAGGCGACGCAGCCAGTGCCGCGAGCCCAGTTCGGCGGGCCCGGTGAAGAGGGGCGAGGTCTCGTCTTGTTGCACGAACTCGAGCAACTCCCACTCGTCACCGCGGTGGAGCAGCGCGCGCAAGAACGCCTGGGTCACCCGCTCGTCGTCTTCCGGAGCCGACACCACCCGCGGCCGTTCGACCTCGAGGGTGATGAGCGAGCTGAGCGTGCGGCCATCGGGTGAAACCTTGAGCGGCAGGTACCCCTTGAGCGTGCTGCCTTCCCAGGCGGTCAGGATGGAGGGCTTCGCGCCGCGCTCCTGAAAGTCGACGTCGTGGGTGAGGAAGTGCCTCAGCCATGCGGGGCTGGAGAAGAGCGACGCGCGTTGCGAGCTGGCGTTGACCTTCTCCATCGCGGAGGGATCGAGCTGGGTCAGACCCTGATGAACACGAACTTCGATCATGGGACCGTTCCCCCCCGGAGAAGTCGAGGGCTCGCGCCGGTCTTCCCGCGCAGGGACCGGCTTCGCCGCCGATTTCCTCCGAAAGAACAGACGCACACCGTTCGCATCGAGCGCAGTCGAGATGCCACCTCCGCTTCGTGCGGCAAGTGACCCCTCGACTGCTCTCGGGGCGAACGGTGTGGGCTGTTCCTTAGGAGCGGAGTCGAGGGAGCACTTCTGCCTCGCGCAACACGTGACATCTCGACTGCGCTCGATGCGAACGGTGGCAGTTTCACGGCGACGCCTCACAGTGCGGTTCAGCCCGGGCAGAGCCCAGCACGTTGCGCAGCTCAGCGACATCGACGGGATGGCTGTTCTTCCACGCTGCCAGCTCGTTGCGCACCCGCGCCCGCACGTTCGCTTCGGTCATCGGCGTCACCCGCTCACCCCAGCCTGCCAGCGACGCATCGACCGGCTTGTCGAAGGCGCGCGCCAACGCCACGTCGCCGAGCTCCTTCTTGTAGTGCGACGACTCCCAGTACCACCGGGTGCGCGACATGGTGTCGCCCGGCGGGGGCACTTCTTCGGCGGTGGTGCGGGGGTCGGCGCCGCTGAACTCCCACAGCTCGAAGTCTTTCGAACGTTCGGCGAGCAACCGCTTGAAGCGCTCCACCTCGGGCCACAGCCCCGCTTCTTCCAGCAGGGCCAGGCTGCGCGCATGCGAGGGCGACCACAACACGATGAGCCGAATCTTGCGCTCGGTGCAGTAGCGCACCAGCTCGTCGAAGTCGGCCAGATGGGTCTCCAGCCGCGAGGGCTGCGCGCAGACATAGCTGTCGGCGTA
The DNA here is from genome assembly GCA_031412555.1 of Archangium sp. Lineage (GTDB taxonomy): Bacteria > Myxococcota > Myxococcia > Myxococcales > Myxococcaceae > Archangium_A. The sequence continues at coordinate 6,505 of JANODF010000349.1, read as the reverse complement.
GTCGCGTTCACTCCACACGAAGGCGCCCCGGGCCCCGCCCTGCTCCTCGATGCGCGCCTCCATGGTGGCCGGCCGGCGGCGCCCCGTTTCGAAGAAGTAACTGGGCGTCTCCTGTTCCAGCATCGTGCGCCGGCTCAAGCGGAGCGTGTCGAGACTCAAGAGCGCGGAGGGCACGTCGTCCAGCCAATGGAAGAAATGGGCCTCTCTGCGCGGTGAGACCGCCAGCCGCGACTCGGTGAAGTCGGAGGTGAAGCGGCCGTTACCGATGAAACTCAAATAGTCGGCCCCGAACACCACCACCTTCACCGGCGACTGGGCGTCGGCGTGCTGCAGGTAACGCAAGGCCTCGTAAGGGCTGCCATCAGAGAACGCGGCGTTGGCAGGCCGGGTGGCCACGCCCGCCCAGGCCGGCGCTTCGGGGTCGAGCCCCACCTGCGCACGCGAGGTGCCGAGGATCACCGCGTCGGGCGCCAGCCGGGTGAGGTCGGCCGCGCGCACCATGCGTTCGTGCCCTTTTTGCCGCGGCTTTTGCACGTTGAGGCCCGACCGCGAGGGCAACACCCGGTACAGCCCGAAAGGATCGACGCCGAGGCTGAACGCGCCCGTGGCCAACATGGCCACCGTCGGCAAGCCGAGCAGCAAAGACAGATACGTGAGCGGACGTTCGGTGGGCATCTTCAGAACTGAAAGTAGAGGAACTCAGAGACGCGGTTGAGCAACAACAACGAGGTGGCCGTGAGCGCTGCAAGACCCAGCGCCCAGCGCGGGGTGAAGGCCACTTGCCATTTCGGTGCCCCTTCGACTGGCGCGAGCAGCGGGTCTTTCGCGGCGAGCCACTGCTGGCTGTTGGGCGCCCAGCGGCACCAGCCGTAGAGCACCAGCAGAAACACGATCGACGCCCACTCGGCGCGCAACACCGAGAGCCCCACACCGCCCTGCCCCACCAGCCCCGCGAACACCCGGCCTGCACCGGCCAGCGAGTTGGTGCGGAAGAACACCCGGCTGGCCATGATCAAGAGGAAGGTGGTGGTGAGCCCGACCTCGAGTCGCCAGCGTTGTTTCGGGGGCGCGTTGTCTTTGGGCAGCCCCCAGGCGCCGCGCCAGAGGTGATTGACCACCAGGTAGAGCCCGTTGAGGCCACCCCAGAAGACGAAGCCCCAGCCCGCGCCGTGCCACAACCCACCGAGCACCATGGTGATGAAGAGGTTCAGGTAGCGGCGGAAGGGGCTGCCGCGATTTCCACCCAGCGGGATGTAGAGATAGTTCCGCAGGAAACGCGACAGCGTCATGTGCCAGCGCCGCCAGAACTCGATGATGTTGTGCGCCCGGTACGGCGAGTCGAAGTTGGCCGGCAGCTTCAGGTTGAACAGGCGCGCGAGGCCAATCGCCATGTCGGAGTAACCGGAGAAGTCGAAGTACAGCTGCACCGAGTACGCGACGGTGGCCAGCCAGGCGGCGGCCATGGTGGGCACCGGGGCGCTGGCCGACACGTCGTAGACCCCACCCACATGCCCCGCCACGCTGTCGGCCAGGGCCACCTTCTTGAAGAGCCCGATGGCCAACAGGGAAAAGCCCAGGGCGAGGTTGTCGGCGCGCGGCGTGCAGATGCGCGCGTCCATCTGAGAGAGCAGCTCGTCGTGCTGAATGATGGGGCCCGCGATCAGGTGCGGGAAGAAGGTGACGAAGACGCAGTATTCGAGAAACCCGTAAGGCCTGACGTGGCCCTTCGACGAGTCGACCACGTAGGCAATCTGCTCGAAGGTGAAGAACGAGATGCCCAGCGGCAACACGATGTGGCGCAACGCGTAGGGCACGCCGGTCAGCGTGCTGACGGTGCTCAACGCGAAGTCGGTGTACTTGAAGTAGCCCAGCAGCAGCAGGTTGAAGGCGATCGCCACGGCCAGGAGCGCACGAGACGCGGGGCCCTTGCGACGCTGCGCATCACGGGTGAGGGCGCGGCCGAAGGTGAAGTTCACCAACAGCGAAGGAACGAGCAGAAAGAGGTTGTGCCAGTCCCACCAGGCGTAGAAACCAATGCTCAACACGGTCAGCGCGGCCAACGCGCCCCGCAGGCCCGATCGACCCGAGGAGAACACCGCCAGCAGCGCCAGCGGGAGAAAGCCGAAGAGGAAGAGGTGAGAGTTGAAGAGCACGGGAAGAACTTCGATCTAGTGAGTCACCGAGGGGAGTGGTCAAGCGGCCATGTTTGAGTACGCAGAAAGTCCCGCGCGGGATAGCTGGGTATTGCTCCGCAGTGGCGCTTCATTTCAACAGCTCAGTGGCGTGCTCAAGGGCACCACCGATCCCCTGGCCATCACCTACGTGGGGTCGGCCGCGCACCAGGAGCAATGCAGCGTCTTCTTCGCCGGCCCCTGGGAGCGCAAGCTGGGCGCCTCGCTCCGCCCCGACGTGCTGGTGGTGGCCGAACCGCTGCCGTTGCCCCGCAGTGACGTGCTCCGGTACTCGCCTTTTCTCGACGCGGTGCTCGACGTGGAGCCCACGGTGGAGGCGCAGGTCAAGGCGGTGCGCTCGAAGGCCCATCGGCGCCGGCTCCGCAAGGTCTCGCGCGGCCGCGAGTGGGATTGGAAGGTCAGCTCGACGAGCGAGGCGATGGAGCAGTTCTATCGGGTGCTGCATCGCCCCTACGTCGAGGCGCGGTTCGGCGAGAAACAGCTGATCGCCTCGTTGCCGGGGTTGCAGCAGCGCATGGCGCGCGGCGGTCACGTGCTCACGGTGACGCACCGGGGCGAGCCGGTGTGTGGAGCGGCGCTGTTCGAGACGCCCGAGGGCCTCGACTACGACCGCAATGGGTTTCGCCTCGATTCATTGAAATCGCCGGTGCTGCTCTCGGAGCGCACCGCGGCGCTCGAGCTGGCCATCTTTCAACTCGCGCGGGAGAAATCGGCGAAGTCGATCTTCCTGGGGTTCTGCCGGGCGCTGGTCGACGACGGGTTGTTCACGCACAAGCGGCGGCTGGGGTGCCGGTTCGTTCCAGCGCGTGGCAGTGGGCGCAGTCAGCTGTGGGTTCGCCCGGCGCTGCGGCCGAAGTTCTTCTCGGTGTTCCCGCTGGTGATGGGGCCCTGCGGGGCGTTCGAGGTGCACGTGGGGTTGTCGAAGGAGGCCGCTCCGCTCACCCGCATTCAGTGGCGGGCGCGGCTGAAGAATTTTGCGATTCCTTCGGTGGAGCGGGTGGTGGTGTGGACTGATTTCCCGCAGGTCGCCTCGCAACGGATCGAGTTCGAGGCTTCGCTTCGAGGCGCGCTGGGCAAACGCCCGGTGGAGTTTCGCGAGGTGTAGTTCGTGGGGCGATCGCCCTATGGTCGTCGCTTGCTCTCGTTCACTTTGATCGTGCTGACGCAGATTGGCAGCCCCGCAGGCGTTCACCTGCTCGACGACGCGCCGCCGCGGGCCCAGGTCGCGCCCCTGATGATGCCCAGTGACGCGCAGGTCTCGGCGCAGCAGCTCCAGGTCGACATCGACGCGCTCAGGAAGCAGCGGCCCAGTCTGGGTGGGGGCATCGCGCTCGTCTCGACCGGTGGCGGGCTCGCGTTGCTCGGCGGCCTCTACCTCGTGGTCAGCGTGGCCATTCCCTTCGGCGGAGCGCTCAGCCCCCTGCTCATCCTCGGCGTCATCGGCCTGGCCGTCGGGCTGCCGCTCGCGGGTGTCGGCGTGTGGCTGCTCTTCACGCGCATCGCCGATCGCCAACGCATCGACGAAGAGATCAAGAGCCTGCGTCAGCAGCTGCAGCTCGTTCAGCCGCGCACGCCGTACCAACAGCAGCCGCGTCAGTACCAGCCGCCTTCGCAGGACATTCCGCCGCCGCAGGTCAGCGCGCCTGACAGCTCGATGTTGATCGCGCGATTTTGAGGGTTGGGCAGCACGGCCCCTCACCCCAACCCTCTCCCCGGGGGGGAGAGGGAGATCAGCGAGCGAGCAGCTCGCCCAGCACCCGCATGCCGTCGGTGGTGGTGAAGACGCCGACCACCTTGTCGTTCTCGAGCACCACCGCGCTGCCGAGCTTCTTCTCGGCCATCACGGTGGCGACCTCGACCAGCGGCGTGGTGGGCAGCACCGTCCACGGGGCCTGGGTCATCGCGTCTTCCACCAGGATGCAGGAGGGATCGATCTCCGAGACCGAACTGATCACCTGCACGTCGCGATCGCTCAAGAGCCCCACCAGCGCGTTGCCCTCGAGCACTGGCAGGTGGCGAATCTTGTGCTTCTTCATCAGCCGGGCAGCGTCCGCCAGGGTCAAGGAAGCGCCAATGGTGTGCACCGACCGCGTCATCGCGTCGCGAATGAGGAGCGTCATGGATCTCCTCAGAAGCAAGGAGAACGCCAGCGTGTCCCCTCGGTAACCCGGTCAGGGCAGGCGCAAGTCCTGCGGTCTGCGCCCGGTCGGCGAAAAGTTAGCGGTTCTTCAGCTTGGCCATCGCGTTGCCGATGCGCTCGGCATAGCCCGGCGTGCGGAAGCGCGGGCTCTTCTGCATCCACTTGAGGAAGTCGCGCAGCTCCGTGGGGCGGCGGACCTCGGCGGCGCGCAACATCGCCCAGCACATGCCGTCTGATTCGCGGGCCACCGTGCGGCGCCGGTACAAGATGTTGAAGAGCCCGTCGTCTTCGGAGAACTCGGCCAGTACTGCCGCGGCCACGTCGCGCACCCGGAAGTCGTCCGAATCGAGGGCATGGGCCAGGCGGCCGGCGGTGTCTTCGTCGGGCTTCCCCAACGCCAGCAGCGCGCCCACCGGCATGTAGGCGGGGCGATCACCGTCGTTGGGCGTGGGGTGCTCCACGATGCTCAAGAGGCACTCGATCACGCCGGGCTCTTTGATCTCGGCCAGCAACGCGTCGACGTGCAGGAGCACCTGCGCATCGGGGTACCGCAGCGCCAGCAACACCGCGGGCAACACCCCGTCGATGTGTTCGCGCAGCCAGGCCCGGCTCAGGTTCGGATCTCTCGGCTGGCCGGTCTCCCACCAGGTCAGCTTCTCGATCGCTTCTTTCGCGAGCGGTTCGCCGCCTTCGATCAACTGGGCGCGCAGCACGTCGGCGTCGAAGCCGGCATCGTCCGCCTCCCAGAAGGTCACCAGCTCGTCGAGGCGGCGTTTCCAGTCGGGGGGCGTGTGTTCGGTGAACCCTTCGGCCAGCTGCTCGCGCACCGACGCGTCGAGATCGTTGGCGCCCAGGACGGGGGCGTCGAACTTGCGCTGCCGGGAGACCGTCTCGCCGTCGCTGGTGATGCGCAGCTCGACCACGCTGCCGACCAGGCGAATTTCCCACTGCCGGCCATCAGGGTGGGTGAAGCGTCGAAAGGGAGGTGGCGCGCCATGACCACGCTCTACCACCTGCCGCTCAGGGCCACCTTCGGAAGATGAGCGAGGTGTTGATGCCGCCGCATCAGGTGTCATCGACGTCGTCGAAGAACGACGCAACGAGGAACTCGATCGAATCGAACGGCTCGGGGCGCACGCGTTCGTCGGCCGTCGCCGCAAGTGCGTTGAGGTAACCGCCGGCAGCGTGGCGCATCACCACCAGAGTGCGTTCAAGCGGGTCGAGCAACCAGTAGTGCGGGACCTGAGCCTGATGGTAGGCGCGCATCTTCACCACCCGATCATGTGCCGCGTTCGACTCCGAGACGATCTCGCAGATCCAGTCGGGTCTCACCTCGGTTGGCCGGTCCCGGGGGATTTCTGGCACGCGCTCACGACGCCAGCCGATGAGGTCAGGGCGGAAGAGGTCAGCGCCCAGGAGCACATCGACCTCTGAGGCGATCCACCAACCTCCGGGGAACTTGCCGCCCGGCCGTCGCATGAAGGGGCCACCGACCTGAATCCCCACCCGCGTTTGAGTGACCCCATGCTCGGACGACGGGCTTGCCTTCTCGATCAAGTTTCCATCGACGAGCTCGAAGCCGCGCGCTTCAGGCTGCGCCGACCAATCGGCGATGGTCTGGGTGCCTCTCACCTTTGGCAACATGTCGCGAGTGTATGCCAAGGCGCGTCACCCCGCCGAACCGCCACCTGCCAGTCAGGGCCACCTTCGGAAGATGAGCGAGGTGTTGATACCGCCGAACGCGAAGTTGTTGGTCATCACGAACTCGGTGTCGATCACCCGGTGATCGCCGCGGATGTAGTCGAGCGCGCCGCACTTCGGGTCGATGGTCTCGAGGTTCAAGGTGGGCGCCATCCACTTCTCGCGCTGCATCTCGATGGTCATCCACGCCTCCAGCGCTCCGCAGGCGCCCAGGGTGTGGCCCATGTAGCTCTTCAAGCTGCTGATGGGCATGCGCTCACCGAACACCGACTGCGTGGCGTGCGATTCGGCCACGTCGCCCTGGGCCGTGGCCGTGCCGTGCGCGTTCACGTAGCCGATCGCCTCGGGGGGCAGCTTCGCGTCGGCCAGCGCGAGTCTCATGGCGTTGGCCATGGTCGAGCTGTTGGGGTTGGTGACGTGGGTGCCGTCGCTGTTGGTGCCGAAGCCCACCAGCTCCGCGAGGATCTTCGCG
>JANODF010000348.1:0-7517 GCA_031412555.1 Archangium sp. | reverse complement strand
GGAGGCGCGGCAGACCAGGTGTTGGCAGGCCAACGAGCGATCCCCGACCGCCTCCGAGACGCGCCAATGCCGCTGGCCATCGCCTCCCCCTGACACGACGACGCCCGCGAAACCTTTCGGCTCGCGGGCGTCTTTGTTGAGTTGCGGAGGCCCGATTGGCGACTTTCCTGTCGGGCGGGAGCCCTTGGAGGTCTGCCTCCCGTCAAACGCTCATTTTTATTGGGGCGAATCCGCAGAGTTGCGTCGGCCCTCAGGCCCTTCTTCGAGTGGGTTGGTCGCATGTCGCTCGCTGAAGCAAAGCAGGGCGTCAAACTGGCGCTGTCCATCCGGCTGCGCCGGTTCTTCGCCAGCCCCGTCGCGCACGTCCAGGTGGGCAAGACACCCATCGGTGCCTGGCTCAAGAAGTTGCCCGGCCTCGCCTGGGAACAAGGCCACACCTTCATTCAGCAACGCTGGTTCCGAGCAGCTGGTCCCACTCAGTGGTACCCGAACAATGCCTTCGCTCAAGAGGGCCTCCAGCGAATTGGCAACGCGGGGTGGAATCTGATGGCGCAACCGCAGTTCCTCAACCGAATGCTGGGCAAGAGTTCGTTCCTCTCGACGCTGTTCGGGATCGGCTCGGCGGGAGCAGTTGGCTACGGCACATACAAAACCGGCGAGGCGGTCGTGGAACTGGTTGAAGACAAATGATCTCGTCCATGCGCCGACCGATGCAGCAGGAAGAGCGCGCGGTGCTCGCACGCGAACGCTCAGGGCCGATGGGCCGATGGTTCAAGCGCTGGGTCCGCGGCGCTCATCTCGCGAACGCGATCGAAGCGGCGCTCGCACGCGACTTCGAGGAGGGCATGACGGAGGTCCTCACGATCGACGCCGATGCTTCAGGCTTCCTCGAGGCTCAAGATGACTCCATTCACGTCTTCCAGTCGAAGCCAGACGGAAAGATCGCCGTGCTTCGGCGGAGCGCCGTCCTGCGCTGCGCGGAAACCAACCGCGGAGAGCTCATCGCTTCTCGTGACGGTGCCGGGCCTGTCATCGTCGCGCGGGCCCCGCACTCCGGTTTGCTCCTGGCGCTCACCGCTGGGAGAAGGATTGCGTCCGTGTACGTCTCAGCCACGCGCGACCCTCCTCTGGTTCTCGGCTGCGAGCTCGTGACCGGCACCTTCAGCGAACTCGACGCCGCGCTCGAGCAATGCACCTTCGCCACGCTGACGCCGGATCGAGTGACGCGGCACTCGAGAGGCCCCATGACCTACGCCGGCACGACCGAGCCCGTGCGCCCAGGAGACCAGGTGGAGGTGAGAATCGGCGGCGAGAACAAACCGGCTCGGGTCATCTACGTTCCGGGCGTGAGCCCGCAACACTGGGAAGCCCGCGGCGATGCCGTCAGCGTGGAGTGCAGCGACGGTTCGCGCTATGCGGTGGGCGACGTCGGGAACCTGCGCCTCCTCGCTCGCGGGCCCGAGAGCTCAATCCAACCTGACGAAGTGGTGTGAGCACTGAAGTTCGACCAACACAGTGAGCTTCGTGATGCGGGGGCGGCGGTGAATGGGAATGCAGGGTCATGATCGGTCGAGTCCGCCGCCCAATGGCAGCGCCTGAGCGCGAAGTGCTGGAGCGCATGCGCCCGCGATGCCTCGATCGAGCCATCGAGCGTCTCTTCGGTGCTTCTGCGCTGTCAAAGCTGACGGAAGAGCTGCGATTGCGTGATCTGGCCCAGGGTGAGGTCGAGTTGCTCGAGGTGAAGGCGACGCGCGTGGTCGAGGTCGAGCCCAGAGGAGGAGAAGGCCCACTCGTCTTTTTTGAGGCGGCAGAGAGTCAGGCCGTCGTCGTACTCGCGGGACCGTGGATCGACGATCCTCATCGCGTCGGGTTCGACGCTGAAGTGGTCGAGCCGAACCCGACCAATTGGTTCACCCACTTCACCGTTGAGCGAACCCCTCATCTGGGCAACGTCTTTCGCGTGACGGTGCACGGAGGGGCCGCTGCTCCGACTCGGGTCGCAGCGCGAGTTCCTTTTCTTCTCGAGTGTGAGGTGTTGCCGGGCAGCCTCGAGCAACTCGACGACGTTCTGTCCCACGCCGCGCTGGCGAAGGCTCGGGGATCGACGTGAGTCGCCTTCGAAGCGATCCAAGCGCGAGGCGATCGTGGAAGAGGGTACCGGCGAATGATCTCGTCACAGCGTCGGCCTCTGTTGCCGGAAGGACGAGAGGCGCGCGCGACGGGTTCACCGATTTCCTGGTGGAGCGAAGCCCTCACCTGGGCACCGTGTTCCGCGTGACGATGCAACGTGGGGCCGCCCAGCCGACGCAGGTCGCCTTTCGCGTTCCGATGCTCCTCGAGTCTGGGTGCTCCCCGGCACGCTCGACGATCCAGACGACCTCTTGTCGCGCGCCGCTGGCCGAGAGTTCGAGATGATCACGCACACTCGATCGAGGTCAGCCTCTGGCGCCTTCGCCCAGTGCGCGCTCGCGTCGTTCTCCCCCTTGACCTCGAAACGCCCTCACTGGAAGAGAGCAACATCACTGCGAGCTATTCGATGAGCCTCGAGCACGTGCACGCGGCGATCGAGACCACCCGCGCCCGGAAGGCCCGTCGAGACGGCGCGGAGCGGTCCAACCTGAAGCAGAGAGTCTCCGACGGAGCAGAGGCGTCACGAGAGGCCGACGAACCGGTTCAGTCGACGCCGCCGGTCGCTGCAGCGCGCTTCGAGGCGGACGCCTGGTCACGGCTGCGGACGACGGGCTGGTCTCAACCGAAGGCCGCCAGCCGCAAAGGGCAGCAGGTCGAGGGAGGCCTTGCACTCCAGGCGTCGGCGCTGCGCGGTCTGGAGCACAAGGTCGCCGCGCACTGGCAGTGGGACGTCATTCGCCAGGTCAGCGCGCTGTTCTGCGTGCCGGTCAACAAGGAGCTGCTCGACCTCTGGTCCCGCCTCGAGCAGCGGCTGTTCAACCTGCGCCACTGCAAAGACATCGATGGCGTACGCCGACTTCCCGCGTTGTTCGCGCCGGAGCTCGACCCGCGGTTGCTGGTGAAGGCGAAGGCGGCGGGGCTTTCGCTCGAAGAGGTGATGAACCTCACGAGCGGGGCGCTCCCGCCCTATCGCTTCAGCTTCTTGATCGAGAAGTCGCGCGCCTGGGCACAGACCGCCCAGTCCTTCGGCACCTCGCTGTATGCGGCGATCGAGCGGCGAGACGCCGACGAGCTCAACCGCCTGCGCCTGGTGCAGCAGCAGCACCTCGCGCAGCTCTCCACGCAGCTGCGACGCTGGGAGCTGGACGTCGCCACCGAGACGCTCGAGGCCACCCGCCGGCAGCGCGAGACGGCGGAGTATCGGCGTGACCGGCAAGACAGCTTGATGGCGGAGGACCTCACTCCGTGGGAGCGAACGCAGCAGGTCGCGCGCCACACCTCGTCGGTGCTGCAGGGCGTCGGGGCGACGCTGGGGATTCTGGGCGGCGTCTTCAGCCTGTTGCCAGACCTCGGCTCGCCGTTCGCGTTGAAGTACGGCGGCGTGGCGCTGGGCGGCGCGGCCTCACGCTTCGCCAGCGCGACCATCAGTCTGGCCAACATGAGCGACACGCTGGCGTCGTCAGCGGGGCTCGAGGCGGGCTTCGAGCGGCGGCGCCGCGATTGGGCGACGGCCCGTGAGCTCGCGGATCGAGAGGTGAAGTCGCTCGATCGCCAGGAGAAAGCGGCCGAGCTCCGGGTAGAGCTCGCCCAGCGCGCGCTCGAGCTGCACCAGAAGAGCCTGGAGCAGCTCGACGAGACGTTCGAATACTTCTCCAGCCGGTTCACCACGGCAGAGCTCTTCACCTGGCTCGCCTCGACGCTGGGGCGGAACTACCGGAGCTCGTGGTCCAACGCACTGGCCATGGCAGGCCTCGCCGAGCAGGCCTTTCGTTTCGAGCGCGGTGAGGAGCCGCCGCCGATGGTGGGGGCATCTGCCTGGGACACGAAGCGGGCTGGGCTGCTCGCCGGTGACCAGCTGCTGCTCGATCTCCAGGCGCTCGAGAGACGGTTTCTCGAGACCAACACCCGGTCACTGGAGCTGGACCAGCCGTTCTCGCTGGCGAACCTGGCGCCGGCGGCACTGCTGCAGCTCAAGGAGACGGGTGAGTGTGAGTTCGACGTGCCGGAGTTGGCGTTCGATCTCGCCTACCCCGGCCACTACCGGCGCCGCATCAGGGCGGTGCGGGTGACCATTCCGAGCGTCACGGGGCCGTACACCAACGTGAGCGCGACCCTGACGCTCACGCGGAGCTGGCTGCGGAGGGAGCCGCGGCTCGGCGCAGCGCACCTCATCGAGGAGCCCGTGCGAAGGACCGTTTCGATCGCGACCAGCACCGCCCAGAACGATGCGGGGGTCTTCGAGCTCTCGTTTCGTGATGAGCGGTACATGCCCTTCGAGGGTGCGGGCGCGGTGAGCCGGTGGAAGCTGACGTTGCCGCGGAGCTTCCGTCAGTTCGATTACCAGACCATCAGCGACGTCATCCTCTCGGTCAGTTACACGGCGCTGGAAGACGGCACGTTCCGGAGCACCGTCGAGGCACTCAACGCCGCCACCGAAGGCACGGTGCTCAACGTTCTGAGCACGCACGGAGGAGCGCGGGTGCTGAGCCTGCGCAGCGAGTACTCGAGCACCTTCAACAGGCTGCTCCAGAGCCCGCTGGGAACGCAGGTATCGCTGGAGATCGGCGAGCGCATCTTCCCCGCGTTTCTTCGCGGACAAGGGAGGACGCTGACGATTCGGTCGCTCAAGCTCCTCGCGAAGACGAAGCAAGGCGTCAGCGTAGGAGCGTTCTCACTGTCGCTCGACGGCGCGCAGGTCACTGGGTTCGCGCCGAATGCGGCGTTCGGCGGCCTGGCCACGCAGGAGGCGCCGGTGGCCCTGCGATCGAATCTCCTCGGAACTCACTCGCTGAGGGTGAACGCGGCCGGAGGCCTGGCGCCAACCAGTGCTGGCTCCGCGCTCGACGACGGGAAGCTGCTCGACCTCTTGCTCTACCTTGAGTTCACGGTGAGCTGAATTCAGCTGCGTTGGCTCAGCGTCGCTGCAGCTGCTGGAAAAGGCTCGGGGTCCCGCCCAATTAAGGAACGGAACCCCGATTTGAACCTGCGACCTTTGCGGGGGCCCGGTTCGCCCCCTAACTACGACCTCAATTCCCTATTCGGTTCGACTCCCTTCGTCCCGCAAAGTGGCGTAACCACGCGGCTGGTCGTCCGTTCTCATTGCCCGGTGCGCCTACTGAGCCAGCACCGGCTCCCCCGCCGCCCGACGTATCGGCAGCCCGCCTGCGGCAAAGGGCGTGTAGGCGACCACCTCAAGAATCGGTGCGCGGTGCTGCTGAAGCCCGGCTCGCGGCAGCTGCCCGACCTCGCGCAAGCACGCGAAGATGACGGCGACCCGGTTCTGCAAGAGGGCCTGGTCGAGCCCTTCGTACTGGTAGACGGCGAAGAGGCCCTGCGGGTTGAGGAGCACCGAGTGAGTTGTGGTGGGCACGCTCTCCTCTGTTCGAATCGTGGAGTTCGAAACACCCCAGGTCGAGAGCAAGCTGCTGCCCCAGAACACTCCACTTCCAGACCGGTGCGTGGTCGTGCCCCCACCGTTGAAGGTTGTGTCGACCTCGGTCGTGACCGTCTCTCTGCGGAACTCGACACCCGTGCCTTCGATCCGCGGTGAAACCAGCTCGCCCACAACGCGGGTCGACGGCTGCGTGGACGCGAAGGGCTCCCTGAGCTGCACGACGGCGAGCGAGCACGTGCCTGAAGCGCTTTCGGGCGCAGCGATGATGGCCTGGAGCGGCTGAAGGCTGACCCCACCAGCGGCGTTCAAGAGCTGGAGCTGTTCTTCTTCGACTCGCCCCGCGTTCAGCAGCACCGCTGCGACGATGGTTCTGTAGCCGGGCATGGATCGAAGTGGAGCGAGCCACGATGCGGTCGCGAACTCGGTGACGTCGACCCGAGCGGTGCCCACTGCCTTTCGAAGAGCAACGGCGGCTTCGGGCACCTTGCCGTCATCAAGGAGCACCAGAGTCCTCGACCACCAATCCGACGGGTCAACTCGCGGGTCTAGAGCCAGCCCGCTTCGGGCTTCGGCCGCCGCCTCCTTTGTCCGTTTGAAGAGGAGCAACAGCTCAGCGACGCGAAGGTGCAGCACCGAGCGCATCACGATGTCGGTAGCAGGTGTCTCCCGCTGCAACGCACGGAGTTCATCGAGGGCCCGCTGGTACTCGCCGACGGCTTGAAGCGCCCCGGCCCCACCGAGGCGCTCGCCAGGTGTTTTCACGTGCACGCATCCGACGAGCACAAAGCTGAGAACAACGACGATCGCCGCCGAGTGTCTGCCACCGCTCGTCACCATGCAGCCCATGACGGCAACCATAGAGCGACGTTCTTCAGACTGCCCTCACCTTCCCTCCACCCCGCCCTCGTGCCTCAGCACTTGAGGGGCTCACATGAGATCCACCCATGAGCTTTGAAACCCAAGAGACCGGGTCCAGCTGCGGCCCGGCATCGCTGCGATACGCGCTGTGCCTGCTGGGCATCGCGGTCAGCGAGCAGGAGATCCGCGAGCTCATCGGCAACCGCTGGTGGCATGCGGTCCGCGGCTACGGCGAGAAGCACCTCGAACTCGCCGCGAATAAGCTCGGGCTCACCGCGCGAACTCGTACGTGGAGGAACAACCCCGAGGCATGCCTGAACGCCATGAAGGCGGCGGCCGCGAGAGGCAACGTGTGCATCGCCAGCGTTCACGACGACGATGACAGCCACTTTCACTGGATGTGCGTCGCCGGCTTCGAAGGCGCCACGAAGGCGGTGGTGCTCGACCCCTCGATGTTCGACACGCGGCTCGGCTCGAGCACCTTCCGGCTGCTGGATCCTGCGGGAGAGCGAGTGCCGGCCCTGATGGCGGTCAGCCGACTGAAGGCGTGGCTCACGCCTACGAAGCCAGGTGACGGTCAGTTCTTCCTCGAGCTGAGTGCTGGGGCCCGTCGCTTCCGCTGGCACGCGGAGCTGACCCGCGTGATGTCGAAGCACGAGCACTTCTTGGAGCACTACGACGAGTACGTCGACGAGATGCGCGGGGTCTTCGGTGCGAAGCGAGGTGAGTTCGCGACGGCCTTCATCGAATCGATCCGCGGCGAGCTGCTGATCCCCACGCGCTCGCTGGCCGAGCGACGTCTCATCAACCTTGAGCTCGACGCGTGGGAGGCCGTCTGTCGCGCGTACGGGCTCCGAATAGAGGCCAGCAAGCAGCGCCAGGCTCTGACCACGCTCAGCGACTTGCTGGGTCGACGCGCCGTCGGCGCCTGACCAGCCATGCCATGGCGACGAATATCGGGGCCGGCAGTGGCAGAAGGTCTACGGGGTCGCGATGGGCCTGATCCGCTTTCGTGGACGGTGTTGATGTGTCGTCTCACTCCGTCGTCGTAGTCGTTGTCAGTGTAGTCGTGAGGCGTCCTTTCGGTTGTGGTTGTTGTCGTGACGTCCGCCGGAGCGAGCGCAGCGAGCGAAGG
>JANODF010000347.1:0-6247 GCA_031412555.1 Archangium sp. | reverse complement strand
GGAAACGCGTCTTGAAGCCGCGAATTTCACCCAGCGAAAGAGGGAGGAAGTCGAAGAAGAGCGTGCGATCGGTCTCGGTGGAGAGCGAGATCAGCTTGCCCTTCGTCTCGGGGTTGGTCTTGTTGTAGATGTACTGCAGGTTCGTCGTCTTCCCGCACAGACCGGGGCCGTAGTAGACGATCTTGCAGTTGATCTCGCGGCTTGAGTAGTTGATGAAGGACATGGTCGCGGGGCTGCCTTACTCGCTAAAGAGGTTATCGATGTCGGCGTCGGAGATCTCGGCGAACGGCGAGCCGGCTCCGGGGACCGCGGCACGTGCCGCCAGCGCCGCGAAGACCTTTTCGAGCTCGTCGGAGGCCTTCTTGATGCGAAGGCGCACGAGACCCAGCGAGGTGCGGTTGTCGAAGATGACCACCAGCACCACCCGGCCTCCCACCAACGTCATGTAGAGCGAGTCTCGCGCGCCCTCATGGAACTGGTTGGGAAACTCGTTCTCTCCGATGAGCTTCGCGAGACCGCCCATCGCCGCCACGTTGCCGGCAGTCAGGGAGGCCAACGACGTCGTGTCGATGTTGTGCGTCTGGCCAGCCGCAGAGATCAGCTGACCGTTTTTATCGACGAGAAAGACCACCTTCGCGTTTGCGTCCTTCGTGAGTCGGTCGCACACCGCGTTAATCCGGTGGAACTCCTCTTCGTACATCACCAGCTGCGTGGCCATGAGGTGGAGGTGCTCCTGTCAAACGGTTGCGAGGTCCTATCAGAGGGTACACGGTTGTGCACTCTTTCGAGTCCAGAAACCACCGTGGTGTCAGGGGGCTGGCCATCAATGGGCAGGTCTGAGGGCTCCGGTGTCGGTGACTGGGGGGTAACCGGTCATTTCCTCGTTGCACCTTGGCGGAGGGGTTAGTCTCCCCGCCGTGCATCGGAATGTCGTCGCCTGCGCGGTGATCTGGCTGCTTCCCATCAGCGCGCTCGCTCAGACCTCTGTCACGGGGTCGGCCGTACGCCCGCGATGGACCGACGACCAGGCTCAGGTGCGGCTTCGCTACGGGGTGGCGGTGCGAAACGGCACCGAGACCGATTCGGGCCCCGGCCTGAGTTACTCCGGGGTCAGCCCCAACGATCTCGCGATGACTGGCTGGCTCTGGTTTCTGCTGGGCGACCACCTCGGCCTGACTGCGGGGGTGCAACGGGAGGCGTTCAGCCTGCTCGACAACGGCACCACGGTCACCTCGGGCGCCTTGATGCGCGCCCACGTCGGCCCCACCGGCCGGGTGCGCCTGGGCCCGGTTCGCCTGGAGGCCGCCGCCTCGTACAGCTTTCAGCAGCTGCCGGTGTTCGGCACCGTCAGCGCGCCTGCCTTCTCGACCGTGCAGCGTCACGGCGTCTTATTGGCGGCGCGCGGCCTGGTGGATCTGGGGCCGGTCACCCTCGAAGGCCGCTTCGAAGTGCCCCTGGCGATCGCGAACGTGGGCCGCGCGGTGAACTCGCAAGGCGTGGGGGCGGGCGGCGGCGTCCGGGTGCAGCTCTTTCGCACCGGCTTCTTGAAGTGGGGCCTGCTGGCCGAAGCCCAGTGGCACAGCGATGGGCTGACCACCACCGACACCGCTTCTCCGTTGAGCGCCACCCAGAGCGTGGTGCGGGCGGGCCTGGCCCTCGATCTCCAGTGGAAGGATCCGAAGCTCGAGGTGGAAGTGTCGGCACGCACGGGCGGTCTCAAGATCGTGGTGCGCGGCGACCAGGGGCCGCTCGTGGGCGTGCCGGTGGCGATCACCGGAGGGCCCAGCCGGCGCGACGTGGTCACGGGCGAAGATGGTTCGGTGATGCTGGCTGAGGTCGAACCGGGCGAGTTGATCGCTTCGGCGTCGTTGCCCGGCTACGTCTCGAGCGAATCGAAGGTCAGCCTCGGCGCGGGTGAAGATCGCCGGGTGGAGCTGGTGCTCGTGAAAGAGAAGCCCAGGGTCGGCGGCCTCTCGATCAAGGTGATCTCCTTCGACGGCGCAGCGCCGGTGGCTGCCAGCGTGGAGCTGAACGGCAAGACGACGGCGACGAGCGCCGCAGGTGTGTTGATGCTCGAGGGCCTGCCGCCGGGTCCCCTGTCGGTGAAGGTCACCGCGCCCGGCTTTACGCCCGGTGAAGAAGCCGCCTCGGTGGTGGCGGGTACGGTGAGCGAGCTGAGGGTGACGCTGGTGCCGGAGAAGAAGCGGGTGCCGGCCACGTTGCGTGGGCAGGTGCGCAGCGCGCGCGGTGGCAAGCCGGTGGTCGCGCAGCTGGAGATCAAGGAGCTCAAGCAGACCATCGCAGCGGATGAGGACGGGTCGTTCTCGGTGCAAATCCCCGGCGGGAAGTACACGGTGCGCATCACGGCGGCCCGTTTCGTCACGCAGACGAAGACGGTCACCGTGCGGGATGGGGATCAGGCCATCTTCAACGTGGATCTCGCTCCGAAGTGAACGCCCGTCGCGCTCTGCTGGTGTGTGCCCTGGGTGCCTTCGCGGCGTGCGGGGGCGATCCACCCGTCAAACCGGCGGCGGTCGATGCCGGCCCGCCCGCCGCCGCGCAGAAGAAAAGTGTGGGGCAGCTCGAAGGGCCGCAAGGCGCGGTCACCCTCGAGCGTGACGGCAAGACCCGGCCTGCTGCAGCCGAAGCCCTCTTCGCCGGCGACATCATCGAGACGGGCGAAGACAGCTCGGCCCAGCTGCGTTTCTCAGGCGACCGGGTGGTCGAGCTGGGCGCTGAAGGCCGCTACGAGCTGGGCCTCGATGGTTCGGGCGTGATGTTGAACGTGGCGCGCGGCCTGGTGCTCACGCGCGTGAAGGCGGCCGAGGGAAAGGCGAAACCCGGCCCGGAAGAGGGCGAGGTGTTGCTCACCATCTCCACGCCGTTTGGTTTGACGCGCGTCGGCTCGGCCGAGCTGTCGATGCGGGTCGACGACTCGTCGGCCGACGTCGAGGTGAAGCTGGGCGAGATCGAGCTGGTCTCCAGGTCGGGCGAAATCACCAGGCTGGGCGCGGGCAAGAAGGGCCTGCTGGGCGCCGCGCGGGAACTGCCGGAGATCGAGCTGACGGTGGTGGCCACGACCGGCAAGGGTGAGTTCAAGGCGAAAGACGCAAAGGCGTTCGTGCCGATCAACCCGAAGAAGCTGCCCTCCTTGAAGGCCGGCGACGTGGTGCGGGTCAAAGAGGGGCGCCTCAGCCTCGCCCCCGAAGGTTCACTGACGCGCCTCGCGCTGCTCAAGGGCGCTGAAGTGGGCATCGTGGAGACGCGCAGGGGGCCGGGCAAAGAAGCCACTTCGCTCGACGTGAAGAAGGGTGAGCTCGAAGTCTCGGCTCCGAAAGGCCAGTCGACGCGCGTGGCGGTCGCGGGCGGTTTGACCCTGGTGAGCGATCTGGGCGGGCAATATTCCCTCCGCCGCACGGGCACCGGGTTCGACATCGAAGCGCTCGCCGGTGACCTCGCGATCGAGCGCGAAGGTGAGCCTGCGCTGGTGGTGCCGGGCGGCCAGTCGGCCAGCGTTCCGCTCAAGGGAGCGCCCGCGGTGCGCGCGGCGAGCCGCGAAGGCGTGGTGTTGCCCTCACGCACCGGGCTGCGCGTCTTTCACCAGAACTTGAAGCAGGTCTCGGTCACCTGGGACGACGACGGCGCGGCGGAGACCTCGTGGCGGGTCGAACTCTCTCAGGATCCTTCGTTCACCAGCGTGGTGCGCGACGGCGTGGTGCACGACAACTTCTTCACCATGCCCGCGCCGGCGAAGGGCGCCTGGTACTGGCGGGTGTTCAAGGGCGAGCTCGAGCACACCCGGGGCAGCGCCTCGTTCGCCGCAGAGCCCCGCTCCGTCGATCTCTCTCGCCTGAAGAACGTGGTCCCCGAAGGTGCAGAGACGACCACCATTTTTTTCCAGGACAAGGACAAGCCGCCTGTCGTCACGTTCACCTGGTCGAAGGCCGAAGCCGCCGCGAAGTACGGTGTGAAGGTGTATCGGGAAGGTCAGCTGTCGAGCCCGGTGGCGGAGCGCGTGGTGACGGACACGCAGGTGGCGCTCCCGGAGAACACGCTGCTCGAGGGCAAGTATCTGTGGTCGGTGACGCCCCTCGACGCGAAGGGCGCCGAGCTGAAGGGCGGGCGCATGAACAAGCTGCACATGGTGTTCGACAACGCCGTCGCTGCGCTCTCCATCAAGACGCCTCGCAATGGCGATGCAGGCGGCAAGTCCGTCAACGCGGTGGGCATCGCGCCGGTGGGCAGCAAGCTGTTCATCAACGGCAAGAGCGTCACGCTCGATGGCCAGGCCCGTTTCGACACCAGCGTCAGCCCCGCGGCGGGTGGGCGCGTCGTCTTCCGGCTCCTGCACAACGGGGCTGAGAGCTACACCGTTCGAACCGTGAGGGCGCGTTGAGCGACATCGACGATCCCCGCCCGAGCAACCCCGAAGCGCGCATGGCGATCGGGGAGATGGCCGTGAAGGCTTACGGCAAATACTTCCTGATCAAGAAGCTGGCTGAAGGCGGCATGGCCGAGATCTTCCTGGCCAAGCAGCTGGGCGTGGAGGGCTTCGAGAAGAACGTGGTGATCAAGCGCATGCTGCCGCATCTCTCGGCGGCCTCCGACTTCGTCAGCATGTTCCTCGACGAAGCGCGCCTCGCCGCGTCGCTCACGCACTCGAACATCGTGCAGATCAGCGATCTCGGCTTTGCCGACGGCTGCTACTTCATCTGCATGGAGTACCTCGCGGGGGAAGACCTCGCGACGGTGTTGCGCACGGAAAAACGCCGCGGTCACCACGCGCCGGTAGGCATCTTGCTGCGCGTGTTCACCGAAGCGGCGATCGGCCTGCACTTCGCGCACGAGGCGGTGGATCCCAAGGGCGTGCCGATGCGCCTGGTGCACCGCGACATCTCGCCTTCGAACATCTTCGTGACGTACGGCGGCCAGGTGAAGGTGCTCGACTTCGGCATCGCCAAGGCCGAGTCGCGCGTCACCTCGACGGGCGCGGGCGTGGTGAAGGGCAAGTACCAGTACATGTCGCCCGAGCAGGCGCGTGGTGATGCGATCGATCGCCGCAGCGACATCTTCTCGCTCGGCGTCTCGCTCTATGAGGCGTTGACCGGGGTGCGGCCTTTCGCGCGCGACACGGATCTCGCGGTGCTCAAGGCGGTGCTGGGTGGGGAGTACCAGCCGCTCCGGGGCCTGCGGCCGGATCTCCCGCTGGAGGTCGAGCAGATCGTCACCAGGGCGATGGCCCAGGAGCCGGAGCACCGCTACCCCTCGGCGCTCGCCTTCGCGCAGGACATCGAGCGGTACGTGGGCGCGACCACCTCGTCGACGGGTGGGCAGGCGCTCACGCACTTCATGACCGGTCTTTTCGGCCCCGAGCGCGTGAAGTCGAAGATGCGCATCGAGTCGCTCGATGAGCTGGCCCATCGTGGCGTCGACATTCCCGGGCGCAGCAACCCGATGGCGCTCAAGACGGCCGTCAACGATGTCACGATCGACATCTCCGAGCGCACCAACGCCATCGGCGCGCCGTTGACGGTGCAGACGGCGAAGCGGGCCCAGGCCCTTCGGCTGAGGTTGTTGATGGCCGCGGCGCTGGTGGTGGGCATCGCGGGAACGGTGCTGGCGATGAAGGCGATGACGCCCGCGCCGGTGCCGATCCTCACGCCGCCGGCGGTGGTGGCGCCGGTGATCGACGCGGGCGTTCCCGAGGTGCTGGTGATCGACGCGGGGCTCGCCGAGGTGGTGATCGACGCGGGCGTGCCTGAGCCGATGGCCGTGGTGAAGTCACAGAAGCCGGTGACGCTCACCACGGCGATGGTTCAGAAGGGGATCTCTCAGAACAAGGGGCGCTTTCAGAAGTGCTTCAAGGAGAACAAGCCTGAGTTGCCGGCGGCGCAGGGCACGCTCAAGGTGACCTTCGCGATCGCCAGCACCGGGCGGGTGTCGAGCGTGAGCACGGACCTCGAGGGCACGTCGGTCTCGAAGTGCATTCAGAGCGCGGTGAAGGGCATGACCTTCCCGCGGCACGTGGATCTCGAGGTGCGGGTGCCCATCGCGCTGAATTGGGACGTGCGCTGACGGTCTCCCTCTCCCCTCCGGGGAGAGGGTTGGGGTCAGACTTGATCCGCGATCGGCAGAGCACACGGAAGTAGCCGGTGCGAATCTCACGACGCGACATCCGGGCGTAAGCCTGCGAGCCGGAATTCGGCGAGGGTGATGCGGCTCTTTGAGGCGGGATGAAGCGGGGGAC
>JANODF010000346.1:0-17908 GCA_031412555.1 Archangium sp. | reverse complement strand
TTTTTTTTATTTTTTTTTTTTTTTTTTATTTTTTTGTTTTTGTTGTTTTTTTTTGTTTTTGTGTTTCTTTTTACTCTTTTGTCGTTGTGGCTGCGCCTGTTGCGTAGGATCTGTCTTTGATCTCTCCGGCCGAAGTCGCTGCCCCCGAAGCGCCCGCGCAGTCATGGGACGCGCCCGTAGAAATCGCTGCGCCCGAAGCGCCCGCGCAGTCGTGGAACGCTCCGGTCGAAGTCGCTGCGCCCGAAACGCCCGCGCAGTCGTGGGCCGCGCCCGTTGAAATCGCAGCGCCTGAAGCACCCGCGCAGGCGTGGAACACTCCGGTCGAAGTCGCTGCGCCCGAAGCGCCCATGCAGTCGTGGGACGCGCCCGTTGAAATCGCAGCGCCTGAAGCGCCCGCGCAGTCGTGGAACACTCCGGTCGAAGTCGCTGCGACCGAAGCACCTTCCGTCGTCGTCGCACCCGAAGTTCCCGCGCAGTCGTGGGATGCGCCCGTAGCTCACGCGCAGTCGTGGGACGCGCCCGTTGAAGTGGAAGCGCCCTCAGCTCCCGCGCAGTCGTGGGACGCTCCGGTCGACGTCGCGGCGCCCGGAGCTCCTGCGCAGTCCTGGGACGCTCCGGTCGAGATCGCAGCGACTGAAGCGCCGTCCGTCGTCGTCGCGCCCGATCTCCCTGTTCAGTCGTGGGACGCTCCAGTCGAGTTCGCAGCGACCGAAGCGCCGTCCGTCGTCGTCGCGCCCGAGCTCCCAGTTCAGTCGTGGGACGCTCCTGTCGAGATCGCAGCGACCGAAGCGCCGTCCGTCGTCGTCGCGCCCGAGCTCCCATTTCAGTCGTGGGACGCTCCAATCGAGGTCGCAGCGACCGAAGCCCCGCCCGCCCCTCCGGTTCAGTCGTGGGACGCTCCGATTGAGGTCGCGGCGCCATCTGTCGTCGTCGCGCCCGAGTCCCCGGTTCAGTCGTGGGACGCTCCGATCGAGATCGCAGCGACCGAAGCCCCGCCCGCCCCTCCGGTTCAGTCATGGGACGCTCCGATCGAAGTCGCAGCGACCGAAGCTCCGTCCGTCGTCGTCGCGCCCCAGTACGCGCCGACACCCTCTTCCGTTCAGGCCTGGGATGCCCAGGAAAGCGAGTCGCGCCGCCGTCGCGCTGAAGCCGACCAGGAGGAAGAACTTCACGCCCGCGAAAGGCAGCTGCGCGCGTCGGAGAACAGTCGGGCCCTCGCTGCAGCAGAGATCTCGGCGCCTCCCATTCCCGCTTTCGCAGAGCAGGGGAGCGAAGAGATCGATCGGATGGCACAGGCCATCGCCGCCGAGCCTACGCCCTCGTCGTCTTCCTCGTGGGACGACGTGCCGATCGTGGGCGACTCTTCGCCTGCGACCATCGAGGGAGCCCCGCACACCGAGCCCGAGCCTGAGGAGATGATCCTCGAAGCGACGCTCGAGCCGGTCGAAGCAGAGATCGCCCCCGTCTCTCTCGCGAGCGGTGGTTCGGCCTTCGACATGCTGGCGATGGCCCCGGAATCAGCGCCTCGCATTCCGACCTTTGCACGGCCGGCGCCGCCGCCCCCGGTGGCGAGCTGGGCTGAGCCCGACCCCGTCGAAACCAAAGCCGACACTTCGGTCTTCGGCGCCGCGTGGGACAACGGCGAAGCAGACCCCGTGCTCGCGGGTTCCCCTTCCGATGCGGTCGAGCTCGCTTCGCCCGCCGACTTCCTCACCGGCGTCGCGGTGGCCGAAGAGGTCTCGCTCGAAGCCGACCTCGGTGAGTTCGTAGTCGAGTCGGCTTCTGCCGCCGCGCTCGCTACCAACGTGCCTGAGACGGGCCCGTCTTCGATCGACGACGGCAAGATCGAGCTCGCGAACAACTCCGCCTTCATCGACAACTCGCAGCTCACCGGTACGGGCGAAGCGTGGTCTGACGATCGCAGCTCGCTTTCGCTCGAAGGCGACGACGACGGCGATGTGATTCAGGGCATGGTTCTCGAAGAAGAGGATCCCGTGCCTTCGCCCGAGCCCGCCGACTCGTGGGGCGTGGCCGTCTCGCAGCCCTCCCCCGTGCCCGTCGCGCCCGCGCCGCCACCGATGGCCGTGCGCCCGCCGCCTCAGGCCCGCGTGGTACCGCCGCTGGGCGCAGAGACGCGCGTGGCGGTCCCCGTCACCGCGCCGTCCACCTCGGTCTTTCAGTCGCCGCTTCCCGTGGCCGCCCCGCGGACCTCCGTCACGCAGTCAGCCGTGCCGGTCGCTGGCCCTGGCACCGCGGGAGGCACGGCCGGTGTCCTGTCCGGCGCCAACGTGCAGCCGGTGTTCGTGCCCGGTGAACATCGGGTGATCCTCCACACGGTCGAAGGCCAGGTGAAACGCGGCGCGATCAAAGACGCCAAGCTGGGTGAGCCGCAGCTGGTGCTCCACCTCGCGACCAGTGGCACCGAGACCTTGCCCCGCGAGCGCGTCAAAGCGCTGTTCTTCATGCTCGCCCCCGGTGCACGCGCGCCGTCGACCGAGGGCAACAAGGTGCGGGTCACCTTCAAAGATGGCCGGCAGGTCGCGGGCTTCTCGAAGGATCACAAGGGCGCCACCGCGGGCTTCTTCGTGGTGCCCGCTGACAACCGCACCAATACCGAGCGGATCTTCATCTTCCGCCACGCGGTCCAGAGCATTTCGATCGATAGCTGAGGGCTTCGCCGCACTGCGTTAACGCTTAAAAGCGTTACCTGAGCGACAACCTTCGGCCGGTGGATTGACAAGAGGTGGGCACATCGCGCACCTTTCCCTCCGCAAGCGCTGACTGTGGGCCGGAGGTCGAATGCCGAGTGGGAATCAGGGCCGGGACAAACGCACGTATCCGCGAATCGAAGTCGCGCTCACCGCTCATTGCCGCATTGGCAATCGATTCGTGCGCGACGCCATCGCTGATCTCTCCGAAGGCGGGCTGTACCTGAAGACCAAGGAGCCAGCGCGCGCGGGCACGCCGGTGCGGGTGGCCCTGGCGCTCCCCTTCCCCGATGGCCCTCGCTACTGCACCCTGGTCGGCAGCGTCGCGCGCATCGATCGCGATACGAAGGGCCACTCGAAGGGCCTGGGCGTGAGCTTCGAAGGCATCGACACGAACGTGCGCGATCGCGAAGCGCTCAAGGTCTTCTTGTCGAAAGACGCGGCGTAACTCCCGCCCAGAAAATCAGGCCTCGCGTGCTTCGAGGATCTGCACCCCCAGCATCGCCGCGAGGAACGCTTTGACCTGGTGTTCGGGCTTGCCCGCAATCGCCAGCAGTTCAGCGTTGGTGCGGGTGCCGTCGACGCGCGGCAGCAACTGCGCTTCCCACTTCTCCAGCTCGAGCTCGTGCAGCTGATAGGCGGGCTGCTGGCTGGGGATGAGGCGATCTTCAGGCCGCACGATGCGGGTCAGGCGATCGGGCTTGTAGAGCTTCTTCACGCCGCGAATCGTGAGATTGCCGGGGAAGAGATCGAGCTTGATGCTCTCGGAGCGCGCCTTCTCGCGGAAGGCGACGGTGAACTGACCCTCTTCCCAACCGAAGAGGCTGTAGATGATCGCCTTCACCTGCTGCCCTACGTAATAGAGCCGCTCGGTGTCCTTGAGCAGGCCGCGCTCCACCAGGATGTCGCCGGTGCGGCGTTTGCTCTGGGCGGCCACCACGGCGGCGTCTTGCAGCTGGTCGGGTTTGATCTTCCCCACGCGCACGAGGAACTGACCGAACCTGTCCGCGGCGAGGTTGCTCAGCGCGAAGACGGGCTGACCCCCTTCGAAATAGACGACCTTCTTCACCTTGCCCTTCTGCACGTACAGCTCGCCGGTTTCGCGCGAGAGGTAGAAGGCGCTGATCAGCCCGGGCAGGTTGTCGCGCAGCTCGCCTTGACGGGAGAGCCGTTTGGGATCGAGCTCCTGGCTGGGCGCGCTGGTGGGCGGAGGGCGGGTGCCGGAGACGGGACCGGCGATGTGTTTCTGCGCGGTGAGCTTCTCGCCCTGGAGCTCGGCGGTGATGTTGCCGCCACCGGTGACGCGGATCTTCCCGGTCAGCTCCATCGCTTCACCTTCATCGTCGACGTCGATGTCGAGCTCGACGTCGAAGGGTTCATCGACGGGCTGGGTGGACACCGCCGGGCGCGTGACGGGCGCGAGCACCTTCACCGCCTCGAGCAGCTGCTTGGCGTCGAAGGGTTTTTCGAAGAACTTGGAGCCGGGGAAGCGGGTGAGCGCCTCGTTGGAGTGTTTGCTGCCCTTGAAGACGCCGCTCATGAACAGCAGGGGAAGCCCGGGTTTGCCGGCGCGCAGCCCTTCGCCGACGTGGTACCCCATCATGTCGGGAAGCAGCACGTCGATGATGGCGACCGCGATGGGCTCGGTTTTGATGAGCTCGACGGCCGGTTTGCCCTTGCTGGCCCCGAGAACGGCGTAGCCCGCCTCCTCGAAGAGCGACGTGAGCAACGCCACCAGTTCCTTGTTGTCGTCGACGACGAGAATGGTGGGCGACATACCGTCGGTCACGTTAGCCTCTGCGGCGACTGCTCCAAAGCAAACGCGTCATGCGAACCTGCCTCTTCGTACTTCTGCTGGGAGTGTCTACGCCGGGATGGGCGCAGGATCTGCCTGACTCCGGCCTGCCCGACGGCTCGGTCGAGGGCGGCAGCGCGGAGGGCATGACCGAGGAGAACGACCCTCAAGGCGGCCCCTGTCTGGAGTCCAAAGACTGCAGCCAGGGCTTCGCGTGTGTGGGGGCCCGGTGCGTGCCGGTCAAGCCGAAGAACGTGGGCTGCACCTCGGCACCTGCCGCGCTGGTGGCTGCCGGCGCCGTGTTCCTCGCTCTGCGACGCCGCCGCAGCTGATGGGCCGGATTCTCGCGGTCAGCGCCGTGCTGGTCGGCGGGATCATCGTGGTGGGCATGCTCGCGACCACCCCACCGCCCCCTCGCGCCGTGCCTGCGACCGCCGCCAAGCCCCGGTTGAGCCGCGAAGAGGTCTTGCGGGCCGAGGCGTTGCCGGAGGGGCTCACCGCGCTCACGAAGGTCGCCCAGCCCAAGCTGCCTTCGCAAGAAGGTGACTGGCTCACCGAACATCCTGAAGACGGTCAGTCGCTGGCGGGGCACCAGGCCGATTGCCAGCCGGTGGCCGGGCGCACCATCTACCTGGTGCCTACCGGTGAGCTGCAGGCCAGCGAAGCCGGTGCCAGGGTGATGGATCTGTTGGAGCCGTTGTTGGCGGCGCACTTTCAGTTGAAGGTGAAGCGTTTGCCCGCGCTCGATCGTGCGATCGCCGGGAAGTCGGAGCGGAAGAACGACTTCGGGCCGCAGTGGTTGACCCAGGACATTCTCGCGGCGCTCTTGAAGCTGCGGCCTGACGATGCCGCGGCGGTGATGGCGATCACCACGGTCGACCTGTACCCGGACCCCACGTGGAATTTCGTGTTCGGTGAGGCTTCGTACGATCAGCGCGTGGGCGTGATGAGCCTCGCGCGTACGGGCGATCTGGAGCTCGAGAAGGAGCTGGTGCTCAAACGTTCGTACGGCACGGCGATGCATGAGATCGGTCACATGTTTCAGCTGCAGCACTGCGTGGCGTGGGAGTGCCCGATGAATGGGTGCAACCACCAGGAAGAATCGGATTCACGGCCGTTGGAACCGTGCCCGCATTGCCTGGCGAAGTTGATGCGGGCGACGGGCCTCGATCCTCAGAAGCGGTGGACGGAGCTTCGCGCGGCGTTCGAGGCGGCGGGCCTGACGCAGGGCGTGAAGGAGATCGACCGCGAGCTTCAGTCCCTGAAGAAGTGATCCCCTCTCCCTTCGGGAGAGGGTCAGGGTGAGGGACTAGCGGCCGGTACGCTTGCGAGCCTTGTCACGAGCGGCCGACAACGCGTCCTGCATCGACGGAGCGCTGGGCTTGGCAGGAGGAGGCTGATCAGCTGGCTTCTCAGGGGAAGCCGCTGCGACCGAAGGCGAAGAGACGGTGCGAGCAGGAGCCGTTACCACCACCGCCGCCGCCACCGCAACCGGCCGAGAGCGCCGACGCAACCGGGGCCCCGACAAGAACCGGCGCACGAACACCTCCGAGACCAGCAACAACACACAGAACGCGAGGATCGCCGGAGCAAGCGGAATGGCGGCCTCCGACTCCACCGCGTCTTTGAACAGGCCGACCATCGCGATGCGGATGATCCCGCCGCCCGCCTTTGCGACCGACGAGAGCAGGTCCTTCCCCTCGCTGACCGGCGCGGGCTCGAACTCGGGTGCCCAGGGCAGCGTGACGGGAGGCGCGCGGAAGAGCCGATCACCCAACCGCACCACCGGATGCCAGGTGCCGCTGCCGGGCAACACGAAGTGAGCCCCGACCCGATCTTCGTCTTCCCAGCGCATGGGCAGCTCGAGCGGCTTCTGCTTCGCGTCACCCGACAACAACACCAGGGTCGGCGTGCCCGAAGGCGGCGGTGCGAGCGGATCGAAGTCGAGCGTGACGTGGAGATCGCTGCCGGTGAGCTGCGCCCGCGCCACTGCGTCGAGCTGCAGCGCGAGCGGCGGCATGGTCCACCGCACCAACTGGGTGATGAGCGCGCGTTGCCCGCTCCACTGGCGGAACTCGCCGGTGAACGGCCCGTCGACCTCGGCCATCAACGCGCCCACCCGGCCCGCGCCGCGCGGCCACATGCTCAGCAGCGGCGCGTCGTTGGTGTCGGTGGTGCGCAGGCCCACGCTGGCCAGCGGCTTCAAGTACGTCAGGTTGTAGCCACCCAAAGTCGGCGCATCGGCGGTGGGCAACTTGCCCAGCTGCGCGAGATCCGGCCCCACTTTGCAGGCCGTCTTCTCCTCCACGAAGGTGGAGCGCGCGACCGCGATGGTCTCCTGGCTGAAGATGCGCGGCAGGCTGAGCACGTCTTCGGCGAAGTAGATGCGGCCGTTGCCGCGGCGCGCGACCTCTTCGAGCAGCTTGGCGTCGGGGTCGGCGCGCGTGCCCATGCCGATCACCGACACGGTCACGTTCTCGCGCACCAGGTCAGCGATGGTCTTCTCGTAGTCGTCGGGCTCTTCGGAGTCGGCCGCGTCGGAGAAGAGCAGCACGTGCCGCGTCTCCTTGTTCGACGCGAGGATCTGCTTCTTCGCCGAGCGCAGGCCTTCGCCCACGAAGATGCCGCCACCGCCCGAGAAACCCTTGGCCACCTTGTCGAGCGGCAGCCCGCCGGCCACGGGGCTCATGGGGAAGATCTGATGGGTCTCGGTGTCGACCATCGCCACCGACGCTTCGTCGCGGGGGTTGAGCAGCTGCAGCGCGCCGACCACACCTTCGGCCGCGAGCTCCATCTTGGTGCGGCCGTCGGGCACGCGGGCGCCCATCGAGCAGCTGCAGTCCATGATGATGGCCATCGCGATGGCGGCCTTGCGCTGCTCTTCACGCACCTCGAGCGACACGGGGAGCAGATCTTCGACGGGTGACTTGCGGTAGCCGCCTTCGCCAAAGCTGTGTTTGCCGCCCGTCATCACCAAACCGCCGCCCGCTTCTTTGACGAACTGCGCGAGCACGTGGAGACCGTCTTCACTGAGACGACCCGCCTCGACGTCTTCGAGCACCACGGCGCCGACCCCTTCGAGCTGCTCCATGGTGAGCGGGCCCGGGGCGCGTACCTCGAGCGCGAAGTTCGCGTCGGTGAGCACTTTGGCCAGCGTGCCTTTCGGTTTGTCGGTGAAGAGCAACACGCGCGGGGGGCCTTCGACGCGCACCACGGCACGGCCGATGTCGTTCTCCACCACGCCGTCGTCGGCGGTGTCGGCGCGCAGCTCGTAGGAGGCGAGACCCGGAGCGTCGACGAGATCGCGGAAGGTGAGCACCGTCGCGCCCACGGGCAGGTCACGTTCGGTCTTCACCAGCGGGCGGCCGTTGCGCAGCAGGGTGAGGCGGGTCTTCGCGGGCGAGGTGGCCTTCAGGGTGGCCGTGAGAAGAAACGGCTCCTTCGCGGCGACGGTGGGCGGCACCACGAGCGAGGTGACCGCCACGTCCATCGAGACTTCTTCACGGCCGATGAAGCGCACGTCGACGGGCACACCACGTGAAGTCAGGCGACGGGCGGCGGCGCGGGCATCGAGGCCCGTCGCACGGCCGTCGGAGAGCACCAGCACCCGCCCGCTTCGTTCGGAGGGGATGAGCTCGCCAGCGGCGTCGAGGGCGGCCGAGAGGTTGCTCGCTTCTCCGTCGATGGCTGCGTTGAAGCCGGGGAACCGGCCGTCGGTGGAGAGCGCCATCTCGATGCGGGGATCGCGGCCGAAGGAAATCACCCCCAGGCGATCACCCGGCCTTCGTTGAGGCTCGAGCAGGCGGATCAACTCTTCTGCGCTCGCTTCACCCCGCGGGGGCATCGAACGCGAACGATCGACGATCACCACCACGTCGCTGCCTGCACTGCGCAACCTGAACTCGGGCCGGGCCAGCGCGAGCACCAGCAACGAGACCAGCGCCACGCGCAGCCACATCGGCGGGCCGTGAATGCGCGCGGTGAAATAGAGGAACAGGCCAAGCGGCAAGAGCAGCAGCAACGCCTGAGGAGCGACGAGGTTCATCGCCGCGCTCCTGAGGAACAGCCCACCGTTCGCCCCGAGAGCAGTCGAGAGGCCACCTGCCGCGACTGCTCTCCTAAGGAACAGCACACACCGGCCCCCCCGAGCGGAGTCGAGGGGTCACTTGCCGCACGAAGCGGAGGTGGCATCTCGACTGCGCTCGATGCGAACGGTGTGCGTCTGTTCCTGCGGAGGAAATCGCCGGCGAAGCCGGTCCCTGGTCGGGAGGAACGGATCACGTGGTCGCCTCTTTCCGTCTCGGTGCGGCGGTGAGCCAGAAGTCGAGCAGCACCAGCGCGAGCACCACCAGGATCGGCCACCACGGGCGGGGGTGCGCGGTGGCGAACGACGCGAACGCCTGCGGGCGCGCCGGAATCACTTCCCACGCGCCGCGGGTGCGCAAATCAGACTCACGTGGATCGAGCGGCAACACCACCAACGCATCGAACGGCTCACCGTCCTTCTCCAGCTTCCATTGGCCCGAAGCGTTGAGCGGCGGCAAGGTCAGCACGCCACTTCCCATCACGTGACGTGACTGCCCATCGGGCGCGATCAACTCCCAGGTCGAGCCGGGGCTGGCCACCAGCGGCGTGTCTTCACCCAGCATGAGGTGCTTGCGCGGGAAGCCCGGCGTGGAGAGCCGGCTCTGCCGCACCAGGTTGCTCAGCAACACCGGCCACGCCACCGTGCGCTGAACGTTGCTGCGGCCGATGTCGAGGTTCAGGTGAACCACGCCGTCGTCGTCTTCACTGATCAGCACCACTTCACCGGCACTCATCAGCACCCGCCCGGGGGGATTCACACCGGCCGTCCACACCACGCCGCCGAGCTGCACGTCATCGAGCAGCGTGTTGCCCTTCTGCGCGAAGAACGGCCCCACGAACGACTTGAGCGGCGGCTTCGCACCGAGTGTCACGCCCGCGGTGCTGCCAGGAGGACCGAAGGTGAGCAACGACGGCACGCTCAACTTCACCCCGGGCGCGACGGAGAGAAACCGCCGCAGCGCCTGCTGACCTGCGGCATCGATGCCCTCGAGCAGACTGACCGTCACGTCGGCCAGGGGCGAAGGCAGCAGCGTGAGGTGACCGTCTTCACCGAGCGCGTCGTCAGGCAACGTCACCGTGATGGGCTGCGAGGTCTTGAAACCCACTCGTAACACCGCGGTGCCGGACGGCTGGAGCTTCACCTGCTGCTTCTGCGGCGCGTCGTCGGCTGCGCTGAAACGCACCTCGACGTTCTGGGGCGTGTCGCTGAAGTTGCCCACCCGCACCGTGACCTGCGCTTTGCCGTCTTCATCGCGCCGCTGGGCGGAGAGGAAGGCGAGGTTGTTCGCTTGTTTGCCGACGGAACGGCCTTCGACCTGAGAAGGAATGGCGACGGCGTCTCCTACTGGCCCGTCGGTGAGGAAGAAGATGCGGTGTTCGCCTGCGCCGGAGAGCTCGCGTGCCAGCGTCAACGCGGGCGTGAGGTCGTGTGCGGGCTGAGCGGGGGTCCAGCGTTCGAGCGCGGAGAGGGCGCGGTCGCGTTCTTGTTGCGGGCCGGCGATCAGGGTGGGCTTCACGCCAGTCTCGATGAGGGTGAGGACTCCGGCGTTCTCCTGCCTCGCGATGCGGGCGATCTCGGTCTTCGCGCGTTCGGTCGCCGTGCTGCCGCCGACGCGGGCGTTCATGGAGAGGCTGCCGTCGAGGACGATCACCACGTGCTGCTGGTTCGCGGCCTGCCCGCAGCGCACGTCGGAGAGGAAGAGTGCGGCGAAGACCACCGCGAGGATCTCGAGCGCGAGGGAGCTCTCGCGGGAGAAGCGGTTCAGGCGAGGACCGGCTTCGGCGCGTTGATCGGGTGTTCGCCAGAGAAAGAGGGCGGAGACCGTGCGCGGGGGCTGGCGGCGGCGCAGGAAGTAGGCGGCGACCAGTGCGGGTACGGCGGCCAGCGCCAGCAGGCCCAGGGGGAAGCCGAGCGTCATGGCAAGCCCTCTCCCCGACCCTCTCCCCCGCAGGGGAGAGGGAGACAGTTGTCGCAGTTGATGCGGTTTCGGCGGTTTCGGCGCTCGAGCGTCATGCGACCTCCACGAGCTCGTTCAGCTCGCGGCGGGCCAGGGCGTCGAGGGTGAACTCGGCCGAGGCCTGGCTCCAGCTTGCGCGGACGCGTCGGGCCGCACCCTGCCAGAGCGAGACGTGCGCCTTCAGCCGGGCGAGGTACTGGTCCACCACGCCGGGCGTGAGGATGCGCTCGAGCACTTCACCCGATTCAGAATCCGTGAGCCGTGCGCCCGCGCCCCCGGAGGGGTCGAGATCTTCCGGGTCGAGCACCTGCACCAGCGCGAGACCCGAAGCACCTCGGGACAGACGCTCGGCGAACGGCTCGGGTGGCGACTCGAAGAGGAAGTCACTGATCACCACGCGCAGACCACACGGGCGCAGCGGTGGCGCACGGCGAAGCGCCGCGTCGAAGGGCTCACGGCCATCGAACTCCAGCGCCTCGAGCATCGCGCGCGTGGCAGGCCCACCCGCCTTGCGCACCGTGCTGCCCGTGGCGATGACGACGGGGTCGAGCCCGCCACGCCGCGCGAGCGTGCAGACCCAGGCGGCAACCTCCCTCACCCGGGCCGCCTTCTCTTCGGAGATGGCGATCGATGCCGAGCCGTCGACCAGCACTTCGACGCGCGGGCTCACTTCATCCTGGCGCACGCGCAGGTACAGCTCACCGGTGCGCGCGACCGCGTTCCAGTCGATCTGCCTCAGATCGTCACCCGGTGAGTACTGCCGGAAGTCGTGCAGCTCGAGGCTGCTACCCACCGACGAGGCGCGCACCTCGCCCAGCTTGCCGCGATGAGGGCCGCGGGGAAGACGCAGCGAACAGCCCGCGGCCGCGCGCTCGACGATGCCTTGATCGAGGCGCACGGTCATGACGAACGCACCTCGTCACGCGCGTGCAGCACCACGGCCGCCAGGAAGACGGCCATCAAGGTGACCGCGCCGAGCAGCACGATGCCGGAGTTCAACTCGGAACCGGACCGATCCATGAAGTTGAACAGACCCACGAGCGGGTTGAGCGCGTTCATCTCCCTGCCGTTCGCCCTGCCCTCAAACACGAGCGAGAGCGCCATCGAGGCGACGACGCCGACCACCACGCTGAGAATGAAGCCGACCCGGGTGGCCACCGGCTCGGCCAGGTGGCGCAACGGGGTGAGCCGGCCCAGCAACACGCCAAGGGAGAGGTAGAGCGTGGGGAAGGCGAAGGCCGCCATCGTGCCGCGAAACGCCCGGCCGTCTGCGTTGCCATCGTTGGACACCGTGTAGTCGCAGATGAGCAGGCCCCACATCAACGCGGACAGGAAGAGCATCACCACCGCCAGCCAGTAGCTGCGCGCGGCGCCCGGTTTGAGCCAGAAGCCCGTCGCCGCCTGACGAGGCCACCCATCTGCCTCGGAGACGCAGAACGCGCCTGCGATGGTGAAGAAGAAGCTGGTGATCACCTGCCCTGCCACAGCGTCTTTGGGTCGGCCCTTCTCGAGCAGAAAGACCGCCAGGCCGAAGGCCAGCCCCAGCAGCCCGACGATGACGTAGGCGATGCGAGGGCCTCGAGACGCGGCCTCCGAAGGCAGTGCCAGACCGGCGGCGGCGCTCTCCAGCATCAGCCAGGTCAGGCCCCAGCTGAAGACGC
Source organism: Archangium sp. (assembly GCA_031412555.1). Lineage (GTDB taxonomy): Bacteria > Myxococcota > Myxococcia > Myxococcales > Myxococcaceae > Archangium_A. The sequence continues at coordinate 5,700 of JANODF010000346.1, read as the reverse complement.
CCGCGCCGATCGCGAAGTTGCGGAAGGCGTCGTTGGTGACGAGCCGATGGCCTTCTTCAGCGATCACCCAAGCGAAGGCGATGCCCGCCATGGTGCCCAGGCCCAGCAGGCCGAGCACCACGAAGTGCGCGATCGTGCGGCCGAGCTTGCTCTGCGCCTGGGTGGCGACGGCCACGCCGATGGAGGTGAGCAACGCGCTCCAGCCGGTGGCCAGCACGAGCGCGGTCACCACCTGCACGATGTCGATGCCGTTGAGGAAGTAGCTGAACAACACGAACGGCGCGCACGCCGAGCCGAACAGCAGCGCCTGCGACATCGCGCTGACCCACTTGCCGCGAACGATGCTGCTCGCGCCCAGGCCGGTGAGCGTGAGCAGCACCCAGGTCTCGTCTTCGAGCTCACGCACCATCGAGCGGAAGGCCACGAACGGAATGACGAAGAACGTCACTGCCCCGAGCGCGGTGAGGTAGCCGCCGAAGAAGTCTTTTCCGAACGCAGTGCCAGCCGCTTCCGTCGCCTGAGCCACGGCGACCAGGGCCATCGAGAGACACACCACCAGCAACGAGCCGAAGAAGATGGCGAAGACCTTCGCGCGGAGGCCCTGACGGACCTCCTTGACCACGATGGGGCCCACCGTCTCGATCAGACGTTCGAATATCTGGGTCGCCTCGCCTTGGCCCAGGCCTCCGCTACGCTCCGGGCCTGGCTGGTCTGGCGTGCCGCCAGACCGGCTCGGCTCGCTGACGGACAGAACGGTCACGCCAGCCACTCCGTGTCGCGCGAGCGCAACGAGAAGAAGGCGGAGAGCCCGAGCCCCACGGCGATACCCCACACCAGCAGCACCAACGGCATCGCATCGTGTGACTGGCGCTCGATGTTGATGAGGCCGACCACCGGGTTGAGCGCGTTGAGGAAGAGATCGTCAGCGTCAGAGACGATCTCCCCGATGAGCGGGGGCACACCGGTCATCAAGACGATGAGCCCCAGGAAGACGAGGCGGATCATCGCGGGCGTCTGCCAGGGCGGGTGCGGAATCCACCTCGCCACCACCACCGGCAACGAGAGCATCAACAACGCGAAGGCGGGCGCGGCGACCAGCACCAGCATCGCGCCCATGGGCAGCTTGCCTTCACCCAACGCCAGGCCCGTGAAAGCCACCGCCATCAACAGGAGCAATGCAATCACCAACACGAAACCGCGCAAGCCGCCGGGCTTGAGCAGCGAGTAGCGCCCGCCGGTGACCCAGTGCACCTTCGCCATGCCGTCGCGATCGCTCGCCACGAACAGGCCGACCAGCGTCGAGTACACCGAGAGCGTCACGCTGCCAGCGGTGAGCACCTCGGCCTCGCCACTGATCGACCAGCCCCAGAGGAACAACAGCCCCGCACCGATGAACTGGATCGCGTAGACGAAGCGCGCACCTCGGGCGTAGTCCTCCGTGGCGAGTGAGAGGCGCGCCGCGGCCGACTCGAACAGGAGCAGGCCCGTGGTGACCATGCCGAACAACACCGCCACCGAGGTGAGCCAGAACGCGGCGCTCGAGGTCACCTTCTGCGCGAACTCGCCGATCAGCACGGCGCCGGTGATGCCGAAGCCCAGGCCCTGCAGCAGCACGCCCAGCAATACGAAGTGAAGCAACGAGCGCACCAGCCGCGACTCCGCGAGCGTGGCGAGGCTGACGGACACCGAGACCAGGAAGATCTGGTACCCCATCGAGATCACCACGCCCACGATGATGGTGGGCAGGTCGATGCCGTTGAGGAAGTACGAGAAGAGCAGGAACGGCGTGGCGGCCGAGGCGTACAGAATGCCCTGCAGCACCGAGCTGCCCAGCTTGCCCGCCAGAATGCGGCGCGGCCCGATGCCGGTGAGCGTGAGCAACACCCAGGTCTCGTCTTCTGCTTCGCGCGCCATCGACCGATAGGCGGCGTAGGGAATGACGAAGAACTGCACGAAGCCCAGGCACACGAAGTACGCGATGAAGGTGGCCTGGCCCGCCTTGTCGGCGATGCCGTCACTCGCGGCGAAGGCGAAGAGCGAGATGAAGAGGCAGGCCACCAGCATCAACGAGAAGAAGATCCAGAACACCCGGGTGCGCAGGCCCTGGCGAACCTCTTTCACCACGATGGGGTTGATGCGATCGGCGAGTCGTTCGCCGAACCGATCGAAGGCATCGGGCTCGCGCGCGACGGCCTGAGCGCTCACTGCACCCTGCCCTTCGTGACCGACATGAACGCGTCTTCGAGATCGTGTTCACGCGTGCGGAAGCTGGTGACGGGGATCTCCGCGTTCACCAGCACTTTGAGCACGCGCACGCTCGCCTCTTCCACCCAACCCGAAGCGGGCGTGGCGCCCACCGCGAGCTCGAGGCGGAAGCGCAGCGCGTTGTTGAGCACCGAGACGTTGGTGACCAGCGGCTGCTCGAGCAGGAGCCGCTCGGTCTTCCTGGCGATCTCGTCCAACGGCATGCCCGCGCCAGCCCACAAGGTCAGCTCGACCTCGCTGAAGGCGGCGGCGTTGGAGGTGCGGGAGAGCACCTCCTGCACGGTGCCGGTGGCGAGCAGGTGACCCTGTTCGATGATCGCGCAGGTGTCACAGATCTCGGAGAGCTCGGTGAGGATGTGGCTCGAGATCAGCACCGCCTTGCCCTGCGAGGCGAGCGCGCGCAGCAGCTCACGCAGCTCGATGCGCGCCCGGGGATCGAGACCGTCGGCCGGCTCATCGAGGATGAGCAGCTTGGGATCGTGGAGCAACGTGCGGCCCAGGGCCACGCGCTGCTTCATGCCCTTCGACAGCTCGGAGGTGAGCTTGTCCTTGAGCGGCATGAGGCCGGTGAAATCCATCACCGAGTCGACGCGCGCCTTCCGCTCGTTGCCCCGCAGCCGGTACGCGCGCGCGAAGAAGTCGAGGAACTCGAAGACGGTCATGTCGTCGTAGGTGCCGTAGCGATCCGGCATGTAGCCGAGCAGCGGGCGCGCTTGATCGGGCCTTGCGACCAGCGACTTGCCATCGAGCAGCACCTCGCCGCTGGTGGGCACGTCGAGCGTGGCGATGATGCGCATGGTGGTCGACTTGCCCGCGCCGTTCGGGCCGATGAAGCCGAGAATGGTGCCGGCCGGCAGCGAGAAGGTGATGTCGTCGACCGCCTTGAGCGCGCCGTAGTAGCGGGTCAGACCCTTCACTTCGAGTAGCGCGCTCATTCTTCGAACTCCCCTCGCACCCAGTGCTCCGCGTCATTCAAGGTGGCGGAGATGCCGCCAGTGGGCACGAGCGAAGCGCCGGTGATCTTCGCGAGGAACTCGTGGTGCTGCAGGTTGCTGGCGCCCACCGTGTCCGTCACCTCACTGCTGAAGCGGCTGGCCGCGATGCTGCCGGAGTACGAGAGCGTGTTGCCGGGGGCCAGCTCCACTTCGCCGCCGTCGCGAATGGGGCCACCAGTGAAGAAGCGCCCGTCGACGTTGACGAGCACGCGCTCCACGCGCACGCCCAGGGCATTCTGCGCGACCCAGCTCTCGCCCTTTCGTTTCACCACCACGCGCGCACGCGTTGGTTCGACCGAGATGAAGCCCCACTCGCGGTAGGTGCGTGACGGCACGAAGTCACCACCGAGGCTGAGGCCATCTTTCCAGGCGAGATCGGCCACGTACTTGTCGCGGCGATCTTCGAAGGGCGCGACCAGCATGGTACCGGGCCCCAGCGTGGCTTTCGAAGGCGCGAGGTTGGCGTAGTACGCGGTGACGCCGTGGGTGATGGCGCGGTGCTGCCGGCTGTCGAGCAAGGTGAAGCCATACGACGAAGTGTGCACGGTGAAGCCGTCGGCGATGACGGAGTAGGCGATGATCATCGCGCAGGTGATCACCGCCGTGCCGGGGATGGTGACCAGCAACGCCGCGGGTCCACGACGGCGAGCGACCCACACGCTGCCGGGGCCGATCGCCAGGGTGAAGAGCGTGATGATGAGCAGGAAGCGGCCCAGGGGCGCGGTGGCCTGCGGGAGCAGCAGGTCTTTCTTCGCGTCGGAGTTGTAGCGCCGCTCGTAGTCCGGGAGCGCGCCGTGCGGGCTGACCGGCAACGTTTCGCGGAAGACGTCGAGGTCTCCGGTGGGCGCCCCGGTGGTCACCAGCAGCTTGCCGAAGCCGTACCGCGAAGTGCCGGGACGAATGGCTTTGAGCAAGGGGAAGATCGCTGCGCTGCGCACCACGCCGCCGACCAGCAGGTGGCCGCCGGTCGCGACGTAGGCCTCGAGCGCGCGGCGTTGCGATTCTTCGAGGGTGTCGAGGATGGCGCTGTCGGGCACCACGATCGCGTCGTAGCCCAGGTACGAAGCGAGCTCGCCCGGCGCTTCCGCAGGGGGAATGGCGTGCACCTGCACGTTGGCGCCGGAGTACCGCGGGGCCTTGCCCACGTACTTCTCGAACTGCTCGGGCCTCGAGATGGTGAGCACCACGCGCTGCGGATCGTAGGTGGCCTGGAAGTACATCGACGCGTTGGCGTCTTCCGAGATGCCCGGCCCATCGGCGCGCACCGTGCCGTAACGCATCTCGCTGGGCACCGGCACGTTGACCGTGCGGCGTTCGCCTGCGTTCACCTCGACGCTGCGCACCACCGAGTGCATGCCGCCGGACACCGTGCTGCGGATGGAGAGCGTCAGCACCTGGGTGGGGCCCGAGGTGTTGTCGACGAAGAAGCGCACCGGGAAGCTGCCGGAGCGGGGAGAGGGCGCGTTCGACTCCACCGAGACCTTGGTGCGGCCGCTGGCGACGTCGATGCGGTTGACCTGGGCGACTTGATAATCGAGCAGCGAGACCACGCTGCTCGAGGGATCTTCATCGCGCTCGGGCGGGAGGGCGACGGGCGTTGCGACGTCGGCAGCGAGATCGTCGGTGTCGACGTCGGCCGTCACGTCCTGCGTCGCCGCGAGCAACGCGGCGAGGAGAAGACTCTCAACCACGCGGCACCTCGGGCACGGCGGCGAGCAGCTGATCAGCCACGTTCTCGGCGGTCACCCGCTCGAGGCCCGCTTCGTACGAGAGCACCAGGCGGTGGTTGAGCACGGCGCTGGCCATGTCTTTGACCTCGTCGAAGCCCACGTTGGGTTTGCCCTTGGCGAGCGCCCAAGCGCGGGCCGAAGCAGCGAGGGCGAGCGCAGCGCGGGGAGATGCGCCGTACCTCACGAAGCGCTTCACCGAATCGGGCGCGGTGGCGGCGCTGGGGTGCGTGGCCTCGACGAGCCGGCCGATGAACTCGGCGACCGGCATGGGCAGGTGCACCCGATCGACCAGCGCGAACAAGGTGGCGAGGCTGGTTCCGTCGAGCACCGGGGAGAGCTGCGGCGGCTGCCCGCGGAAACGGGAGGTGAGGATGGTGGCCATCGTCTTCGCGCTGACCGGCGGCACGATGACGCGGAACATGAAGCGGTCGAGTTGCGCTTCGGGCAGCGGGTAGGTGCCTTCGAGCTCGATGGGGTTCTGCGTGGCGAGCACGAAGAAGGGCGCGGGGAGTTGATGGGTGGTGCCCAGCTCGGTGACGCTGCGCTCCTGCATGGCCTCGAGCAGCGCTGATTGCGTCTTGGGTGAGCTGCGGTTGATCTCGTCGGCCAGGACCACCGAGGCGAAGAGCGGGCCGGCGCGGAAGGTGAAGGCGCGCGTTTCTGAGTCGATGACGTAGGTGCCGGTGATGTCGCCGGGCAGCAGGTCGGGC
>JANODF010000345.1:0-9281 GCA_031412555.1 Archangium sp. | reverse complement strand
AATTCAGATCAGCCCCGCAGCCTTCAGAATCGCCGCAGCCTGTGCGTAGTGTTCTTGCGTCGCCTTCTGGTCGAGCGCCTTCCTGGTGGGCTCGACCGCGCGCGAATCGAGAAACCGCGCAAGGCCCAGCGCCGCCTCTGCCCGAGCCTCTTCATGCGGATCCTCGAGCCTGCTGGCGAAAGCCTCTCGCATCGAATCCAACCGCAGACCCAGCTCAGCCAGAGTTCCCAGCACGAACAAGGTCCAGCTCCGCACCTCGTCGTCCGGATCCGCGGTGAGCTCGATGAACCGGGGCGTCACCTGCTTGGCCGCCTGAAGCAACCCATGCACCGCCGCCAGCCGCACCTCTGCCGCCTCGTGGTGCGTGAGTGGCAACAACAGATCCACGACATCCTTGTGCCCGAGATCGACGAACGCACTCGCGATGGCGCTGAGCACCAGCGGGCTCGTCTCGGCCTTGAGCATCTTCCGCAACAACCGCACCGTCTCCTGAAGAAACGGCTGTGACTTCCCACCCAGCCGCCGCAACACGTCGGGCACCAGTGCGCGAAGTTCGGGCTCGGGAGAAATCACCAACGCCTGCAGCTCAGGCCACACCTTCGCGGCCGGCCGCTGTTGAACCACCTTCACCGCCGCCCAATACGACTCCTCGTCGCCATCGGGCCGCGTCGCTTCAGTCAGTGCAGGTTCGAGCATCATGAGGCGAGCCAGATTTCTTCGAAGCGGACCTGCGGGGGCGTCTGATGCAGCCGCAGCCCCTGAAGTTCCTGGGTGGCGGCCGCGTGAAACCGCTCGTGGTACAGCGGCACCAGCACGCAGTCTTCGCGCACCAGGCTCTCCGCCTTCCGGTAGAGCGCTTCACGCAGGCCGGGGTCGATCGACACGCGCGCTTCGTCGGTGAGGCGATCGAACTCGGCGTTCTTGTACCCGACGCCGTAGTAGCTCTGCGCCTTCGAGTTGAGCAGCACGTAGAGGAAGTTGTCCGGGTCGGCCACGTCGGCGATCCAGTTGCCGCGGTAGACCGCGAGACGCCCTTCACGCACACGCGACCAGAAGTCCTTCAGCTCGACGTGCTCGAGATCGACCAGGCCTGCATCGGTGAGCGGCTTGAACAACGCGCGGTCTTCTTCACGCGTGTCGCGATCGGGCGCGTACTGAATGGTGAGCCTGACCCGCGAGTGGCCCGCTTCGGTGAGCAGCCGGCGCGCCAGGGCGATGTCGGTGCGAGGCTCGTGCACCCGTTCGCTCTCCAGCAGCGCCGGCGGCGTGAGCGACTTCGCCACGCGCGCACCGGGGTGAAAGCCATCGACCAGCGCCCGCACATCGAGCCCCGCGCGGATCGCCCGCCGCACGCGCACGTCATCGAACGGAGCGGTCTGCGCATGGAACGCGAGGAACCACACCGAAGGCGTGTTGACGGTCAACGCCTCGGCCGGGTTGAGCCCCGCGTCTTTCAGGTTCTCGGCGTGCAGATACGAGACGACCTGCACCTGGCCCCTGGTGAACGCCTCCAGCGCCGCGCGGCGTGACTGGTAGAGCTGGAACTCGAGCCGCGCGAGCAGCGGCAGGCCCGGCTTGTAGAAGGTGGGGTTGCGCTCCAGGGTGACCTTGTCGGCCGAGGTGGAGACCAGGCGGAACGGCCCCGTGCCCAGGATGCGCCCGCCGTCGCTGCGGGTGATGCCGGTGGCCGGCAGCGCCAACAACCGCAGGAAGAACGCGCGCGGCTCGTTGAGCCTGAACTCGATGGTGTGTTCGTCGAGCACCTCGATGCCCGAGACGCTCTTGGCTTCACCCGAGAAGAACTCCGCGGCGCCGGTGATGTCCTTGAAGAGCACCGCGTCGGGAGCGCCCACCTTCGGGTCGAGCAGCCGCTCGAAGTGCGCCTTCACGTGCGTCGCGTTGAGGGCCACCCCGTCGGGGAAGGTCACGCCCTTGCGCATGGAGAACCGGTACCGGCGCGCGGTGCGATCGGCTTCCCAGCTGTCGGCGAGATCCGCCACGAGGATGCCGTCTTCGTAACGAACCAGGGTCGAGTACATCGCCGCCGACATCTCGGTGATCTGCAGGTCGATGGTGAAGAGCGGGTCGAGCCCACGGGTGTCTTCGATGCTCAGCGCGCGGTGCAGGCCGATCTGCAACGTTCCACCCGCGCGGGCCTGCGGCAGCTTGAAGCGGAAGACCTCGGCTTCGAGCGTGTCGGCTTCGTGGCTGAGCTGCTCCACCATGCGGCTGAGCGTGTCGCCGATGCGCACCACCCGCTGCGCGTCTTCGCGAACCTCGGCCACCTCTTCGCTGATCGCCGCGTCGCCCTGCTTGAGCACCGTCTGCGACGCGCGGATCTCGTCGATCGCCGCGGTGAGGCGGAGCACCGAGTCAGACAACTCACGGCCGGTGGTGACCTGACCGTCGGCCTTGGTCGAAGCCTCGCGCGCGGTGCGCGACATGTCCTGCATGTGTTTGACGAGCTCGCGGCCTTGCGAGGCTTGATCGGAGGCGAGCCGCATCACCTCGTCGACCCGCTCGGTCACCTGCTGGCTCACGGCCACCAGGGAGACGCCCTGGGTCTCCAGCCGCGCCGCTTCGGCCTGCGTCGACTCCACGGCGGTCAACGCGCGCTGCGAGGTGTACTGAATCGCGCGCAAGGCATCGGCCGCTTTCTCACCCAGCATCACGCCCGCGGCGGCTTCGGTGCGGCCCCGGCTCACCAGCTCCACCGTGCGCTCCACACCTTCTCGAACGGCCTTCACCTTCTGACCGATTTCCCGCGTGGAGCGGCTGGTCTTCTCGGCGAGGTTGCGCACTTCGGCGGCCACCACCGCGAAGGCCTTGCCGCTCTCGCCGGCCTGGCTGGCGATGATGGCGGCGTTGAGCGCGAGCAGGTTGGTCTGATCGGCGATCTCCTGGATCACCTCGACCACGCGGCCGATCTCCTGGCTGGAGACGCCGAGCTCGTCGACCAGGTTGGCCGCCCGGCTCACCGTCTCGTCGATGCGTTTGATGCCCTTGAGCGCGTCGCCCACCAGCTGGGCTCCCTGGGTCGCGGTCGCGGTCACTTCACGGGCGAGATCGCCGGTCTCGTCACTGCGGCGGCGCACGGCGTCGATGGCGTCTTCCGCGGCCGACACGGCTTCACGCGTCTGTACCGTCAGGCGGCCCACCGTGCTGCTCGCCTCGACCACCAGCACCGAGCGCTGGCTCATGGCGTCGACGCGCGACGAGGTCTTGTCGGAGGCGGTGTTGAGCAGGGTCAGCGCACGCGCGACCTGTTCGATGCTCTCGGTCATCTCGGTGAGGGAAGCCGTCGTCTCGCGGGCAAACGACTCGAGCTGGGTGACGCGTTTGCCACTGCCTTCGAGGCTCTCGCCCATGCCGGCGACGGCCTTCTCACTGCGCTCCACCGCGGCGCCCTGACGGCGGGCGGCGTCGAGCACGTTGCGGGCCTGCTCTTCCACGCCGCGCGCAGTGACGTGAAGCGAGCTGGTCACCCGCTGCACCTGCCAGAGGGCCCGGCGCAACGAGAGCGCCAGGCGCTGGAGATCGGTCTCGTCCGTGCCCTCGGTCACCGGCAACACGGTGAGATCGCCTTCGGCAAAACGTTCGATCACCTCGCGACGCCGCTGCGAACGGCGCGAGCCGAGCTGGAAGAAAGTCAGCCAGCCGCCCAGGGTGAAGCAGCCAATCGAGCTGACGCACAACGCGAACCAGCCGACCCAGGTGCCCGGTTGACCGGTGATGGCCAACATCACGAGCCCGGTAAAAAGCGCCGTGAGGAGTCCACCCGCGGGGCCGAACAACAGAAGGTACCAACGGTTCGCCATGAGTGCGCCGGACCCTATTCGCGCCGAGCGCCACCGTCACGTTCACGCTGTGGCAGAATCGCGCTCTTGATTGCGCTGGTGTTCAGCCTGCTGGCAGCCGCCCCCACCGAAGCGCGCTTCGTGCTCGAGGTCGGCGCGCTCCCCGTGGCCGAGTTGAGGATCTCGGTGAAGGGCGATCGCTACGCCTACGACGCCATCCACTTTCTCGAAGAAGGCCCGCGTGAACACCACGTGGAGCTCGCGCTCGGCAAAGGCCCCTTGCCTGAGGTGCTGGCGCTGCTGCGTCGACCGAAGCCCGGCTGCCGCGAGGTGTTGGAGGAACGCACCCGCGTGCTGGAGACACTCTGCGTCGAGGCCGGCCTGGGCAATGAGGTCACCGGCACCCTCGCGGGTGAAGCGTTCGTCGCGAGCTACGACGTCGCGGGGCAACTCACGGGCATCACCGTGGGCTCAGCGCGTTGGGCCGCTGCACCCGGGCCCATCAGCCCGCCGACCGAGAGTCCCTTCGTGCGCGGCGTGAAGGTGCCGGCAGCCGAGCTGGTGCTGGAGCCACCGGTGGCAGGCGCGCGCTGGCTCACCCGCAGCCCCGTGGGAACGGGAACGGCTGACACGCTGGGCCGCGTGCGTTGCCTGGTGCTGGCGCGCGGCGAATCGGCGCGGAAGCCGGGTTCGATGGTGTCTGTCGGCCTCGTCATCGAGGGCGGCCGGGCGTATCCCCATGCGTGGGTCACCGGGGCGAACGGCATGGCCTCCGATCCTTCGGTGCTGCCCGATGATCCGGTTCTCGCCACGCGGCGGTACCTCGAGATTCCGCGCGCGGTGAGTGGCGGCTTCTTTCTTCGTTTCTTCGACGGCGCCGTGCGATTGAAGGCGAAGTGATGTGGCTCGCGGGCGTGGCAGGGTTGTTTGCGCTCGGCGTGCTCGCTCGCGTTCATCTGGTGGGCAAGCAGGCCCCGCGCTTTCCGTCGCGCCCCCTGACCGCGGTCGTGCTCGGCGCGAAGGTGCACCCTGATGGAACGCCCAGCCCCGCGCTGGTGGATCGTGTGCAGGTCGCGGTCGCGTTGTTGCTGGAAGGCCGGGCGCAGCGGCTGGTGTTGTCAGGTCGTTCGCCTGAAGCCGAGACCATGGCGCGGCTGGCGATTGAGTTCGGCGCGAAGGAGGCGCAGCTCGTGCTCGAGTCGCAGAGCCGTTCGACGTTCGAGAACGCCGCGCGCTCGGCGGAGCTGCTGCAGGGGGAGAAGGAGATCATTCTGGTGACCTGCGATTTTCATCTCGCCCGGGCCTCGGCGCATTTTCGGCGGCGGGGATTCTCGGTGTGGCCCGTGCCGTCGATTCGAGCGCTCACCGCGGGGAATCGGGTGCTGGTCACCGGCAAGGAACTCGCCGCGTTGTTGCGCAGACCGTGGTTGATCGCCCGGCTCTGAGCTCTCCTTGCGCCAGCGGGGAGAGGTCGGTCCGAAGGACCGGGTGAGGGGCGCCAGCTGCGGAGCCCTGAAGGCCCCTCACCCCGACCCTCTCCCCGCTTCGCAGGGCGAGGGAGAACTACTTCCAGCTCACCAGGTCTTCGACCTTCGCGTAGCCCGCCCGAAGCAACAACGTGCGCGCCTTCGAGCTGCCCGCCCCGTAGACGATGATCTCCCGCCTGCGATCCGCCGGCAGCGACTGGAGCGTCGACTCGATTTCATTGACCGGCACGTTCACCGAACCGGCCAGGTGACCCTCCGCGAACTCGCCGGGGCTGCGCACGTCGAGCAGCAACGCACCCTGCTTCATCCGGGCCCGCGCAGCCTCCGCCGTGAGCGTCGAGTGGGCGCAGCCGCTCAACAGACACCACAGCGCCAACAACCTCACTGACGATCACTCCGCGTCCCGCCCACGCCCAGAGGCGTCGCCCAGCTCGAACGCGACACCGGCAAGGCGCCGAGTTCGTAGCTCTCCAGCACCACGGTGCCATCAGGGCGGCGCACGGTCACCACCAACGCCGACGTGGAGAAGTGCGCCTGCTCGATCGCCCCAGACAGCTCGGGAAGCCGGCACACCGCCTTGCGCTCACCGTCGGAAAACAGCGCAGCGTAGGCGCGCGGCCCCGCGTCGGTCTCCGCTCGCAGCAAAGTAATGAAGGAACCGGGCCTGCCATCGACGAGGGTGGTTGCCATCATCTGGCCGGGGAAGCTGGGTTGCACCACCGGCACCTCCCACAGCGGCCCACCGGTCGAGGGCTCGAAAACGCGCACGTGGGTCTCCTGCTCCGGGCCACCACAGCCACCGTCGCAGCGCAGGTAGAAGACATTGGTCGCGATGCCCGAGCTCAGGGTCTGATCATCGAGGAACTGCGAGACACCCGCGCCGCTCCAGTCGAAGGGCACCACCCCTGCGTCGCTGAAGAACGGCGCCTGGCCCACCGAGCCGAAGACGGCGGTGTTCTGCACGACCGCGAGCGCGTTGCTGGCGGTGTTGGGCAACGAGAGCTCTTCCCGTTCGACGCCGCCGTCAGCGAGCAGCGCCAGCCGCGTGAGCACGCCCGCATCGGGGTTCCACGCGAACAGCGAACTGCCCCGCGCGATCGAGGTGGGCGCATCGACCGAAGCGAGCAAGCTCACCCCGCCATCGAGCCAGGCGTGCACCCCACCATCGGCCCAGAAGAAAACGCGATCCCGATCGAGCACGAGCAGCGACCTCGCAGGGGCGACCTCGAGCGCGTGCCGCAACGCACCGGTCACGGGTGACCTGAGCTCGAGCCCCCCATCGCGTTGCACGAGCACGCCGCTGCTGTTCACCGCCACCACCGAGCGGGGCGCACCATCGGCGTAGTCTTGCGGTTGCATGCCGCCATCGCGCTCGAAACGTTCGAAGCCGGTGCCCGTGTACGAGCTGAGGCTGCAGGCGAGCTGCCAGGGAGCGGGCCCCGCATCAGGCTCACCCGCGTCCGCGCCACCGTCGTCATCGCCCGCATCCACGAACCCCGCGTCGAGCACACCGCCGTCGACGCACACCGAGAAGAACAGAGTCGAACCGGAAGAGACCAGGCCACCCACCGGCTCACCCGCGAGGCGGGCCGACCACGCCGGGGTCCAGTCGGCGTCGCTCACGCGTGTGCAGACCTGGTTGCGACACGCCGCCTCGGGAAGGCAGGCGATCGCAGGCGAACACGGCAGCCCATCGGGCGTCGGCTGCTTCCGGCACGCACCTTCGAAGCAGAAGTTCACCTCGACGCAATCTTGCGGCCCGCAAGCGGTGAGATCGGGAGCAGGCCCCTCACCACAGCCCAGCCGCGCATCACACGTGGCCACCCGGCAGGCACCGGCTGGCGTGGGGCAGACGTGCGGCGTGTGAATGCAGCCGATGTCCATCGCGCAGGCGTCGTCGGTGCACAGATCGTTGTCGTCGCAGCGGCGCGCGATGCCCAGGCACTGACCGGCGCGGCAGCGGCCCTGCTCGAGACACACGCTGTCGGTGTCACACGGCGCGTCATCTGCGGCCTGCGACTCGATGCAGCGGTCTTCTTCGAGCGAATACACCGACACGATGCACACGCCCGAAGGCATGCAGTCGGGGGGGCGCACACCCACGCCGCGCAGCTTCATCACCGCGGAGCGATCACCCACCGTCAGGCGCAGCACCCCTTCCACCGCGCCATTGCCCGCGCGAAACGTGACAGGCACCTCGAGATCGCCGCCGCCCGGCACATCCGCCGTGGCCACCACCTCGAAGGGCGCTTCGGTCTCCAGCTCCACCGAGATCGCCGCGCGGGTGGCGCTGGTCAACGTCACGTTGAGCACCCGGGTACCGCCTTCGAGCACGCGGCCGAAGTCGAGCTCAGCGGGCTGCACCCGAAGTCCCAGCTCGATGGGCTCCACGGGTCCCGGCGTGCGGCACTGACAGCTCGCCAGCACCGGGAGGAGGAAACACAGCCAGGCAGCGCGGCGAATCATGCTTGCGACTTAGCCCGATGACGACGCCAGAGGAAACGGGCCAGCAGGAGCACCACCACCACGGCCACCCCCACCAACGAGGCAGTGCGGAACTGGCGAAAGAACTGGGCGATCTTCTCGGCGTTGTCTCCGACCGCCGCGCCGACCGCGAGCAGGATGCCGTTGAAGGTGGCCGCCGAGAGGGTGCCCAGCAGCAACGTTCGCCACAGCGGCACCTCTGCCGCACCCGCGGCCACGAAGAGCACGGTTCGAAAGCTCGGGAGGAACCGATTCGAAAGGAGCAGCCACGAGCCTTGTTTACGCATCAAAACCTGCGCTTGCTGAATGCGCCCCACCTCGAGACCGAACACCCGCGAGCCCGGGGGCGCGTGCTTGATTCTCCCCGCGAGCGCACGGCCCAGCCGCCAGGTACTCGCCATGCCCAGCACACTGCCCAGCGTCAGCACCAGATGCACCAACACGAAGGAGCGCGTCTCGCGCGCGGCCCACGCACCGCCCAGCACCACCACCGTGTCCCCTGGGAACGGAGGAAAGAGGTACTCGATGAGCGCAGCCAGGCCGAGCCCGGGGTAGCCCCAGACGCCCAACAGCTCCATGAAGTGGTCGAGCTCTTCCTGCACCGGCCCCTTCTGACAGCAACCGGCTCAGCGGCCGAATTCTTCGTCGGTGCGCGGGGCGTCGGGGCGCTGTGCATCGAGTGACTGACGGTACCTGATGCAGCCCCGCATGAACTGCGGCCACGCGGGAACGGCGAGCTTCGGGTCGAGGGGCTCGGGCAGGAGAGTGAGTTCCTGCCCGGTGCTGTCGCGATGCACGCGGATACCAGCGCGCAGCCGCTTCACCTCGTCGAGGAGTTGCTCGCGGCTCAACGCGTTCAACTCTTCGTCCATGAGGACGAGGTCATCGTCAGGGCGAGGGAAAGCTGCCGCTGGCGACCAGCAGATCGAGGCGTGCCTGACGGGCCGCGTCTTCCGCCAACACCGCCTGCACCTGGGCGTCACGCGCACGCCGTTCGGCGTCGATCACCTCGAGGTTGGTGGTCGCTCCGGCCCGGTACGCCACGGTGGCCAACTCGAGTGCTTCGGCGGCCTGCGTCGAGGCTTCACGGGCAGACTTCATCGCCGCGTCGGCGTGCGTGACCTGCTTGAAGGCAGTGCGCACTTCGCTCTTCGCCTGGCGAAGTGAACCCTCGAGCTGAGCGTCTGCCGTCTTCGCGTTCGCGCGGCGTTCCTTCGCCTGGCCGTAGCGCAGCCCACCGTCATAGAGCGGCAGCTGCAGCACCACGTTGAGCTGCCAACCGGTGAGCGGCTGCGTGAGCGACGGCGGGTTTTGGTAGAACGGTTGAAACACCGCGCTCAGGAGTGGCAGGTAGTCCATCCAGTCCGTGCGCTCGGCGGCGACCGCGGTGTCCTTGCGCACCTGCGCCGCCTTCACGTCGAGGCGCGCGGTGTTCACCTCATTCAACGCATCGTCGATGCCACCGGGCGCGGCGAAGTCGGGCTCTTCAGCGAGGGTGTCGATCGGCTCGTCG
>JANODF010000344.1:0-1541 GCA_031412555.1 Archangium sp. | reverse complement strand
CACAGCTGACTTCAGGGGGAACGTAGACTTCGGGCTGGGGCACGATCGCCTCTTCGCCCGCAGTGCCGAGAGGTCCGATGACGCCTTCACAACCGACTGTCAGCAAGGCTGCGGACAAGAGCCATGTGCGAGTGCGCATCGCCGCAGTGTCGTGAGCCCGTCTGGGCAGGTCAACGGTGGTTCTTCAGGCGCGAAGGTACGACACGGCCCTCCAGCGTCGCGCGGGTGACGAACGCGAGCGACATCAGCCGGCGCAAGGCGCGGCCTTTTCCCTCGGGCAAGGTGACCCCCAATGACTGGGCGAGCTCTTCCACGCTGCCCGGCGATCCGTCGATGACGCGCGCGATCACGCTGCGCAAATTCACGAATTCTTCGGGGGCCGCACCCTCGAGCTCGAGGAGATCGCGGCAGAAGCTGCCCCACCCCAGCTGGAGATCGCCGGGGCGGATGAACTGTTTCCACTCCGCGATCACCGCTTCGCGGCTCTCCGCCCAGCCGATCTCTTCGGCGATCATGTCGAGGTGCCTCGGCACGCGCGGCCCCAGCGGGCGCACCGGCTTGAGCAGCCGCTCGAAGCGTTCGCCGGTCGAGACGCGCTCAGCCACCAGCTGCACCAATTCGGGAGCGTCGGGCAGGGGCCGATTGGGATCGCACAGAGGCCAGGCGTTCGCTTCACCGAAGACCACCACCAGCTCGCGGTCACGCAGCACGTCGACGGGATCGAGCTTCACCGTGTTGCGCTGCTTGCGGTTCTTGTGACGCGTGGAGACCGGGTTCTCGCGGATGTAGTCGAGCTGCTTTTCCACCATCGCGTCGAAGGCGGTGAGGATCGGTGTGAAGCGCGCGGGCGCCTTCTCCAGCCGGCCGAGCACGAAGGCGGTGGCTTCGATGGTGGCCAGGCAGTGCGCTTCGGGCTCTTTGCGAATGCGGTAGTTGCCGGGCTGATCGGGGAAGAACTTGAGGCGCGGCAGCTTGGAGAGCAGCGGGCATTTCTCCACCACCTTCTTCGCGTTCGACCAGGTGCCATCGACCACCACCAGCGTCTCGGGCGGCACGGCGAGCGCGTCGACGTCGGTGGCCGATTCACTGGGGAAGAGCACCGCGACCCCGGGCCTCGCGCAGAGCGCCTCGAGCGACTTGTTGCCCACCGCGGTGATGCCCACGTGCAGCTCGGAGTTGGGCAGCGACAGGTGCGCCATGCGGCACGTGCTGATGGGAACCTTCGCCTCGCGCGGGTGCTGAATGAACACGACGCGGGTCTGGTTGGGCACCTGCGTCACCGCGGAGCACCAGCAGACGGTGCGGGGGCGGCGACAGCGCAGACAGATTTCCCGGTGCTCGGCGACGGCGACTTCCATACTTCGCCTGTACTCCCTCTCCCCTCTGGAGGGGAGAGGGTCGGGGTCAGACTTGATCCGCGATCGGCAGAGCACACGGAAGTAGCCGGTGCGAATCTCACGACGCGACATCCGGGCGTAAGCCTGCGAGCCGGAATTCGGCGAGGGTGATGCGGCTCTTTGAGGCGGGATGAAGCGGGGGAC
>JANODF010000343.1:0-3930 GCA_031412555.1 Archangium sp. | reverse complement strand
CGCGCTCGAGGCGTTCTGCGACAAGACCGGCATTCCCGTGTTCCTCAATGGCGCGGGCCGCGGTTGCCTGCCGGCCACACACCCGTCGTTCTTCCAACACACCCGGAAGGACGCGTTGACCGGTGCAGACGTGGTGGTGGTGGTCACGCCGTTCGACTTCCGCTTGAACTACGGCGGTGAGCCCACCTTCGGCGCTGACTCGAAGATCATCCAGATCGACATCGACCCCACTGAGATCGGCCGCAACCGCGCGGTCGAGGTGGGCCTGGTGTCCGACGTGGGGCTGGCCTTCGAGCAGCTCACAGCCGCGCTGCCGAAGGCGGATCGTTCGGTTCAGCTCGCGAAGCTGCGCGAGTCCGAGAAAAAGAAGGTGGCCAACATCGCGAAGTGGTTCACCGACGACAAACCGATCCACCACTACCGGCTGGCCAAAGAGATCAACGACGTCGCGAACGCCTCGGGCGATCCGATGTTCATCTGCGACGGCGGCAACTACGTGGCCATGGCCGCCAAGGTGCTCGAGGTGAAGAAGCCGGGCCGCTGGCTCGATCCGGGCGCGCTCGGCTGTCTGGGCGTGGGTGCTCCGTTCGCGTTGGCGGCGAAGACCCTGCATCCCGATCGCACGATCTGGGTGATTCAGGGCGATGGCTCGTTCGGGTTCAACGGCTTCGATTTCGAGACCGCGATCCGCTTCAAGTTGCCGATGGTCTGCGTGGTGGGCAACGACGCGGCGTGGGGGCAGATCCGCATTCCGCAGGTGCAGATGTTCGGGGTCGACAAGTCACCAGCCACGCTGCTGGCGCCCACGCGCTACGACGAGATCGTCAAGGCGATGGGCGGGTGGGGTGAGCTGGTCACCGAGCCTTCGCAGCTTCGCGGCGCCCTGGAGCGCGCGGTCAAGTCGAACACGGTTGCTTGCGTCAACGTGATGCTCGACCCGGCGGCGCCGGAGACCTCGGGCGCGATGGGGTACGCCGTATGACGCACCGATTCACCAGGGCCGCGGGCGCGTTGTTGGTGGTCGACCTCCAGGAACGCCTGGGCGCAGCGATGCCGGCGGATCGGCTCCAGCGCGTGATCAACCGCACCCGCGCGGCCATCGAAGGGGCCAAGGCGCTGGGCCTGCCGATCATCGTCACCGAGCAGTACCCGAAGGGGCTGGGCCCGACGATCAGCGCCGTGAAAGAACTGATTCCCTCCTTCTCACCCGTGGAGAAGCTGGAGTTCTCCGCGTTGGTGCCCGCGGTGCTGCAACAACTCGTGCCCCGCCCCAGCGTGCTCGTCGTCGGCATGGAGACCCATGTCTGTGTCTTCCAGACCGTGCGAGCGCTCCAAGAAGCGGGAATGACGCCGTACCTCGCCGTCGATGCGGTGCTCTCTCGCACCCAGATCGACTACGAGACCGGGCTGGAACTTTGCCGCGATGCCGGCGCGAAGATGACCACCGTCGAAGCGGCGCTCTTCGATGCGCTGGGTAAGGCCGGCGGTCCTGAATTCAAAGCCATCAGCGCAGCCGTGAAATGAACTTCGTCGACTTACTCGCTTCGACTGAACTGACTGAGGGGGCTCGCGTCGTCGTTCGCGCGGAAGGGCGCGAGCTCGCCGTCGTTCGCGTCAATGGCATCGCGTATGCGATCGACAACGTCTGCCCGCATCACCAGGGAGAACTGGGTCGCGGCGATCTGCAGGGGCATCATTTGTACTGTCCATTGCACGCGTGGTGCTTCGATGTGCGGGATGGAAAGGCATTTTTCCCACAAGGCGCCCGGGTCGAGTGTTTTGAAGTGAAAGAAGAAGGTGGGCGGGTTTGGGCTCGTCGGATGGTGAAGTGAGGGAGTGTGCTGTTCCTCGCATCAACGGAAAGAGTGACCATGAAGATCGCCGTCTTTGGAACCGGAAGTGTCGGAGAGACCCTCGGCTCGAAGCTGCTCGAACTCGGCCACGAAGTGATGATGGGCAGCCGCACCGAGAACAACGAGAAGGCGTTGGCCTGGGTGAAGAAGTCGGGTGCGAAGGCGAGCACCGGCACCTTCGCTGACGCGGCGAAGTTCGGTGAGTTCATCATCAACGCCACCAAGGGCGATGGCTCCGTCGACGCCTTCAAGTCTGCGGGCGACGCGAGCTGCGCGGGCAAGACGGTGCTCGATCTGTCGAACCCGCTCGACTTCTCCAGGGGCTTCCCGCCCAGCCTCTTCGTGTCGAACACCGATTCGCTGGGCGAGCAGCTCCAGCGCGCCGTGCCCAGCGCGAAGGTGGTCAAGGCGCTCAACACCATGTCGTGCTTCCTGATGGTCGCCCCGCGCCAGCTGGCCGACTCGCATCACACCTTCGTGGCCGGCAATGACGCGGGCGCCAAGGATCAGGTGAAGACGATCCTCGCCTCGTTCGGTTGGAGACCGGAAGAGGTGATCGACGTGGGCGATCTCACCGGCGCACGCGCCACCGAGCAGTACCTGCCGCTCTGGGCGCGGCTGTACGGCACGCTCAAGGTCGGCAACTTCAACATCAAGATCGTGCGCTGACGCCGTGCCCACCGCACTCGTCACCGGTGGCGGAATTCGCGTGGGCCGGGCCATCGCGCTCGCGCTCGGTCGCGCGGGTTTCGATCTGATCGTTCACGCCAACCGCTCGGTCAATGACGCGGCCCAGGTGGTGAAAGAGCTCCAGGCCCTCGGCCGTACCGCGCGCGTCGAAGCGGCGGATCTCTCGTCGCTCGAGGGGCCCCAGTCGCTCGCGGGCCGCATCGAGAAGCTCGATCTGCTGGTGAACAGCGCGGCGACCTACGAACACGCGAACTTCGCCGACATCACCCGCGGGCAGCTCGAGCGCATGCTCGCGGTGAACGTGGTGGCGCCGTTCATTCTCACGCAGGCGCTCACCGGCGCCCTCAAGGCCTCGGGGGCAGGGTGCGTGGTGAACATCACCGACATGGCCGTCACCCACGCGTACACGGCCACTCATTTCTTCGCGCATTACCTCGCGTCGAAGGCCGCGCTCGATCAGCTGACCCGCGCGTGGGCGTTGGAGCTGGGGCCCACCATCCGCGTGAACTCGGTGGCCCCCGGCCCGGTGGCGATGTCGGCGGAGACCACCGGCGATCAACGCAGCGACATTTTGAACCGCATCCCCCTGCGCCGCGAAGGCCGGCCGGAAGACGTCGCAGACGCAGTGGTGTTCCTGGCCCAGTCCCCTTACATCACCGGCCAGACGCTTCGCGTCGATGGAGGTCTCAGCGTCGCATGACTCAGATCACGAAGCGTCAACTCGACCGACTCTCCCTGCGCGGCATGCGCTTCGACTGCATCGTGGGGCTGTTCGACTTCGAGCGGAACACGCCGCAGCCGGTGGAGCTCGAGGTCACGCTCCACTTCGATACGCGAGAAGCGGCGCGCCACGGCAAGCTGGTGCAGACGGTGGACTACGCGCGCCTGCTCGGTGAGCTGCGCTTCATTCTGACCGCGACCCGGTTTCGCCTGCTCGAGTCGGCGGCTGAAGCGGTGGCCGCCTGGGTGCTCGCACCGCCCAGCGCCGACGTGCCCCGGCCGCAGGTGGAAGAGGTCGACGTGCGGCTCTCGAAGCTGGTGGCGCTCTCGGGCGCGGCCGTGCCGACCCTGGAGATTCACCGGGATCGTTCTGACTTCACCATGAAGATCGAGCCCAAGACCTTCGGCTTCGTCGACGTGATCTTCGAGACGAAGGAGTGTGGGGTGTACCGCGAGCGCATCTCCGCCAAGACGGTGCTGCCCACCCACGTGCACCGTGAGCTCGACGAGTCGGAGCTGGTGCTGGGCAGCGGCTTTCTGCTCCAGGGAAAGCCGGTGGAGGCGGGTGTGGCCCACACCTGGCCTCGGGGCTTCGCCCACCGCTACGAGAACACCACCGACATCGAGCAGAGCTTCCTGTGCATCGACAGGCCGGCCTTCATTCACA
>JANODF010000342.1:0-14260 GCA_031412555.1 Archangium sp. | reverse complement strand
CCGGTGACCCGGTGGTAGACCCGCGCCGGGCTCGGGGTCAGGTAGTCGCAGAGCGGCTCCTGCGTGGTGTCCCAGGAGCGCGGCCCCGTGCCGATGCGCAGGTGGCGCACCGTCAGCTCAGTGCACGCCGTGCAGGCCGCGACCCGGTCTTCCACCTGCAGCGACGGATCTTCGGCCCGCGTCTTGAGCAGCTGAATGTCGGCCACCGAGGTCGAAGCACACCACTCGGTGGCATGCGCGCGATGGAACGTGCGGCGCACGTACTGGGTGCGATCGTTCGTCTCATCCCACGGCCAGGGCGCGTCGATGTAGCTGGCGATGCCCTTGTATTGACCGTTCGGCTGCGCGCCCATGAAGGTGCCCCACTCGCCTGAAGCGAGCGCTGTGCCGTCGGGATCGTCCTTCGCCCGCAGCCGCGCCACCGTGACCGCTCGCTGCAACTGAAACCGGAACTCGTTGCGCATCTTCGGAGCGACCGCGACCTTGCCCGACGCGCGCGCGACCTTGGGCAGCATCAGGCTCACGAACCGCGCATCGATGGGGATCGAGCTCTGCAGCCCCGCGATCTTCAGGTTGATGGCGCCACCGAGCGCGATGGCCTGGTTGGTCGCGCGCTGCCCGAAACACCGTTCACTGGTGGGGTCGATGGAGACGAAGCCGCCTTCGGGAATGGCCGCGCCGTGCGCTTCACCCGCCGCCGAATAGACCTCCAACAACCCAGAGACGGAGCACTGGAAGAACAAGCTCGACTGCGCCTGGTACGGCGCCTCGGCCTGGAAGACGCCGAGGTAGTCGTCACCGACGCCCTTGTTGACGGTGCCGTCGGTGGCCTTGAAGCGCACGCCCTCCCAGGGCGCGCACAGGGCGTCGTTCACGTCGAAGCTGGTCCACGACGGGAGCGCCTGCAGCACCCCGCGCGCCCCGTGAAAGAAGCCCGACACCAGCGCCGTGAGCACCGCGCGGTCGCGCTTCTCCTCGATCGTCGCGCCGGGAAAATCCATCAGCGACGAGCTGCCCCACCGCTCCCACATGTGGCCCATGCTCCAGGCATCTTGCAGGTAGTGCTGGCCCACGGCCTCGAGCGTGAGCGCCTCCAATTCGCACTCGCGGTGAAACGCGTCGAAGCGGCCCGCGGCGGTGGTGAGCTTGAGCCCGAGCGCGCGACACTCCGCGGCGCGTTCGAGCGCGAGCTGGTGGTAGTGCGTGTAGTACTCGCGCGACTGCGGCACGAAATGGTTCGAGTTCACCGGCCCCATGTGCGCCGCGAAGTCGTGGCAATCGGCCAATGAGGTCGCGCCTTCGAGCGGGCAGATTTCATGGCCCGACGCCCAGTCCCACAGCGCCCAGGAGAAGTCGGGCAGGTGCGTGAACTCGCCGACCGAATACGAACGGTACGCCACGCGCGCGGCCTGTGTGAACGGCACCGGCACCAGCGTGGGCACCGGCTGCGCGTCGATGTCCACCACGTTCGAGCCGGTGAAGACGGTGAGGGTGCGGGTGGCCGAGACCTGCTCTGGAAGACCTGCCTTCTCGCGCGTCATCTCCCAGAGGCGCCGATGCTCGTCGAGCGTACCCACCCACCGTTCACGCGCGGTCCTGGGACCCGCCGATGGAGAACACGGGGTGCCCGTCTGCCGCTCGAGCTCTTTGGCCTCGAGGCTCTTGTTCGGGTACTTCGTACACACCGAGTCCCACGCGTACGCCGACGGGGCGAGCAACGCTGCAGCCAGCAAGACCGCTCGCCTCACGGCACTTCCAGCGCTTCACGAAGGCCGGGGAAACACGCCTTGTCGACGAAGAAGACCTGCTCGACCGCGTCGGCCGGCGCGACGCCCCCATCGACCGCTGTCTCGAAGTCGTCCTTGCAGGCCTGAGGGCAACAGGGCTTCTCGTTCCAGGGTGCTTCGGTCGAGCAGGTGCGCGTGTTCTGCAGACACCACGAGACGCTCTTGCTGGTGCCCGGCGCGTAACAATACGTGGTCGCGTCGACGCACTGGCCGAGCGCCACGATGGCGTCTTTGACGGTGGGATCGAACTCGAGCCGCGCGCCCGCCACGTCAGCGAAGAGCCTCGAGCCGCCGGTCGCGACGGGAAAGAGCGTGATGTCGAGCGGACTGTCGGGCGGCTCCACGTAGGGAGACGGCTCGGTGGGACACCCCAGAAGCCAGACTGCTGCGGCGAGGGAGACCAGGCGCATGAGCGGCATCGTTCGCAAGCGTAGTGCCGAGCGACCGCTTCAGAAAATGTGCGATCCGTGGAACCACCTGCGCAGCAACCCGCGCACACTGACGACGGCGTCAGGGCGAAGACAGCAGCATGAACATCGCGACCAGCGCGGCGATGAGCATGGGCACCACGACCTCTGCAGGGAAATGTGCGTTCTGAATGTCGCGCGAGCGGACCTGGAAACGACGGCGCCGGGTGCGGCGGAGGATCATCGAAGCGAGGGCGTCGGGGGCCTTCTCCCGGGGCGCCTGCTTCAGGGCCGCGATGGCCCGCTGGTAGGTGGCGAACCGCGCCTTGAGCGCAGGGTCGGCCGCGAGCTGGGCGTCGAACTCATTCGACTCCGGCTCGGCCAGTGCGCCATCGATCGCCCCCACGAAGAGGCGTTCGACTTCATTCTTTGAGAGTTCTCGACGCACGACGTCAGTCTCCTCGATCCGCGAAGCTTTGTTCAAGCCTCGTGAGGATCCCTGCCAGCTTCTCGCGGGCGCGATGCAGCCGGCTCTTCACAGTGCCCTCAGGCAGCTCCGTGATGTCCATGATCTCTTCGTAACTGAGGCCCTCGACGTCGCGCAGCACCACAAGACTGCGTTGATCTTCGTCGAGCTCCTGAATCGCGCGGTGCACCAGCGCGCGATCGTTCTTTCCCATCACCGCGTCATCGGGCTGCTGCGGGCCGCCGCCTTGCGACTCGGTGATCGACAGCTCGTTCGACTCGCCGTACTCGTCGCTGCGACCCCGGCCGCGGCGCTTGAGGTACTTCAGCCGGTTGAGGCAGTGATTGCGGGCGATGCGGTAGATCCAGGTGGTCAGCTTCGCGTCGGCCCTGAACTTGTCGAGGTGCTTGTGCACCGAGATGAAGATCTCCTGCGTGAGATCGAACGCCTCTTCACGATCACTCAGCATGCGCACGCAGAAGTCGTAGACGCGATCTTGATGGGCTTTGACCAGCGCTTCGAAGGCGGCCGCATCACCCCGGCGCAGGCGGGCGATCAGGAGGTGCTCGGGCAGGTTCGCGGCGGGAACGCGGACTTCCGATGCCATCACCTGGGCTGGAAGTTCCAGCACGTCGCTCGCCACGTCTGCCTCCCGGTCCTGGTCGTCGTCACTCATTGAACGCTCCGACGAAGACTCCAGACACCGGCTGAAGCGAGAGGTTCCCGAAGCTACTTGAGAACGTAAGCCCCCGTCTTCTTTGAGACGGTGAAGGCTGCAGGCCGGTGATTTTGCTCGAACGCGGTGTAGGCCGGGGCCAGCTCGTTCCAGAAGTCGGCCTGCTTTGGGTCGTCGAGGCTCTGCAAGCCAGCGGGGTCGAGGCGGGCCGGGAAGATATCGAAGCGGATCGGCCGGCGTTTGGCGTCGACGGTGATCAAGTACACCTCTTCGATCGGCTCATCTTCGATGGCGATGCAGCCGATGCTGGCGCAGTTGCCGTGCAGGTAGATGTTGCCGCCGGGCCGCCGGGCGTCACTGCGCAGGCGGTCGCTGGCGTTGGGGTACGAGACCTCCATCGACAGGTGGTAGCTCGAATACGGGTTGAACGAGGGCACCTCGTAGAGGCCTTCGGGCACCTGCGAGTCACCCTCTTTGCGCTTGGGGCCGAGCTCACCCGACGCCGCGCAGAACGGGTACGTCTTCACCAGCGCCATCGGCTGGCCCTTCTTGCCGGCCCACAGCTCGAGCTGCCGCTCCTTCTTGAAGGCGCGCAGGTACACCTCATCGACCGGGTACGTGAGGCCCGCTCTCTCCACGAGGGCCTTCACGTCAGCGGTGCGCCGGGTGCGAACTTCTTTCACCTTGTCCTTGGCGAGCGCGGTGGTCGCGACCAGGGGCAGAAGCAGGAGGAGGAGCCGCATGCGAACGCTCAGACGCTTGCGATGGTGTGCCCGTTCCATTCCTTCATCTTCTCCACAAAAAAAGAGGGGCGGCCGTTGAAGGCCGCCCCCGACGACTCGAATCAAGACGCCATCACGTCACGGCGTGAGCGCGATCTCGCTGACCAGGATGATGCCGCGCTTCGAGTGTTTGGTCTCGAGGTCACGGTGGCAGCCCGCGCACTGTTCGGTCGGCCCGCCTGAGCCCGGGTTCGCCGCTGCGTCGAGCAGCGCTTGCCGGCCCTGGCCCGCGAACACCGACGGCGGGAAGCCGAAGTTGTAGGCGTGCGAGCGGCGGTAGTACTGCTGCAGCGGGTCGCTCGACTGGTGGCAGCTCATGCACGCAGCGGCGCTGGGGCCGATGAGCGTGTCATCGAGCAGGTTGCTCCAGGCAGCGCCGGGGCCGGCGCCGGGGTCGACCGTCAAGCCCACGGCCTTTCGCGGGTCGGGAGGCGTGCTGACGCTGCCGGGAATGTGGCAGGCGTTGCAGTCCGCCAGGGCGCGCGGGTAGTGCACCTCGACGAAGTTGTGCTTCTGGGCGTACGGCGTGGTGCAGCCGCTCCAACGGGGGATGCCGCCGTCAGGGAGGATCGCCGTCGCACCACTCACCGGCCGGCACCCCACTCCGTCACCCACCGCGTCGGTGGTGGGCCACGTGGTGGCGCGAGCAAGGGCGGCCTTGTTGCCGAAGAAGTAGATGCCGTTCGAGCGGTAGAAGACGATCGGCATGCCCGTTTCGCCCGACGAGTGGATGGCGTGGACCATGTTGCGGAGATCGAACGACTCACCCGATTTGCCGTCGTACGTCACGCCCGCGTTGACGCCGAAGAGATCGACGCGGTTGTGTTTCTCGTTGGCCGCTGGGTTGTGGCACATCTCGCACAGGTCGATGCTGTCGATGCGGTTGCCGCCGTGCTGGTACATGCTGCCTTCGTGACAGGTGGAGCAGCGGGCCACGTCGGCGACGTTGCGGTGCTTATCGGCGGCCGCGGCCTCGACGGCGGTGGCGGGCACGAACTCCCACACCGGTGACGGCGAACGAACCTGGATGATCTCGGCGTTGGTGCCGGCGGCAGGCGCAAAGAGCACCTGCGGTTTGCCCTGCATCGCGACGATGCCGAGCGTGGCGGTGGTGACGTGGGCCGGTACCGTCGTGGTGGCGACGTTGACGACGCACGTGGTGTTCGACGCGGTCACGTTCACTGCGGCGGCCGGCTGCCCGGGCGCCGTGCCCTGACCCGCGTTGACCCAGTCGTTGCCCTGCGCATACGCGCGGAGAACCGAGAGGTTGCTGGCGACCGCGCCCGTCGCGGCGTTGGCGGTAGCGCCGAAGAACACGGGGCCCGTCGCGAAGGTCGAGTTGCAGGGGCTGACCGCGGCCCAGCCGCCGTCGGCCTGGCGCTGGTCAGCACCCCAGGTGATGAGCAGGTTGGAGCCACCGTCAGACCCGGTCGCGAGCGAAGTGCCGGTGATGGCCATGCGCACGGTCTTGCCGAGCTCGACCGACTGGTCATCGCCGTCCCAGATGAGGCCCGCGCGCTCCGTGCGCGCCCCGTTGTGGAACGAAGCGACGGTGGTCCTGTTCGGGGCGACGCTGCCGGCCGCGTGACAGTTCGTGCAGTTCGAAGTGGCTGAGGCGGCGGTGATGTTGGTGTGGAAGGCGAGCGTGCCCGGAGCCATCGTGAAGCCGCTCCAGTTCTGGTGACACGACATGCACAGACCCCACGACGGCGGGGCGTTGTTCACGCGGGTGAGCGCCTCAGCCGTGTTGTGGCAGGTGCTGCAGTTGTTCATGTAGCTGGGGAAGCCGATCGAGAAGGTGCTCGTGGGCAACACGCCGCCGTCGAGGAAAGCGGAAGCAGAGCGCACGTAGGTGCCGGGGGGCGCGGGCACGTTCACCCACTGCTCGGGCTGCGGGCCGTTGTTGCTGCTGCTGAAGCGGTCGGGGTCGACGCGCATCGCGAAGGTGCCGCCGGGCATGTTGTGCGAGTTGTGAATGCCGTGCACGTAGCCCATCAGGCGTGTGCCACCGCCGGTGCCGGCGTCAGCAGCGCCGAGCCCCGGGCCGATGGTGTCGAAGCGGTTGTGACACACCACGCAGGCCTGCACGCCGCGCGGGCTGACGCCGTGGTGCTCGCTGGCCTCCGGGCCCTCCGGCTCGCGGAAGACCTTGGCGCCGTGGCAGTTCACGCACGACTGGTCGGTCACCACCGGGCGATCGGGCGCCCCCACGTGAGCGACGACGCTCGAGGCCTCGTTGGCGTTGCCGGTGTTCACGGTGATGAGGAAGGTGGTGCCCGCGTCGACCGTGCGCAGGGTCGAGCCGAAACCCGCGATCAACGCGTCGTAGTCGCCGTTGCCTCTGGGCGTGACGGTGACGGGGTTGGTGGTGGTGTTGATCGACGTCCGCACGCCGGCACCCGCTGCGTTGCGCTGCCAGTAGTAGGCGTTCGCCACCCGGGTGAAGCGGTTGTCGTTGACGCCGTCGAGCTTCACGTTGAACGAGAGCTTGAGGAAGTCGCCCGGCGAGCCGCCGTCGACCAGGGCCGGAAGCGTCACGCTGGTGCCGTCGGTGCAGGTCAGCAGCCGGCCACCTCCGTCAGCGGTGCTGATGGAGCACGACGTGCCGTTGGTGCCGTTCGTACCATTGGTCCCGTTGGTGCCATTGGTCCCGGTGGTGCCGTTCGTACCGTTGGTGCCGTCGGTACCATCAGTGCCGTCGGTGCCGTTCTTGACGGTCACCGTCGTGCCGTCGGGGCAGGTGATGGTGGCCGTCGAGTCACCGTTGTCCGTCACGGTGCAAGGTTCGCCGTTTTGACCAGCAGGGCCGGCGCAGGCAGCGAGGAGGGTGCAGCCAACCGTCAGAAAAATTCGACTCGGTTTCATCATGTGTGAACCCTCCACGGCGTCGGTCACGAACGGCCGACAGAGAAGTTCGTACAGATCAAACACCGAATAGTCGAGCTTGGTCTTGACATGAGTCCATGAATACCCGCTGCGACGAATGTGCATTTATAATTATATCTACTTCATTCATTGCCGCACTTCAGCCGAAGTCATCCGAAATCATCACGAGGCGCCAAATTTGCGCGGAGGCCCCTGCCAGGCCTTCATCGAGGGGCCGCTCGGGCCAACACGAGATTGCGAGCGAGGGCCTTCAATTCTTGTCGCAATTCAGCGAGCTGCTTCTCAAAAGAGACATCACGAGGCGCGAAATTTGCGCGGACGACACCCGCGGGGCCTCATCAGGGGGCAGCACGCGCCACCACGAGCGAACGGAGCGCGAGCGCCTCAGAGGGAATCGCCCGCTGCTCCACCTGGAAGCCCGCGAGGCCGTGAAACAGCAGGTACTCGCCGCTCTCGAGCCGCGCCTTGACGAGCTTGCCCGTGTCGCGGACTCGCAGGCCCAGCGGCGACTGGTCGTGCGATGCGAGGGTGAACTGAACTCTCGCCTGCGCACCACCATCGAGCTGCGTGAGCGCGCGCACCTGCGTCAACGCATCGGTCAAGAAGACCTGAGAGCCCGACTCGATGCGGCCATACGAATTGTCGGCGAGCACCAGCTCGAACTCGCCGTCGCGCAGGATCGCCGGGCAATCACCGCTCGGGGTGTGGCCCACCACCACCCGCCGGATGCCGGCGTCCAGGAGGCGCTCGACGATCGCACGCGGCGGAAGGTGCGGGTTGCCGCGCTCGTCCGTCGGGCGCGCGTAGACCAGGCTCCCCTGGTTGAGCTTGTCGGGGCCTTGCGCCTGGTACCTGAGCAGCGCATCGGGCCGTTTGCCGGCGTCGAAGGCCGCCAGCTCCCCGCGGTAGAAACCATCCATCGACTCGAGCCAGCCTGCGACCTCGCCCGCGGGCCCGGCGTGGGGCGTTTGCAGGAAGTTTTCGGGGGTGATCCCTCCGTGCACGAACAGCGTCGAGCCCGCGCGGAAGGCGAGCGTGCTCGCGTTCAGGTAGGCCCTCAGGTCGCCGCCTGGCGCGAGGTCCATCAGGTAGCTCTCGACCACCGCGTCGTCGTCGGATGGAGCGCCTGATTCGTGCAGCTCCGTCGCGCGATGTTCGAACGCTTTGCCGGCGCCCATCGTGTTGGCCAGCGTCCACCGGAGCAGCTCCGCGCGCGTCGAAGTCGGAGGTGCGAGCCGGTGCGGGTGGCCGCCGAGCTCGGTGACCAGCCGCACCTTGTTGATGTCGCGGTTGCCCGCGAGAAGAATCACGCGCTCGCCGTAGCGGCGTTTCGCCGAGAGCAGGAGCGCGACGAACCGGCGACCGTGCGCGCCCCGATCGATCGCATCGCCGCCGAAGACGAAGGTGACCCCCTCGGCGAGCCGCAGTGCTCCGTCGATGAGCGACACGTGAGGATTGCCGGCCGTGAACGACACCAGCTTGTCCCAGCGGCCCTCGACGTCAGTGAGATAGGCGATCATGGGAGAACGAAAGGCGACCCAAGCAGAAGAGGGCTGCGCGCGCGAGGGACGCGGTAACTTCGAGCGCATGAGGCGACTGGGCATGACGGCGCTGTGGTGCGTTCTCTCGATGAGCGCGCGCGCGGCGCCTCTCCCTGCGCAACGAGAAGCAGCAGTTCAGGCCGTCGCTCTCACGAAGGACGGTGCGCCCACGGCCGAGGTTGCGGTGCGCCTGGCCCCCAACCGCGCTCGCGTGCCGTCGGTGGGCATCATGGAGACGCAGGCGAGCGGCACGGGCGACCAATGGCTCACCACGCTCTGGCAGGCCGCGTTCATCGCGACGCAGGCCACCGGCTCCAGCCTGCTCGACTTCGAGTTCACCCTGCGCGTCGCGGGCCCCATCGACGGCCACTCGGCGGGGCTGCTCACCGCAGCGACCCTGGCGGCGCTGATCAAAGGCAAGAAGGTGCTGCCCCACACCACCATCACCGGATCGATCAACCCCGACGGCAGCGTGGGCCCGGTCGGCGGTGTGCTCCAGCGACTGCGAGCGGCGGCAGCGGGTGGCGTGAAACGTTTTGGCTTGCCCCTGGGCGGACGGCAGCAGGTCGACGCGTCGGGCGAAGTGGCTGACCTTCTCCTCGAAGGGAAGAAGCTGGGCGTCGAAGTGAACGAGCTGAGCGGTCTCGACGACGCCTTCCTCTTCCTCACGGGTGAAGTGCTGCCTCGGCCCGCCCCGGCAAGCGAAGCCGAGATGGAGCTCTGGCCCGCGGAGCTCGCCGCGCTCACGCGACTCACCAGCCAGGTGCGGCGTGACTTCGCGGCCGAGCAGCCCCTCCTCGAAGAGGCGCTCACGAGCGTCGACCCCAAACGCGCAGCGGCCTGGAGAGAACTCATCGAGCGCTCCACCCGGGCGGCCGACGACTTCGCGAAAAATGGCGACACCGTGCGCGCGATGGTCGTGTGGAGCTCGACGTTGACGACCTTGCGCGTGGTGACGCAAGACGCCCGCCTCACGCGTTCGCTCGACGCGAAAGACACCGCGGCGGTCTTCGCGGCGCTCGAGACGCAGGATGCAGCGGTCTCCCTCGAGCGGAAGGAGCTGCGGGCCCTCATCGATGCGCAGTTTCCCAACACCACGCGGGCCAACGACGTCTACGCGATGGACATCCTCGAGAGCGTGGTCACGCAAGGGCTCTCGCTGCGGGCCGGAGCCACCGCGAAGGAGCTTCAGGCCCTCTCCAGCTCCGAGCAGAACGCCGTGGCCTTCAAGCGACTGGCGCGCCAGCACGCCGAGGACCTGCTGCGGGTCAGGCAAGAGCTGGAGAACGGCAAACGCTTCGTCGCGCTCTACGCGTCGCTGCCGCCACTGAAGAAGTCGATTCGGTCGATCGACGCGGCGCGGTTGGCGCCCTGGTACGTCGCAGCAGGTGCGGCCTCGCGCGCGGCCCTCGAGGCGCGAGCGGTGGAGAACGCGTTCGAGAAAGACAGCACCTGGCTCGATCTCGTGGGCTACGCGGCGCTGCTGGCCACGGAGACCGACGCGCGGGCTCGCCTGGTCCTCGCTGCACGGCAGACGATCTATTCGGCGTATCTGGTCAACACCTACGACGCACTCGGCGGGCAGCTCGACGGCAAAGGAACGCTTTCGATTCGCAACTCACGCGCTCTGTCCGCGCAGCTCGACCTGGCGAGACTTCGGGTGCTCCAGTCGTGCGGGCAGGCGAAGCGTGAGCTGGGCAGCATTCCGTTTCCAGCGCGCATGCGGTTCCTCAACGCGCGCGCGGCTCGCGAAGGCAGCGACCGGCAGAAGGCCGATGCGCTCGCCGATCTGTGGATCAGCAACTGGTGGTGCGAGTTCGCCGTCCGCGACCGGAAGTGAGGACGCTACGATGCAGGTCTCATGACAGTCGAAGAGACGTTCTGGAAATCGTACGAGCAGCGCCGCGCGCATTGGAACACCACCTTCGTCGACGCGCTGCTCGACGCGAAGTTGCCCTCGTACCTCAAGGTTCCCCGGGAGCACCTGCTGGTCGCCGTGGGCAAGTCGATGGATCTGCTCGTCGAAGCCCTGCGTGATCGCCAGATGGAGACGTACATCGCGATTCAGCGAGAGAATTTTCGCGCGCGCGTGAAGGCGGGCATCAGCAAGGACGACCTGCACGCAGGTCAGCTGATCGCCGCGAAGGTGCTCGACGCGATGGTGAAGGAGTTGACCCAGAACGACGAGGCGGCCCGTCGCCTGCTGCTCTCGCGCGCGCAGCGCTTCATGATGCTCACCACCACCGCGCTCACCGAGGTCCTCATCGAGAAGTGAGCGTGGCCGGATTATTCGGGCAGGTGCCTCACGCGCAGGTGCTCAGGGCTGCGCGTGGCGAGCCAAAATTCTCGGGTGCGGCTAGAGTTCAGGTGATGGCGAAGCCGATACACGAATGGATCCAGCGAATGCGAGCCGCGCACGAACGTGCCGACCGTGAGGAGTTCGCCCGCGTCCGCGCCATGAGTCAGGAAGAACGCGTCGCAGCCCTCGCGGTCGCCAGTCGCACGGCCCAGACGGTTCTCGGCGCGATGACTCCGCAGGCCCGTCAGCGCGCGTTGGAACACCGCGATCCGCTCCCAGAGTCCTCGATGCGCGCGCTCCAGCGTCTGCGTGAATCGGCCCGGCGAAATGCACAGCGTTGATGCGCTCTCATTGGCGGTCGAACTCGGACAACTGCTGGAGCAGGCGCGGCTTCCGTATGCGATCGGCGGTGCCCTCGCGCTCGGTATTCACGGCGTCTCCCGCTCGACCCAGGACGTGGACGTCAACGTCTTCGTAAAGCTCGATCAGCTCGAGACGCTCCTCGCGCTGCTCATGGCGAACGGCGTTCAGGTCGACGCTGCGAAGGCGCGCAGCGAGGGGGGGACCGATGGCGTCTTCTTCTGTTGGGCTGGGCAGACGCGCATCGATGTCTTTCTTCCCAGCATCGACCTCTCGTGGGAGGCGTTGCGGACACGCGTGCAAGTCGTCGTTCAGGGAAGCCCGACCTGGTTCCTCTCCCCCGAGCTGCTTTGCTGTTTCAAGCTGCTCTTCTTCCGGCCGAAGGATCTCGTCGACCTGGAGCGGTTGGTGGAGAGCAGTGCCGTGCTCGAGCGCCCGCAGGTGCGAGCGCTGATGGTGGAAACGATGGGCGCAGATGACGAGCGGGTTCGGTTCTGGGACGAACTGATGAAGCGGAGCTCGACCCAATCCAGTTGAGCTACCTGCGCGCTGAGTCCGCTACTCCGGCAGCGCCTTGGCCGGGTTCTTCACGCCCATCAGCTGCGCGGTGATGAACTCTTCGAGATCACCATCGAGCACCTTGTCGGGCTGACCCGACTCCACGCCGGTGCGCAGGTCTTTGACCATGCGATACGGCGCGAGCACGTAGCTGCGGATCTGCGAGCCGAAGCTGATGTCGGCCTTGTTGCCTTCACGCGACGCCGACTCGGCTTCCCGCTTCTTGAGCTCGAGGTCGTACAGACGCGAGCGCAGGATCTGAAACGCCATGTCCTTGTTCGCGCTCTGGCTGCGTTCGGTCTGCACCGTGAGCACGATGTTGGTGGGGATGTGGCGCAGCTGCGCGGTGGAGCTGGTCTTGTTGACCTTCTGGC
Source organism: Archangium sp. (assembly GCA_031412555.1). Taxonomy (GTDB): domain Bacteria; phylum Myxococcota; class Myxococcia; order Myxococcales; family Myxococcaceae; genus Archangium_A. The sequence continues at coordinate 2,124 of JANODF010000342.1, read as the reverse complement.
CGCCGGCGCCTGAGCCGCGGATGAACTTGAGCTCGTAGTCCTTCTCGGGGATGTCGATCTTGATGGTGTCGTCGACCTCCGGGTACACGTCGACGGAAGCGAACGAGGTGTGACGACGCGCGTTCGAGTCGTACGGAGAGATGCGCACCAGCCGGTGCACGCCCATCTCGGCCTTCATGTAGCCGTAGGCGTTGTCGCCCACGATGCGCAGCGAAGCGTTCTTGATGCCCGCTTCTTCGCCGGCGTTGTAGTCGCTGACCTCGACGGTCCAGCCGCGGCGTTCGCAGTAGCGCGTGTACATGCGGTACAGCATCGAGGCCCAGTCCATCGACTCGGTGCCGCCGGCGCCCGCGTTGATGTCGACGTAGCAGTTGAGGTGATCGTTGGGCCCCGAGAGCATCTTCTGCAACTCGAGCACCTTGAGTTGGTCTTCGACCCCCGGAAGCAGGGCCAGGCCCTCTTGCTTGCTGGCGTCGTCGCCCATCTCCTCACCGAGATCGAGGAGCGTCTTGGCGTCATCGAAGCGGCGCTGGGTGGTCTCGAAGTGCGACAGCTGCTTTTCCAGCGTCGTCTTCTCCTTCAACATGCCCTGCGCTTTGACGTTGTCGTTCCAGAAGTCGGGCAACGTCGAATCACGTTCGATCAGCGCGATGCGGCTCTTCTTGCGGTCGACGTCAAAGCGACCCCCGGAGGCTCGCGAGCCTCGCCTGGAGGGAAGTCAGCTGCTCAGTGAGGATGTCGTTCGCCATGGGGTCATCCGTACGATGTTGGGTTGGCGTGACGCAAGCAGCATTCCCCTGCTGACAACCGAGGGCGAGGCCATTAACTCAGCGCCCACATCTTCAGTTCAGTCCCACCCGAACACAGGAGTCACCCATGAAGTTCGAGCTGGATCCTCTCCCCTACGCGAAGAACGCCCTGGTCCCTCACCTCTCCGAGGAGACGTTCTCGTTTCACTACGAGAAGCACCACCAGGCGTACATGACCAACCTCAAGAAGCTGCTCGAGGGCAAGCCGGAAGCCGAAAAGAGCCTCGAGGAGATCGTGAAGACCTCTTCGGGCGGCGTGTTCAACAACGCGGCTCAGGTGTGGAACCACACCTTTTACTGGAACTCGATGAAGCCGGCTGGCGGCAACGAGCCCACGGGCGCGCTGGCTGACGCCATCAAGAAGGACTTCGGCAGCTTCGCCGACTTCAAGAGCCAGTTCTCCACCGCCTGCATCGGCCAGTTCGGCTCGGGCTGGGGCTGGTTGGTGAAGGACGCCGACAAGCTGAAGATCGTCACCACTGGCAACGCCGAGACCCCGATCACCAAGGGCCAGAAGCCGCTCATCACCTGCGACGTCTGGGAGCACGCGTACTACATCGACTACCGCAACCTCCGCGCGAAGTACGTCGAGACGTTCCTCAACAACCTCGTGAACTGGGATTTCGCGACCGCGAACTTCAAGTAACTCTTTCCCTCTCCCTCTGGGAGAGGTTCAGGGTGAGGGCCCCGCTCGGAAACGAGTGGGGCTTCTTCATTTCAAGTCACGGGCCGCGCTGGCTGCGTGGACATCAACGACGGCTGCGTTGAGCATCAACCTGGTCGAAGGGCTTCCGCTGCTCACGGCCAGCAACGTCACCGTGGAGAACACGGGCGCGGGGCTCACCCAACTCAACGGCAACAGCACGTTCAGGTTGCTGGAGAACCGCGGCAGCAGCGTCGTCTTCAGGAAGCTGCACTTCCGTCTGGGCTCCGACCCGGCCGCGGGGGGAGCGATCCTCAATCGAGGTGGGCTCACCCTCGACCAGTGCACCTTGAGCGAGAACGCGTCGACCCGAGCGGCGGCTCTGATGAACTTCTTCGCCAGCCCTCCGACTGTGACGCTCACGGCCTGCACCGTGCGAGACAACACCGGATCACAAGCCCTGGAGAACGCCGGCGGGACCATGTCCATCACTGGCAGCAGTTTCTCGGGGAACACGTCCGGCAACACGGTCGGCGGCTACACCAACGGCGGCGGCAACACGCCCACCAACCCCTGAGACACTCGATTCCCTCTCCCTTTGGGCAAGGTCAGGGTGAGGGCCTCAGCGCCGGCGCTTCAGGGTGATGGGCACCAGCACCCGCGTCGCGCCCT
>JANODF010000341.1:0-2391 GCA_031412555.1 Archangium sp. | reverse complement strand
GAGCGATTACCGCGACGTGCCGCCCGGTGCGCCGCCTCCGCGCGAAGTGCCGATGGGCGGCCTGCGCGTGACCTTCATCAACCCCGCGACCACCCTGATTCAGCTCGACGGCATCAACGTGCTGACCGACCCGATCTACGCCGAGCGCGCGAGCCCCTATGACTTCGTGGGCCCCAAACGCGTGCGGCCTCCGGGCATCAAGTTCAGCGATCTGCCGCGCATCGACGCGGTGGTGCTCTCGCACAACCACTACGACCACATGAACCTCGAGACGCTCAAGCGCATCTCGAACACGTGGCCGGGCGTGCGGTTCTATGCGGGCCTGGGCAACAAGGCGCTGCTGGAGAAGCAGGGGCTCACCAACGTGGTCGAGCTCGATTGGTGGAGCTCGCGCGAGCAGGGCCCCATCACCATTCAGAGCGTGCCCAACCAGCACTTCTCCAATCGCGGGTTGTGCGACAGCGACGGTACGTTGTGGACGGCCTGGGTGATGACCGGCAAAGGCGGCCGCGCCTACTTCGGTGGCGACACGGGCTACGGGCCGCACTTCAAGCTGGTGCAGGAGAAGCTCGGCGCGATGCGCCTGGCCGTGCTCCCCATCGGCGCCTACGAGCCGGAGTGGTTCATGGGGCCCGTGCACATGTCGCCCAAAGAAGCCGTGCAGGCCGCGCTGGATCTGAAGGCGACCCTGGCGGTGCCCATGCACTACGGCACCTTCGCGCTGGCCGACGATGGTGAGACCGAGCCGGTGGACGAGTTGAACAAAGCACTGGTGGTGCAGCCCGCGCCCTTCGTGGTGCTCGGCTTCGGTGAAGGTCGCGACGTGCCTGAGGTTCAGCCATGAAGTCCCGGGTCTCCCTGGTGCTGGTGTTTCTCGCGGCGTGTTCCACCGAGCGCGAGGCGGCCATCGGCGTCACCGTCAGCATCGAGCCGGGTCTGGCCTCGACGCACGTGGTGGTCAGCGCGACGGGGGGCGATGTCACCCGGAAGACGCGCTGCATTCCCGTGGCAGGTCAGCGCTTCCTCGATGTGGGCGTGGCGCAGGGTGATCTGCCGGCCACCGTCACGCTCGGCGCGGTGGGCTTCAGCGACGCCGATTGCCAGCGCCCGACCGACCCCGTCGAAGACGCGGTCACCCTCGAGCGGCGGTTTCGCAAAGGGCTGATCATCGACGCGCCCCTGGTGCTTCGGGTGGTGCGCCCCGAGATCGAGACCAACTGCGGCAACGGCCTGGATGACGACGGCGACGGCCAGCTCGACTGCACCGACGTCGACTGCACGGCGCGCAGCTGCACCACGGGCAACGCGTGCGTCACCGGGCAGACCTGCACCAACGGGAGTTGCCAGGGTGGCCAGCAGGTGGCGTGCAACGTACCCCCGTCGGGCTGCTTCATGGCCGGCGGCTTGTGCGTGGTCGACGCGGGCTGCCGCTACCTCGCGATGCCCGGCATCTCGTGCGACGACGGGAGCGACTGCACCATGAGCGATCGCTGCGACGGCATGGGCGCGTGTTCAGGTCAGCCCAGGCAGTGCAGCACGCCGCCGGCGGGCCAGTGTTGGGCGGCTGCGGGGGTCTGCGCGGTGGATGCCGGGTGCACGTATCAACCGGCGGTGGGCTCGACCTGCAACGACCAGGAGAACTGCACCATCGACGATCGCTGCGATGGCGATGCGGGCTGCACCGGCACGCGCGTCACCTGCGCCCCACGCGAGTGCGCCGCGCCTTCGGGAACCTGCACGGCCGACGGTGGCTGCAACTACACGCCGCTCGATGCGGGCGTCGCGTGCGCCGATGGGGGTGCGTGCAACGTGCAGGGCGCCTGTCTGCCGCCCTTCCCCTTCGTGCCCACCAACGTGGCCATCAACGACATCCCCGCGCCGTCGAGCGGCAAGGTCACCTTCAACTGCGGCACCACGGTGATCGACACCGGCGCCGCGGGCACGCCGTCGATCACCGGTTACTGCCCGGGCATGCCGATGTTCGGCTCAGCCAGCGTGACGCAGCCCGGTGGCATCGCGACGGTGGTGCTCGCGTTCGAAGACCTCGAGATCGCCGGCAACAGCACGTTGTCCATCATCGGCGCGCGGCCGGCGATCATCGTCTCGATGAAAGACATCGTGGTGCTCGGCGCGATTCAGGTTGCGGCGGGTGCGCAGACTTGTGTGGGCGCGGGCGCAGGCGCCAACGGCAGCGGCTTTGCCTACAACTCGGGCGGTGGTGGTGGCGGCTTTGCCACTGCCGGCGGTGCGGGTGGTTCGGTCACGTCGGGCGCTGCAGGAGGCGCGGCTGGTGGAATCAACGTCGGCACCGCCCTGCGCGGTGGTTGCCCTGGCGGATTGGGCGGCGGCAGCAGCGCCCGGGCCTCGGCGGGTGGTGGGGCGCTTCAGCTC
>JANODF010000340.1:0-34280 GCA_031412555.1 Archangium sp. | reverse complement strand
TCAAGCTCGTCGATGATGCGCAGCTGCTCTTCGAGCAATCGGTCGGCCACCGCCGCGCCTCTTACCCCCGCTCGACCCCGCTCACCTGATTCGATCGCCTGTGCTAGCGAGCCCCGGGTGACGGCCCACCCGAGCGGCGTGATCGCTCCCGACGAGTTGGCCGAAGAGCTTCGCCGCGCACTCGCCGAGTCGTCTTCGCGCGCCGAGGCCCGGGGCCGTTCGACGCCGATGGCCGTGCGGGCGCTGGCCGCCGCGTTCGCCCTCGCAGCAGGCCGCTGGTGGGTCGGTGCCTCCTGGCCGCAGGTGTTCGGTGAGCTCACGCTGAGGCGCACCTGGCTGCTGCTGGCGGTGGTCTCGAGCGCGTTCTTCCTCGCGACGTTCGCCTACCGCGTGCTCGGCGCCGAACACCGGGTGTACCGCGTGGCGGCGGCAGTCGATCGACTCTGCCGAACGAGCGCGTTGATGACCTCGCTGGTGCTCTCGGGCCAGGCGGCGCTCTTCTTCATGCTGGTGGGCCTGCCGCGCGGGTTCGCCTGGCGAGCCGAGTCAGCCCGCGAACGCCGCCGCACCATCGCGGTCGAGCTCCTCGGTTACGCCCTGGTGGCAGGGGCGTGCGCCGTGCTCGGGCGCCCCGCGAGCGCCGCGGTGGTGCTGCTCTCGCTGGGCGCCTTCGGGGTGGCGTACGGCATGACGGCGCGCTCGACCGCCCGCAGCATGCGCGCGCGTGTCGAACGCGACCTGCTCGATCGCACGTCGCTGGGGCTCGAGGTCACCAACCTGCGCGGGCGCGCCGCGCGTGAGCTGCACGACGGCGTGGGCGCCGACGTGATGGCGCTGGTGCTCCAGTTGCGTGACGCCAGCACTCGCGACCCGAAGGCGGCGGGGCTCGCGCAGCGCGCCGAGCAGGTGCTGGCCGGCCTGCGCTCGGTGGTGTGGTGGCTGCGCAAGGAGGAGGGCACCGTCGGTGAGCTTGCCAAGCTCGTCGATGCGACGTGCTCGAAGCGGTGCGCAGGGCTCACCTACCTGCGACGGCCTCTCGCTGGAGACGCGACGCTGCGGCTCGGCTCAGCCGTCGCGCTGGGCCTCTTGAGGGCCGCGCAAGAGTTGGTGCGCCTCGGGGTGCAGCGCACCAACGCCACCCGGGTGACGCTGTCGCTCGACGCGGGAGCAACGCTCGAGCTGAACGTCGAGGCAGATGGGCTCGAGCCCGCCGACGGGGTGAGCGACGCGTTCGAGGTGGTGCGCCAGCAGATCGACGCGCTCGACGGCAGCCTCGAGGTGATGGGGCCGGGTCTGCGGGCTCGGGTGGTGGTGCCCCGAAGGGTCAGCTGAGCTTCCCTGGCTCGCGGGCGAAGTGCATCGCGACCCAGGTTCGCACTTCCTTCTTCGAGTTGACGTCGAGCTTTCGGTACAGCCGCTTCACGTAGTCCTGCACGGTGCCCAGGCTGATGCCCATGCGCCCGGCGCACTCGCTGTAGCTCAGCCCTTCCGAGAGGCAGCCGGCGAGTTCTTCCTCCCGGTCGCTCAAGGACACCGGGGGCGGGGCGCGCCGGGTGTGTGCGAACAGGAAGCCGGCGACGCGGCTCGAGACGGGGTGCGCGCCCGCGGCGGCCTCGCAGATGGCGGCGATCAGCCGTGCCTTGGGTTCGTCCTTCAGGAGGTAGCCGAACGCACCGGCTCGCACCGCCTCCAGCACGTCTTCTTCGTTGTCGAAAGCGGTGAGCGCCAGCGAACGCACGGCGGGCGCGGCCGTGGTCAGCTCGCCGATGAGCGCGTGACCGCTCGCGCCAGGCAGGTGGAGATCGATCAGGGCCACGTCGAACGCGAGCCGGCCGAGTGCGGGCCGCAACGCCTCCGCGCTCGCGAACGAGCCGGCGAGCGTCACCAGCGCAGGAAACTCAGCAAGCAGTTTCTCCAGCGCCTCGCGCGTCGGGGCGTGGTCCTCCACGAGGGCCACGCGTACAGGGGTCGGCTCCGTCACGATCATCGCCTGCCTCTACCGCAACTGGCAGGATCGAAGTCATGGCTTCCACTCACGACTTCATTCGCGTTCAAGGCGCGCGCGAGAACAACCTCAAAGACGTCAGCGTCGAGATCCCCAAACGAAAGCTGACCGTGTTCACCGGCGTCTCGGGCTCGGGCAAGTCATCGCTCGTCTTCGGCACCATCGCCGCCGAATCGCAACGCCTCATCAACGAGACCTACAGCGCCTTCGTGCAGGGCTTCATGCCCACGCTCGGCCGCCCCGATGTCGACGTGCTCGAGGGCCTGACCACCGCGATCATCGTCGATCAGAAGCGCATGGGCGCCAACTCGCGCTCCACCGTCGGCACCGCCACCGACGCCAACGCCATGCTGCGCGTGCTCTTCAGCCGCCTCGGCAAGCCGCACATCGGCTCGCCCAACGCCTTCTCCTTCAACGTGCCCTCCGTGCGCGGGGTCGGCTCGCTCACCACGGGAGACAAGACCGAGAAGAAGACCTTCACCGTCAACGGCGGCATGTGCCCGCGCTGCGAAGGCATGGGCTCGGTCAACGACATCGATCTCACCCAGCTCTACGATGACTCCAAGTCGCTCAACGAAGGCGCGCTCACCATCCCCGGCTACAGCCTCGATGGCTGGCTGGTGCGCATCTTCGGCCGCTCCGGCTTCGTCGACGCCGACAAGCCCATCAAGAAGTTCTCCAAGAAGGAGCTCCAGGACTTCCTCTACAAAGAGCCCACCAAGGTGAAGGTCGACAACCTCAACCTCACCTACGAAGGCCTCATCCCCCGCATCCAGAAGTCGTTCCTCTCGAAGGACGTCGACGCGATGCAGCCGCACATTCGCGCTTTCGTCGAACGCGCCGTCACGTTCACGGCGTGCCCGGAGTGTGGTGGCACGCGGCTCAGCGCGCCCGCGCGGTCTTCGAAGATCAAAGACATCAACATCGCCCAGGCCTGCGCGATGCAGATCAGCGACCTCGCGCAATGGGCCAGCGGACTGAAGGAGCCTTCGGTCGCTCCGTTGCTGAAGACCCTGCGCCACACGCTCGATTCCTTCGTGGAGATCGGCCTCGGGTATCTGAGTCTCGATCGACCGACCGGCACGCTCTCGGTCGGTGAGGCGCAGCGCACCAAGATGGTTCGCCATCTGGGCTCGTCGCTCACCGACGTCACGTATGTCTTCGATGAGCCCACCATCGGGCTGCACCCGCACGACATTCAGCGCATGAATGAGCTGCTCTTGCGGCTGCGTGACAAGGGCAACACCGTGCTCGTCGTCGAGCACAAGCCGGAGCTCATCGCGATCGCCGACCACGTCGTCGACCTGGGTCCGGGCGCGGGTACGGGCGGAGGCAAGGTGGTGTTCGAGGGGACGGTGGCGGGGCTGCGGGCCAGCGGCACGCTCACCGGCCGCCACTTGAGCGACGGCGCGTCTCTCAAGAAGACCGTGCGCAAATCGTCAGGCGTCATGAAGGTGCGCGGCGCGAAGACTCACAATCTGAAGGGCGTGGATGTCGACATTCCGCTCGGGGTCCTGGTGGTGGTGACCGGCGTGGCGGGCTCCGGGAAGAGCTCGCTCATTCATGGCTCAGTGTCCGGCAAGGAAGGCGTGGTCTCCGTCGACCAGGCTCCCATTCACGGTTCCCGCCGAAGCAATCCCGCGACGTATACGGATTTGCTCGAGCCGATTCGCAAGGCGTTCGCCAAGGCCAACGGGGTGAAGCCTGCGCTGTTCAGCGCGAATTCGGAGGGCGCTTGCCCGACGTGCAACGGCGCGGGGGTGATCTACACCGACCTCGCCATGATGGCCGGCGTCAGCACGGTTTGCGAAGACTGCGAGGGGAAGCGGTTTCAGGCTTCGGTGCTCGAGTACAAGTTCGGTGGGCTCAACATCGCCGAGGTGCTCGACTTGCCGGTCAAGGACGCGGTGGCGTTCTTCGGGGCAGGGAAGGCGGCCACTCCGGCAGCGCATGCGATTCTGAATCGCATGGCCGATGTGGGCCTGGGGTACCTCACGCTCGGTCAGCCGCTCACCACGTTGTCGGGCGGCGAGCGGCAGCGGCTCAAGCTCGCCACTCACATGGGCACCGAGGGCGGGGTGTATGTGCTCGATGAACCGACCACTGGGCTTCACCTGGCGGACCTCGAGCAGTTGCTCGGGTTGTTGGATCGGCTCGTCGAGTCAGGCAAGTCGGTGATCGTGATTGAGCATCACCAGGCGGTGATGGCTCATGCGGACTGGATCATCGATCTGGGTCCCGGCGCGGGTCATGACGGCGGGAAGGTCGTGTTCGAGGGCACTCCGGCGGAGTTGGTGGCGGGGAAGAAGACGCTCACTGGGAAGCACCTGGCTTCGTTTGTTGGAGGCAAGAAGTAGCGCCAGGGGACTTCAGCTGAGGGCTCTCAGCTCTCTGGCCGTGGTCTTTCGATTCAGGCCGGCGCCTGCACGACCGGTGCGGCGCACCTTCTCGAAGCGTGCCTCCATCTGCGCTCCGAGCTCTTTGCGCTCGGCAGCGTCCATCACCTTTCGAACCTGCGGAAGGATCGCTTCTCGCTCTTCGCCGACGTGATGCGAGATCATCTCCTTCAGCACGCCGATGCGCACCTTGAACAAGTCGTCTTCTTTCAGCGCCCGCGCACAGCGGGTCATCGAGACGCGTGCCCCGGAGTGCTCCTCGTACCCTTCAGCCACCGGCTCGCCTTCTTCGCTGCGGCTGGCGACGACGGGGTAGAGCAGCTCCTCTTCGATCACCATGTGCGCCATCAACGAGCGCTGCAGCTTCTTGAACGTCTCGTTGCGCTCACGACCTGGTGACGACTCCTTGAGCAGGTCCAGCATCTCCATCACTTCTGCGTGCTGCGCTTCCAACAGTGCGATTGCGTCCATGACTGCTCCTCTGGTCGGGTGGATGTCCGCCAGAGTCGTGCACGCTTTGTTCCGTCGGAGCGCCCCATGGGAGGCACCGCAAGCTGTAGCGCGCTTGCGCCTCAGTCCGGGTCGACCGCGGCGATCCTGCCCGTCAGCGCTGGCAGGCCGCGTCCTGCGTGTTCTGGGAGATCAGCTCGCACGGTTGGCGCAAGAAGGTGGTGAGCGCCTCGTCGTAGTGCAGCCCATCGCGCCCTTTGCACGACGAGAACCAGCCGCTGCCCTCCGGTGAATCGTCCATCACGCGGCAGACGCCGGCCTGGCACACGCCCTGGCTGTCAGACAGACACTGGCCACCGAGGCCGCAGAGCCGCCGAGCCCGGTACGCCTCGGGTGCATTCCACTCCGCGTCGAGGCACGAGTAGAGCCTCTCGAAGATGGGCTCCTTGTACGAGGAGACGGTCGTCACCAGCTCACCGTTCACGGCATCGAAGGTGACTTTCCGGCCGAGGGCCCCCTCGAACACCGTTCCGTAGAACGCGCCTTCACGCGTCGGGAAGAGGCTCGCCTCGCTCGCGGGGCCCAGGCTGCCGGCCTGGCCGACGGTCATCGTGCCCGGCGTACGCGCGGGGAAATAGACCGCGTAGTCACGCTGCATCACCACGTAGGTGCCGCTGTCGGGGCAGGTGAACTGGACGTGCGGCCGAATCGAGCCACACGCACCCTCGTTCTCGGCGAGCGCCGACACGTGATCGCACGCCGCGATGCCGGAGCACACCCGCAGCACCTTGTCGGAGCCCGGGCTCATCGTGCCCAGCGGCCCACCTGCGCACGTGCTGCCTGCTCCCACCTTCACCAGCGAGCGGGGCGTGCACGCGAAGACCATGTCGACCTGCGCCGCCTCGGCAGCCGCGTCGTCGACCGGACCCCAGCCGCAGTCGCTGCGAACGCCGTACGAGTTCGCTCCACACGGCTGCAGGCTCCTCACCGGCGCGCCGCTGGCGAGAAACGATCGCGGATGCATCGAGGGCGCCGCCGCATTCCCCATGCCGGCGCCCCGCATCGACACCGGCACGTGCACGCCCATCACGTTGGAGACGCCCAGCAAGCACGACGTCACCTGCTGCTGGCAGCTCGCGTCAGAGACGATGCCGCCGCTGGCCCAGCTCGGGCACAGCTCGGCATGGCCCTCGTAGGTGACGCCGCCTGCGGTCACCGATGAGCTCGGGCCGAGCGCGCAGCGCACCACGTACTTCAGCACTTCGCGCGCGCGCGGGTCTTCACGGACGGCGGTTGCCAGTTCTCCCGAAGCGAAGCTGGCGGTCGACAGGCTCGAGCCGATCAACTTCGAGCGCGTGTGCGCGTCGTTGAGCAGCAGGTTCTCGCCGAGGTGAGCCGGCGAGAGGCCGTTCATGATGATGATGCCGTCGTCGTCACCACGCCGTCTCAGCCCGTCCTGGCGTGACTGCGAGACGACTTCAGCTTCTTGAAGGCCACAGGCGGAACACAGGGCGAGGGTCAACATCACATGGCGCATGTCGCGAGGACCTAGCAAAGCGCGCGCCCAGCGTCTTCCGAGCGTGCGGGCCTCAGAACTGTGGCCTGCCAGGCCACAATGAAGGGATCGTGTGACCTGCCAGGCCACAGTCGGGCTTGTGAATCGCGCTGAGTTCGATTCGTCTGCCGCGCGCCATGCTCTTCACTCTGCTCCTCACGCTCGCTGCCACGCCCGACTTCGCTGAGGCGTTCAAGCTCCAGCTCAAGGAGCGGCTCACCTACTTCCTCACCGAGACGAAGAGCGTCCCCTTCGACGCGAAGCTGGTGGAGTCGAACGGCAAGAAGCAGTTCGCCGACAAGACGCTCGAGGCGAAGCCGAAGTGGTGGAAGTTCTGCTTCCGCGCTGGGCCCGAAGCGACGAAGGCGGCCCGCGACTTCGCGACCGCCTGGCTCGCCGAGGTCAACGCCCCGCCTTCACCTGCGAAGCTGTCTGACGACAAGTAGCCCCTCGACTGCTCTCGGGGCGAACGGTCAGGTCACTCGCGTTCGTAACGCGCGAGACCGCGGGTCAGGCCACCCGACCAGTCGCCGGTGTTCATCGCGTCGAACAGTCGCTCTGCATCGACCAACCACGGGCCGAAGCCCGAGTTCACGTCGAGCACGAACGCGAGATCTTCGTCTTCCAGATAGCCGCCGATGGGGGAGTGATGACCGCTCCCTCCGCCGAAGAGCGACGAGCGCGCGAAGTTGCTCACGAAGCGCCGGTTCGGATCATTCGATTCACGGAGCTGCCCGCGCAGCTGCTCGATCGTGCGCGTCCGCACGGCGCTCACCTTCCATCCGTCGGGCACCACCTCACGCGACTCGTTCACCACCTGGTCGAGGCTCATCGCCCTGACCCCGAAGCGGGTGAACGGATTGTTGCCCGTGCGCACGCCCATCGAACGCAGCACGTTGGCCACGCTGGTCGGGCCACAGATCGACTTGAAGCTCTGAGAGAGAAGAGGGGCGTACAGCCTCGCGACGGGGAGCTTCCACGCCTTCTCGATCAGCTCATGCCGCTGATACGCCGGGCTCAACCGGATGGACGGCAACGGCATCGAAGAACGGAGCATGGGGACGCGATTGATAATCAGCGGGTGTGCATCGCTCCGTGAAGAATTGTGCTGCTTGCTGCGCGGGGCAGGGGAGACCGATACGGTGTGTGCACATGACACCCGCTCGCCCCCCCGTTCTTCCTGCCGTGGCTGAAGTGCAGAAGGCCTTCCACTCCGATCTCGTTGCCGAGGTGGCCAAGGCGGTCGCCGATGAGAAGGTGGTCGTGGTCGGCGTGCAGGGCCTCGGGCCCGGCGCGAAGGCCCGGAAGATCCTCGACGAGCAGAAGGTGCCCTACCGGTACCTCCAGTACGGCAGCTATTTCTCCGGCTGGCGGCGCCGCCTCGCCCTGAAGATCTGGGTGGGCTGGCCGACCTTCCCGCTGGTCTTCGTCAAGGGCACCTTCGTGGGGGGCGCCAGCGACTTGCAGAAGCTCACGGAGAGTGGCGAGCTCAAGAAACTGCTCGCCGACTGACCGCCGTCCCCATGGGTGGCATGGATTTGGCTCACGGGCTCCCCATGCCCAAACTCCCCAGCAAGCGTGGTGCAAAACCTTCGTCCAACGGAAAGCCGAAGCAGGGCGTGCGCGCGCCCGCGGTCGAGAGCATCGGCACCGTGCTCGCGACCTTCGCGGGGCCATCGACTTCGCAGCTCGATCAAGCCGGCGCCAAATCGCTCGAAGGCGTGAACAAGCAGAAGCTCGCCACCCAGAAAGTGGGAGCGCAGCTGGCCAGCGCCGCGGTGCCCTCCAATCCACTCAAGCCCAGCGAGTTCGGGCTCGAGCACGGGCACTCGCCTGAAGCGGGCGTGCCGGTGCCTCCGCACGATCCGATCGATGCCGCGAGCACGGTGACCGAGAACACCGCGTCGGCGAAGGTCGGCAAAGGCGTGCCACCCGATGGCTTCAACCCCGGCAACCTGCCGCTCGATCGCGCGCGGGTGGACTCCGGAGGCCGGGCGCTCACCACCAACATGGGCACGCAGGTCAGCGACAATCAGAACTCGCTCAAGGCCGGCCTGCGCGGGCCCACGCTGATGGAGGACTTCATCCTCCGTGAGAAGATCACTCACTTCGATCACGAGCGGATCCCCGAGCGCATCGTGCACGCGCGTGGTTCGGGCGCACACGGCTACTTCGAAGCGTACGACTCGCTCGAGTCACTGACCCGCGCGGCGCCGTTCGCCAGCAAGGGTAAACGCACCCCCGTCTTCGTGCGCTTCTCGACGGTGGCGGGTGAACGCGGCTCGTTCGATCTCGCCCGCGACGTGCGCGGCTTCGCGACCAAGTTCTACACAGACGAAGGCAACTGGGACATCGTCGGCAACAACATCCCCGTGTTCTTCATTCAAGACGCGATGAAGTTCCCCGACCTGGTGCACGCGGTGAAGCCCGAGCCGCACCACGGCATGCCGCAAGCCGCCAGCGCGCACGACACCTTCTGGGACTTCGTGTCGTTGATGCCCGAGTCGACGCACATGTTGATGTGGGTGATGTCGGATCGCGCCATCCCCCGCAGCTACCGCATGATGCAGGGCTTCGGCGTTCACACCTTCCGGCTCATCAACGAAAAAGGCCAGTCGCGCTTCTGCAAGTTCCACTGGGCGCCGGTGGCCGGCACGCACTCGGTGGTGTGGGACGAGGCGGTGAAGATCAACGGCGCCGATCCCGACTTCCACCGCCGCGATCTCTGGGAAGCGATCGAAGCGGGCAACTTCCCCGAGTGGGAGCTGGGGCTGCAGGTCTTCACCGACGCGCAGGCCGACAAGTTCAGCTTCGACGTGCTCGACGCCACCAAGATCGTGCCCGAAGAGCTGGTGCCGGTGCAGCCCGTCGGCCGCATGATTCTCAACCGCAACCCCGACAACTTCTTCGCCGAGACCGAGCAGGTCGCGTTCGGAACGATGAACATGATCCCGGGCATCGACACCAGCAACGACCCGCTGCTGCAGGGCCGGCATCACTCCTACTTCGACACGCAGCTCAGCCGCCTGGGCGGCCCCAACTTCCACGAGCTGCCCATCAACTCGTCGGTCGCTCAGGTGCACAACAACCAGCGTGACGGCATGCACCGCCAGTCGATCGCGCGTGGCCGGGTGGCGTACGAGCCCAACTCCCTGGGTGGTGGTTGCCCGTTTCAGGCGGGCATGCGCGGCTTCACCACCTTCCCCGTGCCGGTGCAGGACGACAAGGTGCGCGGCAAGCCCGAGAAGTTCGCCGATCACTTCACCCAGGCGCGCCTGTTCTTCAAGAGCCAGTCGGCCGTGGAGCAGAACCACATCATCGGCGCGTTTCGTTTCGAGCTCACCAAGGTGCAGCCGCAGGCCATTCGCGAGCGGGTGATCTCCATGTTGGTGAACGTCGACGCCGGGCTCGCCCAGGCCGTGGCCGATGGGCTGGGCATGCCGGTGCCCGCCGCGCAGGAGCGGGTGCTCGCCAAACCCAGCAAACCCGAGGTCGAGACGTCTCCTGCGTTGTCGCTGCTCGCGCGCCCCGGTGCGATGGGCGTGAAGACCCGCAAGGTGGCGTTGCTGGTCGCCGACGGCATCGACGGGGAGTCACTGCGTGCGGCTCACGCGGCGTTGGTGAAGGCGGGCGCGGTGCCCCGGTTCCTCGGCGTGCGGCTGGGCGAGGTACAGCCGGCCACGGGCGAGCCCATTCACGTCGAGGCCTCGCTCGAGGTCGCGCCTTCCGTGCTCTGGGATGCGGTGGTGATCCCCGCGAACGATCACGCGCTCGCCGAGTTCGGGCAGGCCGTGGAGTTCGTGAAAGATCAGTACCGCCACTGCAAGACGATCCTCATGCTGGGAGAAGGCAGCTCGTTGTTCGATGCCGCCGGACTGCCCGACACGTTGCCTGATGGCGCGAAGGACCCGGGGCTCGTGCTCGGCAAGGTCGCAGCCTTCATCGGAGCGCTCGCCCAACACCGCCACTTCGGGCGCGAGAGCGATCCGCCGGCGGTCTGATTCACGCGGCCTGCTGCACCACCTCTTCAGCGCCTTCACAGGGAATGCGGATGAAGAAGGTGGTGCCCACGCCGGGCTGGGTCTCGAAGGTCAGCGTGCCTTTGTGTTTCTCCACCACCACGCTACGCGCGATGGCGAGGCCCTGGCCGGTGCCTTTGCCCACCGGCTTGGTGGTGAAGAAGGGCTCGAAGATCTTCTGGCGCACCGCATCGGGAATGCCGCCGCCGGTATCCGAGATGGCCACCTCGACCTGCCCCGCCTCCATGCGCGTGCGAATGCGAATCAAGCCTCGTTCACTGGTGCCGGCGACCCGCTCTCCGATCGCCTGTGCCGCGTTGACGATGATGTTCAGGAACACCTGGTTCAGCTCGCTCAAGTGACAAGTGACCTGCGGCAGGTCTCCGAAGTCGGTCTTCACGTCGGCGACGTACTTGAACTCGTTGCGCGCGATCACCAGGGTCGACTCGATCGCCCGGTTGAGATCTGCCGCAGCCTTCTCTTTCGAGTCGGGGTGGGCGAACTCCTTCATCGAGCGCACCAGGGTGGCCACCCGTTCGAGACCCTCGACCGACTGTTCCAGGGCGAGCGGCACGTTCTCCAACACGTAGTCGAGGTCGGCTTCTTCTTCGGCCTTGGTGACCTCGGCGATGAGCTCGGGCGTCACCGCACCTTCGAGGGCTGCGCGGTGCAGCGTCTGCTGCGAGGCGATCAACGGCAACAGCCCCGAGAAGGCATCCGAGATGAACTGAATGCTGTCGCCCACGAACTGAATGGGGGTGTTGATCTCGTGCGCGATGCCCGAAGCGAGGCGGCCGACCGACTCCAGCTTCTGCGCCTGGTTGAGCTCGTTCTCCAACTGCTTCTGCACCGTCACGTCGAGCATGATGCCCTGCAGCATCGGTGCGGCGTCGTCGTGTTGCGCTCCGACGATGGAGCGGACCCACACCCAGCTGCCATCGTCGTGTTTGAGCCTGAACTCGAGGTCGACCGCCCCTGCGTTGCCGCGCTCGCGGGCCCACACCTGTTCGACCACTGCCACGTCGGCCGGGTGCAGCCGCTCGGTCCAGAAGCCGGGCTCGAGCCAGGTCGCGGCGGAGCAGCCGAGCAGGGTGCTGGCATTCTGACCCACGGAGCTGAACCGGCGCTCCGAACGCAGCCAGCGCCAGGGCAGGGTGTGGGTGGTGTCGATCAACGTTCGATACTGTTCGCGGCTGGCTTCGAGCTCCGTGGTGCGCAAGGCCACGCGTGCTTCGACCGAGGCGGCTGAGTCCTCCAGCGCGGCGCGGCTGTTCGCTACGTCTCTCATCTCGCGCAGGCCTTCCCGGGCACCCAGCACCAGCACGATGTCGACGAAGAGAACCCATGCCGAATGTTCCACCACGCGCCACCACTCGGCGCTGCTGGGGCCGAGCGCCGACGCGGGCCAGCAGAGCACGATGAGCACGTGGAACGCGGCGATCACCACCGAGCCCGTCAGCAGCACCCGCCAGTCCCGGTAGAAGGCGAGGAAGGCCAACGAGCCGAATACGTGAAAGTGCGTCTCGAGGCGCCCGCCGGTGAGGTGAATGAACAGCGCCGAGTACCCCATCTGCGCCATCGCCATCACGTGGCGGGTGAGCACCGCGTCGGGCCGCAGCGTCGCCAGCACCATCGCGGGCACGCTCAGCAGACCCCCCAGGGACACCGCGGTGGACACCTGCAGGTGGGGGCCGCTTTCGCTGGGCGGCCAGGCGAGGGCGAGCCCGATGGCGCAGGTCCACTGCACCAGCATCAACCAGAAGAAGATGGTCGACCGACGCGTGTACATTTCCATCAGCTGCTCGGCGAGCAGTTCCCTCCTTCGTTCGGTCATACCGGGGGTCCTAGGCATCGGGCGTGCCGCAGAACGCCCCCTCAAGTTCGGTCCTTGCAGAAGCGCTGGTGGGTGCTTCTTCACGCCCCGGTAGAGGCAGACTCACCCCGCCTTCGTTCAACCCTGCGAGCGATCACGAACTTCGTCAGGGCACGACTCGTGCTCAGGGAGACACACAGTTCATCCCTGGCGAGGACCTGATGAAATTGACGTCCGTCTACCGAAACGACCACATCCGCGTTGCCAGTGCAGGGCCGTTGCTCATCGTCGTCTACGGCGACAACGTGCCCCCCGAGGCGTTCAAGGAGATCGATCGCCAGCAAGGCTTGATGGTCGCGCGCTACAAAAGGATCAGCGTGCTGTCGGTTGTCGGTGGCACCAAGAGCATGAGCCGGGTGCGCGACGACGTGAAGCAGGCCGCGCTCGATCTGGTGAAGAAGTACCGTCACGATCTGGTGGCCAGCGCCACGGTGGTGCCTTCGCACGGCTTCACCTCGACGATCATTCGCACCTTCATGGTGGGCTTTTCGCTGATGGCCAAGAACCCGTATCCGACCAAGGTCTTCAGCGAGGTCGACGCCGCGCTCTCGTGGATCAAGCAGGCGCCCGGCCAGGACGCCGTCTTCGCCGACGAGGTGCAATCGCTTACCGAGCTGGAGCGGTTCGCTGCCTGAGGTGACCCGCGTGCCTTGACATCAAGTGTCTTGACGTTAAGGTATTTGGGACCATGAAGACCCCAGCAGACGCGTCGGGCACCCACGTGTGGCTCGTGATGATGAAGGCGCATCGGGCGCTCGAGCGGCTCGCGGTGCGGAGCATCGAATCGTTCGAAGTGGGCCTGTCGGACTTCGCGGTGATGGAGCTCCTGCTCCACCTCGGCCCCCAGCCGGTCAACGAGATCGGCCGGCGCGTGGCGTTGACCAGCGGCGCCATCACCACGGCGGTGGATCGCCTGGCAGATCGCGGCCTGGTGGTGCGCGAGGCCCACGACACCGATCGGCGCGCGCGCATCGTGTGCCTCACCCCCCAGGGCAAGGCCCAGGCGACCCGGCTCTTCGCCGGTCACAAAACAGTGATGGATTCAGCAGCAGATGGGCTCTCGAAGACCGAGCGCACCACCCTCATCGCGCTGCTCAAGAAGCTCGGCACTTCCGCCGAGGAACACGCAGCACCGAAGTTGGAGAAAGAATCATGAGAGAAATTGTCTATCAAACGGGTGGACACGCCCACGGCCCCATCACCCGCCTCGTCAGCCCGTCGGATCTGGGTGAGCTCATCAAGCCGTTCGTCTTCCTGGATCTCGCGGGCTTCGATGATCGCCTCGCGCCGACGCCGATGGGCTTCGGCTGGCACCCGCACTCGGGCATCGCCACCATCACCGTGATGCTGGAGGGCGCCGTGCGCTACGCCGAGACCACCGGCGCCGAAGGCATTTTGCCCGCGGGCGGCGTGGAGTTCATGCGCGCGAGCGGCGGCGTGTGGCACACCGGCTCTCCGGAGAAGGGTCGGGTGAAGGCGTTTCAGTTGTGGATCGCGTTGCCTCCCGAGCTGGAGAACGCGGCGAACGCCAGTCACTACGTGATGCCCCAGGACGTGCCCGACGATGGCCGGGTGCGCGTCATTCTGGGCGAGTACGGCGCGAGCAAGAGCCTCATCGACGCGCCCCCGATGAACTACTTCTCGGTGAAGCTGAAGGCCGGCGAACGGTGGACGTACCACCCGCCCCGGGGGCACACCGTGGCGTGGGCCGCGGTGCATGAAGGCGTGCTCAAGGCGCCTTCACCCATCCCCGCGGGGCAGGTCGCGGTGTTCGCCCCCTCGGAGGAGCCGCTCGACTTCGTCGCCGAGGGCGATACCGGCTTCGTGTTCGGCTCGGCGATCAAGCACCCCCACGAGCTCGTGTTGGGCAACTACTCGGTGCACACCAGCTCGAGCGCGTTGACGCAGGGTGAGCTGGAGATTCGCCGCATTGGCCAGCAGCTGCGCGCGAACGGCACGCTGAAGCGCTGAGCATCAGGCGGCGAGCCTGGCTTCGAGGCCCGGGGTGTACGGCCAATGCGGCAACCCGGGCTTGCCCAGCTGCTGCGCCAGATAGTCACCCGCGATGTTGGCGCTCTCGAGAATGGTGAGCAGCCCGCTGCCCGGGTGCGTGCCACCACCGACCCAGAAGAGCCCTTCGACGTCGGGCGACTTCACCTTCGGGCGCAGCGGGCCCAGCTGCGTCCAGTTGTGCGAGAGGTTGAAGACCGCGCCACGGAAGACATTGAAGTCATCCCGCCAGGTTTGCGCGGTGAAGGCGCGGCTCGCTTTGATGTGTTTCTCCACGCCCTTCATGCCGACCTTCTCCAACCAGCGCGGCACCTTCGCGGTGAGTTCCTTTTCCACGGTGGGCCAATCGATCGGGCGGCCTGTGTTGGGCGTGGGCACCAACACGTAGAGCGACGAGTGCCCCTCGGGGACTCCCGAGGGATCGGTGGGCGTGGGGTTGCACGCGTAGAACGGCGGATCCTCGAGATCGACTTCCCGATCCTCCAGCGCGCTGGCGTCGGTGCGCCGCGCGGCGTTGGAGAGATGGATCAGGTGATGCGGCAGCTCGTCGAAGCGTTTGTCGAGCCCGAGGTACAGCATGAACGTGCTGCAGCTGTATTTCGCTTTCTCCAACGCGGCGTCCGACAGCTTGGTGCCTTCACGGGTCTTCGGCGCGATCAGCTTCGTCGCCGCGTAGGGCAGGTCGGCGTTGATGACCACGGTGTCGGCCAGCAGCGTTTCACCGCTCGCCAGACGAACGCCGGTGCTGCGGCCGTTCTCCACCAGCACCTCGGCCACGCCCTGGCCGTAGACGAACTTCGCCCCCAGATCCTCCGCGCAGCGGGCCATGCCCTTCGCGAGCGAGCGGAAGCCGCCCATCACGTGCCACACCCCGAACTGCAGCTCGAGGAAGGGGATCACGCTGAACACGCTGGAGCAGGTGGTGGGGTGAAGCCCGAGGTACTTCGAGGGGTAGCTCAGCGCGTAGGTGACGCGGTCGTCGTGAAAGTGCGAGTCGAGGTGGCTGTAGAGCGACTGCCAGGGTTTGAACTTGAGCGCGCCCATCAAGCGCCACGGCGCGTAGTAGGCCAGCGAGTCGGCGTGCGTGCAGATGAACTTCTCGTACGCGATGGGGTACTTCGACTTCGCGTCGGCCAGCCACTTGTCGAAGGCCTTGGGGTGTTTCGGGTCGAGCTTCTCCAACGACTCGCGCATCTTCGCGGGGTCGGCCGAGGTGTCGAGGTGCGTGCCGTCCCAGAAATGAATGCGGGTGTTGGGCTCGAGCTGCTTGAGCGTGACGTAGTCCTGCAGGCGTTTGCCGGCGCGCAAGAAGACCGACTCGAGCACCTGCGGCAGCTGGAGAATCGTGGGGCCGGTGTCGACCTCGTAGTCGCCCAACGAAACGCCCCGCATGCGCCCGCCGGGGATCCGTTCTTTCTCGATCACCGTCACGTCGAGACCCATGCCCGCGAAGTTGATGGCTGCGGCGAGCCCACCGGGACCTGCTCCGACAATCAGAACCTTCATCGCGTTCTCCTCAAGAGCTTCATCCAGTCTTCATCTGTCTCGACGAGCTGAAAGCCGTGCTTCTCGGCGAGCGCAGCGTGGAGCTGAGCGGCCTGGCCGCCGATCACCACGTGCACACCTTCGGGAAGCCGCGCTGACAGCTCGTTCAGATAGTCAGCGGCGCCGGTGGTCTCGACGAGCGAGAGGGCCACCAGGTCGGGCGAGAGCGCACGCACGGCACGCTCGAGATGATCGGCTGGGGTGCGCGCGCCGAGAAAGGTCACCCGCCAGCCGGCATGGCGAAACCGGAGCGCCGCGCCGATGAGCCCCAGCTCGTGCTGATCTTCCCGCGGGCACGCGCAGATCACGTGGCGCGAGGCTTTGCGAGGCGCACCCGCGAGCAGGGAAATGAGCCGCTCGCGAGCCGCGAAGGAGATCAGATGCTCCTCTGCCACCGTCAGCGTGCCCTTGGACCAGCGGTCACCCACCTCGTGGAGCAGGGGAGCGATCAGCTCTTCGTAGAACGGCACCGGCGGCGTGGAGCGCAACGCCTCGTCGAGCGTCGCTTCGATGCCGGGCTGATCGAGCCGCTGCGCCGCGAGCAGGATGTCGTCGCGCCAGCGTTTGAACTGGCTCGCGCGGGGCACCTTGATGGTCTTCTGGTTGCCGCGCGCCTTCACCTCGCGGCGAATGCTCGGAAGCAGCTCGACGGCCTGGGCGATCGACACGCCTTCGTCGGTCAGCTGCTTGAGCCGCTTGAGCACCTCGATGTCGGCGTCGCTGTAGGTGCGGTAGCCCGCGGGCGTCCGCACCGGATCGAGCACGCCGTAACGGCGCTCCCACGCGCGAATGAGACCTTCCTTCACGCCCGACACCTGGGCCGCCACCTGGATCCGATACGCCCGCCCGGTCATGGCAACCCTCTCACGGCGTCCCACTGCTCAGCGACGGAGCGTCTTCCGTGCACGAGCGGTCGCAGCGAACCGACGTCTTTGACGGCCTGGATCTCACCGACCAACGCGCCCAGGCGGCTCTCCATCTCGGCGAGCGCTGCAGGCGCGTGGGCTTCTCCGACCTTCACCACCACGTCGGGGTATTCGTTTTCGAAGAAGGCGTACCGCAACGCCACCGGCACGCAGCGCACCCGGGCCATGCGCGCGAGCACCTCGGTGCCGCGCTCGAACTTCAACGGAGGCACTGCGTTCGCTTCGATTTTTCCCTGCGGAAAGATGAACACCGCGGCCTTCGGCCGTCGCAGAACCGAGCGCGCATGGCGGAAGGTCTGCAGTGCCGACTGCGAATCGCCGCGGCGAATGGAGAAGGCGCCGATGCGGGTCAGAAAGCGGTACCGCTCCAGGTTTTGCTCTTCCATCACCGCGTAGCCATCACGGCCGGCGCGTCGAGCGAGCAGGTGCGCGAGGAACCCGTCCCAGAAGCTGGTGTGGTTCGCGTAACAGATCACCCCGTCATCGCCGTCGGGCAGGGCGCCCTCGAGCCAGATGCCGCGGAACGCGCTGCGGAGCTTCCACTCCACGTACTGACCCAGGCCCCAGGTGAGCACCGGGTTCTTCGCGTCGGTGATCACGGCACGCCTCCGGCCCGGCTGAGACGGCCGTGCAGACCGACTTCCATCACCCGACCGCGCCAGGTCACCTTCGAGCCGAGCACCAACGCGTTGAGCCAGCAGAACAAGAGCAACAGCTCCGCGCCGAACCAGGCGCCGAACGTGAAGGCCCTTCGCTCCAGCACGGCCGCGAGCGTGGCGCGCGCAGACACCAGGCCCAGCGCTCCGAGCAGCAACGGCGTCGAACCCAGCAACGCCGCGGCGAGGGCGAGCATCGGGGTGGCGGCGAAGAGCAGGGGAATGGTGGGGAACAGCAGCGGCCGATGCGCCTTGAGCACCTGCATCCAGCGGGTGAAGCGCGCGATCAGCACGTGGAGCGAAGCAGGTGCACCGGGCACGTTCGCTTCACCGACCAACGAGACCTTCAGGTTCTGGTGGTGGAGCTTGCGCGCCAACTCGAGATCTTCACCCAGACAGTCGGGCAACGAGCGCAACACCTCGAGCGCGCGGGGATTGAGCGCGATGGCCTTGCCACACACGGGCTTCGCGCCGCCGCTGAGCGCATCGAGCGCCTTGAAGCTGTGGATCGACTGCACCAACAAACCCCGCGTGACGCCCTTCTCGATCGGGCGGGGAGCGGCCCAGGCGAGATCCGATCCTGAAGCGAGCTCGCTCAACAGCGCATCGACCAACGCGTCGTCGACTCGCACGTCGGCGTCGACCACCAGCACGGGCCGGCCGCGCGTCTCGAGAATCGACAAGGCGTACTGCAGGTGCCCCAGCTTGCGGTTGTGCTGCAGCGGGTCTGAAGGCAACCACTGCACTGCGTCGGTCACGCGCGGACGAAACGGCGCGAGCACGACGTGGGTCACGCCGGAGATCGGCGTTGAGAGGTTCTCCAACTCGTCGGGCGTGGCGGCATCCACGGGGCGGAGCAGCAACACGCCCTGACGGTTCACGTCGGCTCGCGGAGCACCGGGGCTCGTCGAAGAAAGAAAGCGCGCGAGCGCGATCACCGTGAAGACGGTCGCGACGGTCAGCCAGAGGGCGAGGAAGGTGATCATGACGCCACCCTCGTGCGCAGACCCGCCATCCAACGGATCCACGGTGAATGAAAACGCTGGAAGTCGGCAGCTTCACCCAGGGTGTCCCGGCCCGACTCGAGGCGGGCGTAGAACGGCGACGACTCGAGCAGCCGGCTCTCCTGAAGTTTCGGAACCGGGAGCCCCCACGCAGTGCGTGAAGACGGCGGTGGCGCAAGCGAGACCTGGTTCACTGCCACTGAGGTTTCATCGACGGCGACCTGCCACGAGGCCGCCGCGTTCCACGGGCGATACGTGATGGTGGTGCGATCACTCGCGTGACTGCGCACCCAGTCCCAACCGCGCAGGTCGCTGCCGAGCGGAACCTCGCCGTGGTTGCCGTCGTGATAGCCGCGGCCTTCGAGCTCGAGGCCGAGCTTCGGCATGCTCAAGGTGGCGCGCGCGCGGGGGGCGATCGGTTGCCACCAATGCTCCAGGCCCTCCACCAGGCGAATCGGTGCGTGGCCGGGACCTTCGGGCGTCAACTCGAGCCGCGCTTCCACCGGCTTGCCCCAGATGGCGGTGGTGTCGATCACCTGCACCACGAGGCTGCCATCGCTGCGCGCGTGCAGCGTGGAGTCGCCGATCTTCAGCGTCTGTCCCTCTGCCGTGACGTCCTGGTACTCCGAGAGCACCCACTGACGGCGCACGCCCTTTTCATAGAGCGCGAAGTTCACCGCGGCGTGCTGGCGGGGACTGGCGCCCTTGCGCAGCGCGCTCGAGTAGCGCGGCGAGAAGAGCGAGCCGATCATGAAGATGACCACCGCGGTGAAGTCGCCGGCGGTGAGGTCGACGTAGTACCAACGGTACGAGCCAGAGACGCTGGGCAGGGCGAAGTGGCTCATGCGCCGGCCCCCAGATGTTCGATCGCCAGCTCAGCGGCGAAGCGGCCCGAGAGCATCACCAGGGGCACACCGCCACCCGGGTGCGTGCCGCCACCTGCGTAGAAGACGCCCGGCACCCGCGAACGAATGCGAGGACGGCGGAAGGGGCCGAACTTGCCGTGAGGCAGGAAGCCGTAGATCGAACCACCCGGTGCGCCGCGCGCGGCGAGATCGAGCGGGGTGCGTTCACCCAGCACGGTGATGTCTTCGGGCTGCACTTCGGGGGCGACGCGTTTGAGCACCGCCAGGCAGCGCGCTTTGAGCACCGCGGCCCGCGCCTCCCAATCCGCAGCGTCGTCGGGGCTGGCCAGCGCCGGTGCGTTCACCATCGCGAAGAGCCCGCTCTTGCCCGCGGGCGCGACCGTGGGATCGCTCGCCGCCGGGTGGCAGAAGTACACCGTCGGATCGCTCGGAATTTCGCCCCCGAACAGCTCGGAGAACTCGCGCACGTAGTCGTCGCCGAACGCGATGAAGTGGTGGGGCAGGGTGAGCCGGCGATTGATCTCCAACAGCAGCACGTAGCCGGAGAGCGCGAGCTGCTCCGTGCCCAGCGGGCGATCTGCCAGCGGATCTGCGTTGACGATCACCGCGTCGAACGGCTGCTCATCACCTTGCCGTCCTGCCCTCAATCCGTACGGACCTTCTTCCCAACGCGCCTTCACGCCGAGCTGAATCTCCACGCCCTGCCGGGTGAGCGCGCCGCACATCGCCGCGACGAGCGCGACCATGCCGCCTTCGACGTGATGCACGCCGAACTGCTTCTCCAGGTGGGGGATCAACGCGAACGCGGCGCTCGCCTGGTACGGAGAGGCGCCCGCGTAGGTGGCGAAACGACCGACGAACTGCTGCAGCTGCGGTGACGCCCGGAAGTGTTTGCGCGCGAGGCCATCGAGCGTGGAGAGCTTGAGGCCACTGACCATCGACTTGAGGCCGCGTTTGGCGACGCGCCCGAGAAACGCCGGCAGGCCATCGAACGGCGCTTCGAGATACGGCTCACCGGCGGCGCGGTGAATGGCGGCGGCTTCCGCGTAGAACGAGCGCAGGCCCTTCGCTTCGGCAGGCGCGCCTTCGAGGGTTCGCTCGAGATCTTCGAAGCAGTCGAAGATGCGGCCATCGCTCCACTGGTAGCGGGCCTGATGGGTGAGCGGAATGAAGCGCGGCAGCAGATCTTCCGCGCCCAGCCGCACGAAGCTCTCGCGCACCACCGCGGGAAGCGTGAGCAGCGTGGGGCCCGTGTCGAGTGAGACGCCGTTTCGAGAGACCACCTGCGCCTTGCCGCCCAGCGTGGGTGACTGCTCGAAGAGGGTGACCTTGTGACCTGCGTGAGCGAGCTCTCCGGCCGCGGTCATGCCGCCCAGGCCCGCTCCGATGATGGCGATGCGGCGACTCATGCTGCGGTCTCTGCAGTCAGGCGCAGCTGGCGGGGGTTCGGCGTGAGCATCACCTTCGCCAGCTTGACCAGCTTGCGCGAGGTGGGCAGGGAAGCGCGGGCCGAGAAGACGTCGAAGTCACGCTCTTCGATGACGTCGAGGATGCCGCCGTAGATCTCGCCCATCAGGCGCACCACGCGCTGAGAGCCGAGGCCGTTCAGGTACGGCACACCCTGCTGCGCCGATGCGTAGAGCGTGCGCGCCCGGGAGATCTGCAACGCGAGCAGGCCACGGGTTCGATCGTTCAACACGCCGGCCTTGAGGTTCTCCTCCGACACGTCGAAGTCCTTGAGGTCTTCCTGCGGCAGGTAGATGCGGCCGCGGCCGAGGTCTTCCTTCACGTCGCGCAGGATGTTGGTCAGCTGCATCGCGCGGCCGAGATCGGCGGCGTGGCTGAGCGCCACGGTGTTGGTGGAGCCCAGCAGCGGCGCCATCATCAGGCCCACCGTGCCTGCGACCCGGTAGCAATAGAGATCGAGCTCCGCCCAGGTGGCGTAACGATCGATGGTGAGATCCATCTGCATTCCGTCGATCAGATCGAGGAACGGCTGCTGGCGAATGCCGTAACGCTCGATGGTGTCGAGGAAAGCGTGCAGCTCGGTCTCGGGCCAGGGGTGCAGCGCCTTCACCTCACCGCGGGTGAACAGGCCGTTCACCAGCTCGCGTGCTTGATCGAGCAGGCCGGGGAGGGCCGCGGGATCGGTGCCGGGCTGATCGACGAGATCATCGAGGCGCCGGCAGAACGCGTAGAGCGCGAATGCGCCACGGCGGCGGGCCCCGAACAACGCGATGGAGGAAAAGTAGAAGCTCTTGGCGTGGTGCCGGGTGACGGCGCGCGCGGAGAGATAGCCCTCGTCGGTCTGGTTCATGACCCGGTCCTCCCGAGCGGAGTCGAGGGGTTGCTCAGTGGCCCCTCGACTGCTCTCGGGGCGAACGGGGCTGGGGCGAGCTGCGCGAGGATCGCATCGACCGCGAAGCCCGCGCTCAACATCACCGTCGGCACCCCGGTGCCCGGCTGAACCGAAGCGCCGCACCAGAAGAGGTTCTTCACGTCGGGGTCGGTCACCTGCGGCCGGAAGGGACCGATCTGCCAGAAGTTCTGGGCGAGCCCGAAGTTCGAGCCGCGCGCGAGGTTGAGCTGGGTCTCCCAGTCATCGGGGGTGATCATCTTCTCTGCTTCGATCAGCGGCTCGAGATCGCCGTAGCCCTCGTCTGCGAGGCGCTTCAGCACCTGCGCGCGCACGCGAGGACCTTCGATCTTCCAATCGACGTTCGGGTTCTGATGCGGCACCGGCACCAGCACGTAAAGCGCGTCTTTCCCTTCGGGCGCGAAGCCCTCGCCCGTGTGCGCTGGAGCGTTGACGTAGAAGCTCACGTCAGCCGGCACCTGCTTGCGCTCGAAGATGTCGTCGAAGCTGCCTTCGAAGTCGCGGCCGAAGAAGACGTTGTGGTGCAGCAGCGGGTCGATCTTCTTCTTGAGACCCAGGTAGAGCATCAGGCCCGACGAGGTGAACCGCTTCTTCTCCACGCTGGCCGAACGTTTCGCCGCGAGCGACTCAGGCAGGAGCTGCTTCACGCCGTACGCGTAGTCGGCGTTCGAGAGCACGATGTCGGCCTTGCGAATGCTGCCGTCGGCCAGCTCCACGCCGATGGCCACGCCGCCTTCGACCACCACGCGCTTGATGCTCTGGCTGTAGTGCAGGCGCACGCCCTTCTCGCGGCACACCTTCTCGAGCGCGAGGGGCACCGCGTAGAGGCCGCCGGTGGGGAACCAGATGCCGTGCGTCGCTTCGGTGTACGGGAGCAACGAGAAGACGGCAGGCGCCTCCCACGGCGAGATGCCCAGGTACATCGTCTGAAAGCTCAGCGCCTGGAGCAGCCGCTCGTCCTTGAAGTAGCTCGCGACGTGTTTCCACAACTTCTTCAGCGCGCCGACGCGGAGAATCTCCGGGAGGTTTCGTGGGGTGAGGAAGGAGCCCAGGGTGGGGAAGTGTTTGGTGACGAAACGTTCGAAGGCGGTGTCGTGCTGCTTCTTGCCGTGCGCGAGGAACTGCTCGTAGCGCGCGTGGCTGCCGGGCTCGATGCGCTCCAGCTCGGCCTTCATCTGCGCGGGGTCAGTCCACAGGGTGAAGCGCGAGCCGTCACGGTAGTGCACCCGGTAGTGCGGGTCGCAACGCTGCATCTCGAGCACGTCGCTCATGCGGCGGCCGACCGAAGCGAAGGTGGCTTCGAGCACGTGGGGCATCAACAAAATCGTGGGGCCGAGATCGAAGCGGAAGCCGTCGAACTCCACCCGGCCGCAGCGGCCACCGGGACCCGGCTGCTTCTCGTAGAGGTCCACCTCCAGACCCGCGTGAGCGAGCTTCATGGCTGCGGTCAGGCCACCGACGCCCGCTCCGATCACGATGGCGCGTTGGCCGCTCATGCTGCTCTCCGGGTGAAGTCGCTGAGCATCGAGTCGAGGTAGGCGGCCGCCGGTGAAGTGCCCAGGGCTTCGAGCGCCTTGCGGGCCGCGCGGGTGCGCACCTCGACCACGCGTTGGGTCGAGGCGATGCCGCCCCACCGCGCCACGGCGGCACGTGCTCCCTCGAGCAAGACCGGGTTCGGCTCATTCCAGAGGGATTCCAGGTGCGCACGCCCGGGCGCATCGGCGCGCGTCCACGCGGCGATCACCGGGAAGGTGCGTTTGCCCTCGAGGTAGTCGGCCCCGCCTGCTTTGCCCGCGACCGCGTCGTCACCACACAGGCCGATCAGATCGTCGCGCAGCTGGTACGCGAGCCCGGCGTGCCGGCCCACCCGGCGAAGGGTCTCGAGCAGGGCGCGATCGGCGCCGCCCAGCATCGCGCCACACGCGAGCGGAGCCACGAAGCCGTACCGCGCGGTCTTGAGGTCAGCCACCTTGAGCGTGCGGAAGAGCGTCACCTCGGCGAGCGGCGCCATGGTGAGCACCAGATCGAGGTGCTGACCCGCGGCGGTGTGCCGGCAGACCTCCAGCATGTAGCGGGCCGCAGCGCTGGCGTGCGGTGACGGAGCGGCGAACATCGCCTCCATCGCGCGCGCATAGAGATGGTCTCCGGAGACCACCGCGAGATCTTCGCCCAGACGGCCCGCGCCGAGCAGCTTGTGGAGCGACGCGCCGCCACGGCGAGACTGGGCGCGATCAGCCACGTCGTCGTGGATCAACATGAAGGTGTGCAGCAGCTCGAGGCCCGCGCCGAACTGCACCACCTCGCGGGGAATGGCCGACCAGTCGGAGTGGCCGCGCGCCAGCATCCACCCGAGGGCGAGCAGGGTGGGGCGAACGCGTTTGGCCGGGCGCAGGGTGAACTCGCGCACGAATTGCCGTGACTGCTGCCAGAGGGGGTCGAGGCCGCGTTCGTCATCGGCCTCCACCCAACCCTCCAATCCTGCTTCGAGATCCACCTGAAACCGGGCGAGCGCGGAGACACCGGCGTTCTGATTGGGAGCGAGCTGGGTCATCGGCGAGGCCTCAGGTGAATCGGAACCGTTGCGCGGGTTGTACATGCTTTGTATAATGTCCGTATGAGGATTGTCAAAGCGAAGTGGATTGGGGTCGCGATGACGGTGAGCGCAGCAGCCGCCTGGGGGCAGCCAATGGACGCCCGGATATCGAACACCAAGGGTCAGTCGGTTTGGATGACCCAGTTGTGGGGAAAACCCACAGTGATGTTCTACGAAGACAAAGACGCGACGTTTCAGAACCAGCCGCTGAAGGACGAACTCTTCAAGAAAGGTAAGGAAAAAGGGCTGTTGGACGCGGTGTCGGTGATCGCCATCGCCAATGTCCGGGCCTTCGACTGGTTTCCCGCGAAGAATTTCGTGGTGGCCGCGGTGAAGGATGCCGAGAAGAAGTCGGGCGTCCCGGTCTATGTGGATTGGACGGGGAGCTTGTCGAACAAGCCCTGGAACCTGAGCGCGACGGGATCGAACGTGTTGGTGATCGATTCGACGGGAGAGAAGGTGTTGTTCTCGAAAGTGGGTGCGCTTGCGCCTGCAGAGATTGATCAGGTCTTCGACCTGCTGACTTCCCTGGTCGTGCGCTGATGGCCTGGTTCAGTCTGCTGTTCTTCGTGGTGGGTCTGGTGGTCGCCCGCCGGCCGCTCTTCCGCGCGCTCATCCGGTGGCGGCTGGGTCCGTATCGGTTCACGGTGAATCGGGTCGATCCGGCGGCGCCGGTGCGTCCTGCGCAGCCTCGCAAGGTGGCGGTGATCGGAGGCGGGCTCGCCGGTATCGCCGCGGCCTCCACCCTGGGCACGCGCGGGTACGGAGTCACCGTCTTCGAAGCGAACGCGTATCTGGGCGGCAAGCTCGGGTCGTGGCCCGTCGAGCTCACACCGGGAAAGACCGAGTGGGTCAGCCACGGGTATCACGCGTTCTTCCGGCACTACTACAACCTCAACCGTTTCCTCCTCGCGTTGGGGCTGCGGCAGAAGTTCAAGCCGATCTCCGACTACCGGATTCTCCTGCCGGGCGGCAGCGAGCTGACCTTCGGTGAGCTGGAGAACACGCCGGTGCTCAACCTGCTCTCGCTCGCGGATCAGGGCGTGTACCAGCTGGGTGAGGTGATGGCCGCGCCCACGCGCGATCTGATGGGCGTGTTCCTCGAGTACGACGAGGTGAAGACCTTCGCTCAGCTCGACGGCATGTCCTTCGCGGAGTTCGATCGCCGCGCGAAGTTGCCGCCTCGCCTGAAGATGGCCTTCAACACCTTCGCGCGCGCCTTCTTTGCCGACGAAGAGAAGCTCTCCATGGCCGAGCTGGTGAAGGGCTTTCACTCCTATTACCTGGGGCACGACGGTGGGCTCGTCTACGACCACCCGGTCGAGGACTACGAGGCCTCGTTGCTCAAGCCCATCCGCGAACACTTCGAGAAGAACGGCGTGGCGCTGCGGCTCTCTACGCCCGTGAAGTCGCTCGAGCGTGAAGGCGCGGGTTTCGTGGTGAACGGTGAACGGTTCGACAAGGTGGTGCTGGCCGCTGACGTGGTCGGGGTGCGCGCGGTGTTGGAAGGCGCCAAGGGGCTCGACGGGCTCGATCCCCGCTTCCTCGCGCTCAGGCCAGGCCAGCGGTACGCAGTGTTGCGGTTGTGGCTCGACATCGCCGCGCGCGCGACGTTGCCGGTGTTCGTGATCACCGATCGCTACCGGATTCTCGATGCGATCACCTTCTACGACCGCACCGAAGCGGAGTCGGCGGCGTGGGTGCGCGAGAACGGCGGCTCAGTCGTCGAGCTTCATTGTTACGCGGTGCCCGATGGCCTCACCGAGACCGAGGTGCGCGAGCAGCTGCTGGAAGACATGGTGAAGTTCCTCCCGGAGCTCTCGACTGCGAAGGTGCGGCACGATCACTTTCAGCTGCGCCGTGACTTCAACGCGTCGCACCTGGGCATGAACGAACATCGCCCCGGCACCGAGACGGGTGTCGACGGCCTGTACTGCGCAGGTGACTGGGTGAAGCTGCCCTTCCCCGCGATGTTGATGGAGGGCGCGTTCTCCAGTGGCGTGATGGCGGCCAACAAGATCCTCGCGTCCGATGGGGTGCGTGAAGAGCCGGTGGAGTCGATCCCCCGGCGCGGTCTGCTCGCCGGCATTCCGCAGTCCCCCGCGCGCAAGAAGCTGATGGGCACGCCGTGAAGCAATCGTCACCGCTCACCCCGAGCGCAGTCGAAGGGGCACCGTTCGATCTGATCCTCGTCGGTGGTGGGCTCGCCAACGGATTGTTGGCCGATCGCCTTGCGGCCACGCGGCCCGAGCTCTCGTTCGTGGTGCTGGAGCGCGGCGCCACGCTCGGTGGAAATCACACCTGGAGCTTTCACGGCAGTGACGTGAGCGAGTCGCAGCGTGCGTGGTTGGCGCGGTTCTGCGGCGGCAACTGGGAGGCGCACGACGTCAACCTCCCCGGTGTGACGCGGCAGATCGCCGGGAGCTACCACTCGATCAGATCCGAAGACTTCGATCGCGAGCTGCGGGTGACCCTGGGCGATCGCGTGCGGACCGGCTGCCGCGTTGCTGACGTGAGCGCGACCCGGGTGGTGCTGGAGTCGGGCGAGGTGCTCGAAGCAGGTGCGGTGCTCGACGCGCGCGCGCAGGCCTTCGACTTCCCCGCGGGCTTTCAGAAATTCCTGGGTCAGGATCTCGAGCTCGAGGCGCCGCACGGTTTGTCGCGGCCCATGTTGATGGATGCGACGGTGGCGCAGCTGGAAGGCTTCCGTTTCGTCTACGCGCTGCCCTGGAGTGAACGCCGGGTGCTGGTGGAAGACACGCGGTACTCCGATACGCCTGAGCTCGATCTCACGTCGATGCGCGCGCGGATCGCCGACTGGGTGCAGGCGCGCGGGTGGAAGATCGCCTCGGTGCTGCGCGAAGAAGCCGCCGCCTTGCCGATTCCGCTCGGTGGAAAGGTGCCTCAGCCCGATCGCCCCGTGCTCGGCGTGGCCGCCGGTCTGTTTCACGCCACCACGGGGTACTCGTTGCCGTTTGCCGCTCAGCTGGCCGAGACGCTGTGCGCCTTGCCGACGCTCGAGGCGGCCCCGCTCACCCAGATCATCAACCGCATCGCTCGCGCGCACTGGGACGGCCAGTCGTTCTTCCGCCTGCTCAACCGGATGTTGTTCCGCGGGGCAACACCGGAGGAGCGGGTGAAGATCTTCTCGTCGTTCTACGGCCACGATGACGAGCTCATCGGTCGCTTCTACGCAGGCAAGCTCACGCTGTCGGACAAGATGCGAGCCCTGCAACGGGGAGCGCCGACCGTGCCCCCGATGCGGGCGGTGCGCGCGGCTTTGGGCCTGAGCTGAAGTTTCAGGCCCGTTGGTTGCACACGGTGCTCGCTCCCCGACGCGAGGAGCAACTGAAATGGGCAATCCGATCATTCACTGGGAGTTCGTGGTCCCGAACGCTGACAAGGCGCGCGCCTTCTACCGGAAGATCTTCGACTGGCGCTTCGACGACAAAGCGTTCCCCGGGTACACGATCATCGACACGGGGGCGGACCCGAACGGAGCGCTCACCACCGCGCCTCACGCCGCGCCGATGGCGGGGCTCAACACGTACTTCGAAGTGAGCAACCTGAAGGCGACGCTGCACAACGTGGTGGAGCTGGGCGGGAAGATCCTCGTGCCGCCGACCGACATCCCTTCGGTCGGCGCGTACGCGATGTTCGCCGATCCCGTCGGCGTGGCGGTCGGCATTCTTCAGCCTCACAAACGCGACGAAGCGAGCCGGTAACTTTCGCGCGCGTGATGCAGTTCCTGCGCGTGCTGCCTGCCGTGTCGGATGGCAGAGCCGATGCACGTTCAGTCACGCATGACGCGAGAACTGATGAGGGGTCTCCTGGTGGTGGTGCTGCCGCTCTCCGTGGCTTTCGCAGCACCACCCGCCTTGAAGCCGCAAGGAAAGCCGGGGGCCGAATACCTCGTGCTGTTCAACCCCGCGCACGTTGCGTCCATCGAAGGGACAATCGTGCGCATCTACCAGGTGCCGTCGGCCAAGGTCTGGTTGACCTCCGTGCACGCGTTGGTGCGCACCAAGCAGGGAGACGTGAGCGTCAACCTGGGGCCTTCGTGGTTCCTCGACAATCAAGAGCTGCACCTGACGATGGATGATCGCGTCGCGGTGACGGGCTCGCGGGTGAAGCACAACGGCGTCGAGTCGCTGATCGCGATCGAGGTGCGGCGGGGTGATGCGTCGTTGAAGTTGCGCGCGCCCGATGGGATGCCGGTCTGGGTCGCGTGGCGTGCGCAAGCGAGTGCACCGGCTGCGACGCGATGATTCGCCGGGCGCTGGTGGTGGGGCTGGTGTTGGCCACCGCGGCGCTGGCGGAGGGGTTGAGTTGGAAACGCGTGCTCTCCGCGGAGGGCGTGCGTGATGCGCGCATCGTGAAGGTGATGGAGGAAGTGCGGCGCAGTGATTTCCTGCCGGAGTCGCAGCGGTCGCACGCGATGGAAGATCGGCCGCTGTTCATCGGGCACGGTCAGACCACCAGTCAGCCTTCGCTCATTGCGCGCATGATTCAGCAGGCGCGGTTGGAGCGCGGGTGCACGGTGCTCGAGGTGGGCACGGGTTCGGGCTACCAGACGGCGTTGCTCGCGCGCTTGTGCACGCACGTCTACAGCATCGACATCGTCGGGCCGCTGGTGGTCGAGGCGAAGCAGCGGCTGGCGAAGTTGGGCTACGTGAACACGCAGCTGAAGACGGGTGATGGGTACCTGGGCTGGCCGGAGCACGGGCCGTTCGATGCGATCATCGTTTGCGCGTCGGTGACGAAGGTGCCGCAGCCGCTGCTGGATCAGTTGAAGAAGGGTGGGCGGTTGGTGATTCCGGTCGGCGAACCGCACGACTCGCAGCTGCAGGTCTTCACGAAGGATGACTCAGGCAACGTGAGTCAGGTGAACGTGCTGCCAGTTCAGTTCGTGCCATTCACCGGTGAAAACGCCGACCGAGATCGAAACTAATTCAACTGAGGTCCCCTCTCCCCTCCGGGGAGAGGGTCAGGGTGAGGGGCCACTGGGCCCGCACTTTGCTGTGGGCCCCCAGACCTTGTGTAAATCGCTACGAAATTGGCAGTGCCTGACCCTGCTCTCCCTGATGGGCTGTCTTCCAACTCCCGTAATCCCGCAAGAAGACGCAGGCGCGACGATGGAAGACGCCGGAGTGACCGACGCAGGAGTCACGATCACGCTGGTACCGAAGTGGACACCCACGACTGACGCGCCGGTCTCAACTGGAGTCTGGGGCACGGTGCTCTCGTTCGATCCCATGGACCGCCGCTTCATCATGCACGGCGGGAACACCTCGACGAACGCGGTCAGCTCCGACACCTGGAGCTTCTCCATCGCGAGCAAACAGTGGACGAAGCTGACCACGACGGGCGACGCGCCGCCGGTGCGGTACTGCCACTGCGCGGCGTACCTGCCGGGGCAGAAGCAGGTGCTGATCGTCGGAGGGCGCAATCAGAGCGCGTTGGTGAACACGGCTTACACGCTCGACCTGCAGACGCTGGCGTGGACGCAGGTGACGGGCACGGTGCCCACTGGAGCGATCGGCTGCACCGCGCACTGGATGCCCAGGCAGCAGCGGGTGATCGTGTTCGGCGGCGACAGCCCGTCGGGCGTGAACGATCGAACCTGGTCGTATGATCCGGCCGCGCGCACCTTCACCCAGTTGATGCCGGCCACGCCCGCCTTCGCGCGGCGTGATGCGATGAGCATCTACGACCCCGTGCAGGATCGACTGTTCATGTTCGGCGGGGCCGTGCAGATCCCGGTGCAGTACCTCGACGACGTGGCGGTGTTCGACGGCACCAACTGGGCAGATTTCTCCGCGCCCGATCCGCACCCGACACGAAGGCGTTACGGAGCGAGCGGCTACGACGCGCTCCACGCGAAGTGGCTGTTGTTCTCGGGCACCAACGACACCGACGACTTCGATGATCTCTGGGTAATCGACACGGTCACCTTCGAGTTCAAACGGGTGATGGCCACGGGCCCGGCCAAGCGGGGCTTCGCGGCGTCAGGCGTCGACGAGGTGACCGGCACGCTCTATGTCTTCGGAGGGCTCACCACGCCTCGCCAGGATTCTCTGGTCGACGGGTGGACGCTGCAGCTCACGGAGGAGTGAATGAAGTGGTTCGTCGTGCTGACGCTGGTGCTCTGCGGTTGCCCCGTTCCTGAACCGATGACCGACGCGGGAACGTTCCCTGATGGGGGCGCGTGTCCGCGCGAGTTCGTGCTCGGCACGGAAACGGACACGCAGGCGTTCCGCGCGCTCACCGAAGGCGCGGAAGTGAACATCATCAGAGGCTTTCAGGGCGGGAACCACGTCTGGGTGAGCGTGCAGGCGTTTGCGATGCCGCAGACGGGAACGCTCGCGTACACGCTGCGATCAGGCGGCGCAGTGGTGAGCGCTCCGCTGCGCATCGACCTGAGTCAGGCGATCCTCGATCCGATCGCCTGCGGCTGGGAGCGGCGCAGCGACGCGCTCACCTTCGAGTCTTCAGGCGAGCCCTTCCGCGGCATGAGCGGCGAAGTCGAACTCCGCTGGGAGTCATTCGCGGCGACCCCCATGGTGGTGAAGCGCGCCGTGCAGTTGCGTTGACCGGGGCTGGACACCGGCGCGCTCGCTTGCGAGCTTCGGCGAATGCGAACGTCGATCCTGGTCGGGGTGGTTGTGTTGCTCTGTGGTTGTCCCAACACGGGCGGGCCGGACAGCGGCACGGGTGGTGGCGGCTTTGGCGGCGGTATCGCCTCGGGGGGCGGCTTCGCCTCTGGCGGAGGTGCGGCGACCGGCGGAGGCACGACAACAGGCGGGGGCACGGCGACGGGCGGCGGCACGAGCACCGGCGGTGGTACGGCGACGGGCGGTGGCGGTGGCTCGACGGGTGCCGGTCTCTTCACCGTGGACACCTTCGCGTTCTACCGGCCGCGACTCATCTCTGATGGCGCCGGCGTGCTGCACCTGGTCTTCAACACCAACACCTCGCCCTCCACGGTGCAGTACGGCCGCTGCGCTGCGGACTGCGGCACGCTCGCGAACTGGACCTTCGTCACGCTCGCGACCGATCAGTTCACCGGCTCCACGCGGCTGGTGGCGGGCAGCGACAACCGGCTGCACCTGCTGTTCGAGATCACCCGCACCTCCGGGCCCAACGAACTCATCTACGCCACCTGCAGCAGCAACTGCACCACGGCCGCCAGCTGGACGAAGACCAACCTCGCCTCGTTGTTCAACAATGCCTGGAACTCGCCGACCTGGGGCGCGCCGCTGGTCATCGACTCGCAGAACCGGCTCTCGTTCACGGTCGATCAGAAGATCTATCTGAACGGCGGTGTGGCGATGGCCACCTGCGCGAGCAACTGCAGCACGCTCTCGAATTGGACCGTGGGCACCATCAGCGCCACGGGCACCAACACCGCGTTGGCGGCGACCGGCACCACGCTGCATCAGATCATCGACAACGCGCCGGGCAGCGGCAGCGCCAACCGCCTCGCGTACCGAACGTGCACCGCCAACTGTCTGCAGGCCGCGAGCTGGCAGGAGTTGATGGGCTTTTACTTCGTCTACGACGGCGCCCAACCGCTCGCGTTTACGGCCAACGCCCAGGGTGGTCTGCGGCTCGCTTACAACCAGGGCGCCAGCGATGCGAGCGAGCCGCCCGCGGTGCGCGCTCAGGATCACAAGATGTTGCAGTGGGGCTGCGACGGGAACTGCCTGCAAGGCGCGTCGTGGAGCGGGTTCGTCACCGGCGCGGTCGATGATGGGAAAGACGGCCTCTCGATGGTCTCGCTGGGAGAGGCCTCAGGCCTGGCCGTCTCGAATGGTGACAACATCTCCACCCGGATCTGCACCGGCAGTTGCTTGGTGGAGGCCAACTGGCAAGCAGCTGAGCTCGACACGGTGACGGCGCTGAGCGCCGAGATGAACCCGTTCACGTACGCACAGAACAGCTGCGCGGGCAGCACAGTGGTGAACGCGTCGTGGACGCTGGGGCAGGGTGTGATCGCCGTGAAGCCTGACGGCACCCTGGCGTTCGCGCACACCACCTCGATGCTGCGCACCTGCGCGAGCTCGACCGCGGTCGTCTACCTACCGGGCTTCGGGCGCATCACCTACCTGCCCTGAGGCAGGTCAGTTCGTGGGCCTCTCACCCCGGTCGAGCGCAATCCCGTTGCTGCAGTTGGCGCTGATCAGGGGATGACCAGCTGTGGCCCAACAGCCGTATTGTTCGTTCGATCGAGGTCCTGGGCCTGCTCGAACTCGTCAACTCGGCCCAGCACGTAGAACGAACCGTGGAAGGGGTCCGTGGGAACGATGGCGTAGCTCCCCCACACATCCGAGCAAACTCCAGGGGGCAGATAGAGCGAGCCCATCCACATCGGTACGGTCACGTCGCTCGTGTCCCATGTGGTGTCCGCCGAAACCTTCGCAGTGAGCGTGCTGAAGGCGTTGTTGATCGTGCCCACGTTGCAGACGTGCGCCGTGACGATCAGGTTTCCAGACTCGAAGGCCGCAGTGAGCGACTGCACCGCGAGATCAGCGCCGAGGCGCACCGGGGGCGAGGCCACCATCGTGTGGTTGGTGCGGTTCAGTTCGACAGCCGAGTCGTACTCGTCGAGCTTTCCGATGACGTGGAAGACGCCGGTGATGCCGGTGTGAGCGTAGATGTTCTGGGCCGCCACCAGGTCCACACACGCGCCGGGCGCCAGGGGCTCGACGGAAACAGACGTGACCATCTGGTCGCTGAGCTCGTAGACGGAATCGTTCGAGAGCCTCACGCTCACGACGTTCCACCAGCTCGTCCTCGTGCCCAGGTTGCACACGCGCGCGTTCGCGCTGAGCTGCTCGTTCGAAAAGGTCGCGGTGTACGTCTGCAACGCGAGGTCGGCGACGATGGCCACCCGCTGTGACGTGTTGTTGGTGCGGTCGAGATCGGAAAGCAGCTCGGTCGCGTCGATCTGGGCCACCACGTCGAAGAGGGGATCCCACCTGTCTCCATCCGAAATCGACGCGGTGCCCACGATGTCGGCGCAAGCTTGCGGCGCGAGAGGCCCGATGGTCAGCGCCATGACCGACTGGTCGAAGAAGTCAAAGTCGGCGTGTGGCCCGTGCTTGACGATCGCGGTGCCCGCCGAGCTCGGGTGCGTGCCCAGGTTGCAGACGCGCAGGGTCGCCGTCAGCACCCCCTCATCGGTGAACGCCGGGGTGAAGGTCTGCAGCGCGAGGTCTGGGGTCCCCAGCGGGGCCGACCCCGTGTTGTTGGTGCGATCGAGGTCCGGCAGGGCCTCGAACTCGTCGATCTTCACCATCGCGTAAGCAAACACCTCGTTGGAATACACGGTGGTGGTCGCCATCAGGTTGGTGCACTCGCCCGGCAGGAGGTAGGCCGAACTCAGGTAGGCGTAGGTGTCGAAGTCGTTCCAGTCGTACACGGCATCGGTCGACAGTCTTACCGCAGGGCCCTGAATGGGGGCCCCCACCGTGCCCAGGTTGCAGACCCTCGCCGTCACCGTGAGCACCTGATTCACCAGGCTCGCCGACAGCGTCTGTAAGGCGGGGTCTGGGTTGATGAGCACCTGCTGCGGCGCGATCGCGCTGTTGTTGCTGCGGTCGAGGTCGGGGAACGTCTCGAGATCGTCGATCTTCGCCACCACGGAGTAGGCCCCGGCCAGCCCGTCGTTCGAATCGATGGTTTCGGTCCCCACCAGGTCGATGCACTCACCTGGCGCGAGGTAGGTGGCCGGCAAATACAGGTTCACGTACCAGTCGAACCAGTCGTACACCGCGTCCCTCGACAGCTTCACGAAGGGGGCCGGAATGTTCGCCGCCACCGTGCCCAGGTTGCACACGCGCGCCGTCACCGTGAGCAGCTGATTGGCGAAGGTGGCAGTGAGCGTCTGCAAGGCGGGGTCTGGGTTGATGAGCACCTGCTGCGCCGCGAGGGCGGTGTTGTTGCTGCGGTCGAGGTCGGGCCACGTCTCGAGCTCGTCAATCTTCACCACCACGGAGTAGG
>JANODF010000339.1:0-1864 GCA_031412555.1 Archangium sp. | reverse complement strand
GCTGTGGCACTTGCAGTGCGAACCAGAGGTAATCCCTCGACTGCTCTCGGGATGAGCGGTGTCCGTCCACTATTCCGATCAACCCTGCGAGCGCAGTCGAGATGCCACCTTTGTTTCGTGCGGCAAGTGACCCCTCGACTTTGCTCGGGGGGACCGGTGTGTGTTGTTCCTGAGGCGTGGCCCCTCAACATCGTTCACTTCAGCTGAACGCTCGGCGTCTTCTGGGCCCCGTCCACGACGACGTCGGTTCCGCTGATCCAGCTCGCGCGCGGTGAGAGCAAGAACGTCACGACGTCGGCCACCTCATCGAGCGTGCCCATGCGACCCCAGGGAAACTCGCGGGCGACGAAGTCGGCGATGCGCTCGGGCATTTCCTTCACGCGCTTCGCCCACGAGCCACCCTCGAACAAGATGCTGCCGGGGCTCACGGTGTTGACGCGAATCTTCAGGCTCGCCAGCTCACGGCCCAGCGACGCTGCGAGCGCGATCTCGGCGGCCTTCGACGCGCCGTACTGCGGGCGAGGCCCCACCCGTGAGCCAGAGATCGACGCGATGATCACCGCGCTGCCCCCACCACTGGCCTGAAGATGCGGAGCCCCCGCGCGGATGAGCCGGGCCGCGTGAACCAGATTGACCTCCAGCGTCTTCACCCAGTCTTCCGCGGTGGTCTCCATGAAGTTGCCGCCGAAGGTGCCGCCCACGTTCGCGACCAGACCATCGACGCGGCCCAGCGCTTTCGCCGAGGCTTCCACGAACTGTTCGACGCCACCGGCCGACAGCACGTCGACCTGCTCGCCGTGAACCTGGACCCCGATTTCGCTGAGAGCCGCGACCGCGGCGTCGAGCGTCTCCTTCGTGCGGCCGCAGATGCCGACGTTCGCGCCTTCTTCGGCCGCGCGACGAGCGATGGCGTGACCGATGCCTCGGGTGCCGCCGGTGACCAGGATGACTTTGTCTTTGAGCTTCAGGTCCATGGGCTACCGGCCCTAGTACAAGTCGACACAAAGAAACGGAGGGCCGCATTCAAGCGCCCTCCGTTCGTTGCCTGCGAGAACTGACCTGACCGATTACGGCTTGCGGCCCGGCTTACCCGGCGTGCCACCGGTCTCGTCATTCGACGGCTGGTTGTGGTTCGAGTTGCCCGGGTCACAGCCCTCGGCGCCGTTGCCGACACCCTGGTTGCACTTCGCCTTTTTCGGAGGATTCAGGTCACCAGGCCCGCCACCGATGATGCCGCCCACGCAGCCGACCATCGCCGCGCCGGTCAACGTCACGTCGGCCTTGGAGAAGGTGCGGCCTTCGAAGGTGCCCCGGGTCACGGTGTCACCCGCGCCCGCGAAGAGGTTGCCGACGAAGTTCGAGTCGGTGATCGTCGCAGCCTCCGCGACCCACCAGCTCACGTTGCAGGCGCTCCCTCCGTTGGCCATCTGCACGTTGAAGCTGGTGCCCGTCAGTGCGCCCGTACCGAGCGTGCCGACCTTGAACAACCACGAAGCCGTCGACGGGCCATCGAGGGTCAGCGTTCCCGTCAACGTCGCGGTGGCGGTGAAGCAGTACGTGCCGGGGGCCAGAATCACGCCGGCCAGCGTGCCCGTGAGGTAGCGATCACACGGCTGCGCCTCGAGTGCGTCGTACGCCGTGAGGAAGCTCGCGTAAGCGGCGCGCGAAGCCAGCGTGCCGACCTCGACCGCGCCGATGACCGGACAGTTGGTCTGCGTGACCGAGCCGGTGGGCGTGGCCTGATCGGTGCCGACGTTGCCGATGATGCTGGCGTCGGTGCAGGTCACGGCCTGGTTCGCGAGCACCGCGAAGCTCGAGGCTGCTCCGAGGGTCGGCAAAGAAGCGAGCGCCTGCTCAGCGCGGC
>JANODF010000338.1:0-6881 GCA_031412555.1 Archangium sp. | reverse complement strand
GACCTCGAGAAATGAACCCTCAACACGCCACCAATTGGTTGCCGGGTCTAATGGTGCTCGCTGCTGGTGCAGCCGTCGCCCTCGCCTACTTGTTCGGCTCCAAGCGGCTGAAGAGCGACGAGCCGAAGCCCGAGACGCTGGACGATCTCGACGCGCGCTATCAACTGCTGCTCGGTGAGCTGCGCCAGCACGTCGCCAACAAACACCTGCTCCCGCTGGAAGACTTCAACCGCGAGAAGACGCGGCTGGAGATGGCCGCGGCCGATGTGCTGCGCAGCCGCGACGGCAAGCGGCACGACGAGACGAAGAAGCAGGCCCGCGCTGAGAAGCAGGCTGCGGCTGCGCCTACGTTCGGCTCGAAGAACCCCGCGCTGATGGGTGCGCTCGTGGGCGGAGCGGTGGTCGCCTTCTTCGCATTGCTCGGCTTCCAGCTCACCCAGTCTGCGACCGAACGCACCGACGGCATGCAGGCCACCGGCGCCGTGCCTCCGGGTGGTGGTGGCGGGCCGATGCAGCAGCCGCGCGCCGACCCCAAGCTCGAGGCCCTCGCCAACCGCGTGCAGAGCAACCCCGGTGACGTCGACGCGGTGGCCGATCTCGCGGTGCACCTCATTCGCCGGCAGGCCTTCGAAGAAGCGCGCCCGCTGGTCGACAGA
This sequence comes from Archangium sp., assembly GCA_031412555.1. Classification (GTDB taxonomy): domain Bacteria; phylum Myxococcota; class Myxococcia; order Myxococcales; family Myxococcaceae; genus Archangium_A. The sequence continues at coordinate 6,225 of JANODF010000338.1, read as the reverse complement.
GCCACCCTGCTCGACCCGTTCCATCCCAAGGGCCGTGTCGGCCGCGCGGTGGTGCGTGCGCTCGAAGGCGATCTGCCCGGCGCCATCGTCGATCTCGAGGCCCTGGCCAGCCGCTACCCCGAGGCCTACGACGCGCGCATGTTCGCCGGCATGTTGGCCATGGAAGACAACGATCAACGCCGCGCGCTGATGAACCTCGAGCTCTACGTCGCGCTCGCTCCGCAGTCGGAGCAGCCGCCGATGATGCGAATGGCCGTCATCCAGCTCAAGCAAGAGCTGAACGCGCCTCCTCAGCAGCCGTGAGCGTCGCCTGGTTTTCCCGCCTCTATCGGCTCAACGAGGCGGGTCAGTTCGACGAGGTGGTGACGGCCTCGAAGAAGTATCTGGCGAAGCGCCCGAAGGACTACGCGCTGCACCTGCAACGCGCGAAGGCGCTGCTCTCGCTGGGCCGGCTCGACGAAGCGAGCGAACACCTCGACGCCGCGGTGAATGGCTCGAAGGGCCTGGCCGCGTGGCCGTGGTTCTACCGGGCAGCGCTGCACGCGCGGAACGGTGAGCGCAAGGCGATGTACCGAGCGATTCAGACCACGCTGCGGCTCGATCCGAAACTCAGCCCGGAGTTCGAGCAGAGCCCCTTCTTCGCAGCGCACTGGGCCTCACGGCCTTTCAGGGCGCTGTTGGTAAAGCAAAAGAAGCCTCAGGTCTTGAGGGAGAAGGGCGTGAAGTTGGTGTCGCGGTCGAAGTAGTCCTCGTGCTCCTTGCGCTTCAAGAAGGCCACCACCCGGTAGGTGACGGGCGTCATGAAGACCTCCCACAGCACCTTGACCACGTAGTTGGCGCCCATCACCTTGAGCAGCAGTTCGTTGCTCCACACCCCGTAGAACGCGAGTGGGTAGAAGACGACGGTGTCGATGGCTTCACCCACGATGGTGGAGCCGATGGTGCGCACGAAGAGGAGCTTGCCGCCGGTGCGAACCTTCAGCTTCGCCAGCGTGTAGGAATTTCCGAACTCACCGCAGGCGTAGCCGGCCAACGAAGCCATCGCGGTGCGCCAGGTCGAGCCGAAGACGGCGGCGAGGTGCTCTTGACCCTCCCAGCCGGCTGCGGGCGGCAGGTTCACCACGATGAAGGCGATCACCGAGGCGTACGCCAGCGCGGCAAACCCCGCCCAGACCACCCTGCGGGAGCGCGCGTAGCCGTAGACCTCGGTGAGCACGTCTCCGAAGAGGTAGCTGATGGGGAAGAAGATGTTGCCGGCGCCGAAGGTGAACCCGCCGACGGTGGTGACCTTGCTGACGCCGATGAGGTTGGCGCACAGCAGCACGGCCACGAAGGCGGCCATGATCAGGTCGAAGTACTTATAGGTCCTGCCAGTACCGGCGCCGGACTCGCTCGGGGGAGCAATCAGATTTGTCATACGAGGCGATCGGGGCTAGCCAACGAATCAAAGGTGGTCGAGTTCACGATGGACGGTACCGGTTCAAGACAGGTTTCACTCGAGGAGGGGGCCGACTGCCTGCCGATGGTCGATGTCTACCTCCCCATGATGAAAAGTGCCGCGCTGATTTCAGCGGGCCAATTGGGGCTCTTCGAAGCGCTCTCCCAGGGGCCGCTCGACGTCAGCGGGCTGGTGAAGGCACTCGACTGCTCACCAGAAGGCGTGCTGCGGCTGGCCGACTTCCTCACCACCGTGGGGTACCTCGAGCGCGAGGGCGATCGGTTCAAGAACACGCCGCACGCGGCCCGCTGGTTCACCCGCGCAGGAGAGGTCGACTACACCGCCGGCCTCAAGTGGACCGGTGAAGCCTGGAGCTTGATGGCGACGCTGGCCGAGTGTGTTCGCACCGGCGCGCCCAAGGCCACCCTGTGGGACCTGATGAGCGAACGCGCGTCATGGGGGCCGACGTTCTCGAAGTACATGCACGCCTTCGCGCAGCACCTGGGTCCGGATCTGCTCAAGCACGTGCGGCCGCCCCCGGGCGCGCGGCGTTTGCTCGATCTGGGTGGCTCGCATGGTGAGCACTCGATCGCGTTCTGCCGGCTGTACCCGGAGTTCGAGGCGGTGCTGGTCGATCAAGCCAGCGCGCTGAGCGCCACCCAGACGACGCTCCACGAAGCGGGCATGGAACACCGCATCACGCTGACCGCGGGCGATCTGCGGGAGGCCGCGTGGGGTGAAGGCTTCGACGTGGTGCTGTTCTTGTCGGTGGTGCACAACCAGACCGCGGAAGACAACCGGATCACCGTCGAGCGCATCGCGAAGGCCCTCAACCCGGGCGGGCTGCTGGTGATTCACGAGTATCCGGATGATCACCCGACCTCGGCGTACGACGCCGCCTTCCGCCTGACGCTGCTGACCGAGACGGGCACCTCGACCGCGTCCACCGCCTCGATCGAAGGCTGGATCGCCCAGGCCGGACTCTCCAAGCCGCAGCGCATCGTCTTGAACCCGAGGGAAAAGGGTTCGCTGTTCATCTCGGAAAAAGCGCGCTGACATGTCTCCCTCTCCCCTCTGGGGAGAGGGTCGGGGTGAGGGGCCAACCCTCAATCAATCAACACCCCCGGATTGAGCACCCCCGCCGGATCCAACTCGCGCTTCACCGCCCGCAACGAAGCCGCAAACAAGTCGGGCCGCTCGTTGTCGTACCAGGGCCGGTGAGTACGACCGACCGCGTGGTGATGAGTGATCGTTCCGCCAGCCTGAGCGAGGGCATCACCGGCGATCTTCTTGAGCTCGCTCCACTGCTCCAACTCTCCGCCCTTCTTCGCGCGCCCGAGGAAGGTGAAATACGGAGCAGGTCCATCCGGGTACACGTGAGTGAACCGGCACGTGACGATCCCGCCGCCACAAATCCGCTCGAGCCCGTCGCGCATCGCCTCGGTCACCGACGCATAGAGCGCAGGAAACGCCGTCCACGTGCAGGCGGTCTCGAACGTATCCGCCACGATCCCCAATCTGATCATCGCGTCCTGCAGGTACGGCCCTTTCAAGAACGACGCACGCCAGCTCTCGCCTGCATCACCCGGACGCGAGCCCGACGTCTTTCCCTTCGGGCACGTGCCACCGAACGATTCAGCCAACGCGACAGCCCGATCAATCCACGCGTCGAGCGGGTGATCTGCCGACTCGAAACCCAACACCAGCACCGACGAGCCATCGAAGGTGACGCCGTTGATCATCGCCTCCTGCGAGTCGAGCAGCCGGCAGTTCGAAGGCGACAACCCCGACTGCGCGATCGCCCGCGTCGCCTCGACCGCACGCTCGTAAATTTCGAAGTGAATCGAAGCCCCCGCCCGGAACGTGGGCCTCGGCCGAACCCGCATCCACGCCTCGGTGATCACCCCCAGCGTGCCTTCGCTGCCGATCACCAACCGATTCGGATCCACCCCCGCCCCACTCGCAGGAAACCGCTTCGTCTCGAACAGCCCGCGCGGAGTCACCATGCGCACCGACTCGACGAAGTCATCGATGTGCGTGAGCACCGTCGCAAAGTGGCCACCTGCACGCGTGGCGATCCACCCACCGAGCGTGGAGAACTCGAACGACTGCGGATAGTGCCGCAGCGTGAAGCCGCGCGCGCCGAGCTGTTGCTCCAGCGCAGGCCCGAAGATGCCGGCCTCGAGCCTCGCGACTTGCGACACCTCATCGAGCTCGAGCAACCGGCCGAGCTTCGCGAGATCGAGACTCAACGAGCCGCGGTGATTCGCGCCGAGCTTCGGCTCCACGCCGCCCACAACAGAGGAGCCACCACCGAACGGCGTGACGGAGAGCCGCTCCCGGTCGGCGATCTCCAACGTCAACGTGAGCTCGCGTTCGTTCGTCGGCGTGACCACCAGATCCGGCGCCGCCGAGAAGTCACCGCGCAGACCGCGAACCCGATCGGGGTAACCCTTGCCCATCGCGTGCGCGGCGCGCTCGAGCTCTCCCGTCGACGCGAACGCCTTCAGCTCAGCGGGCACTTCCACCTTCGAACGAGGCACCCGCGGTGCTGAGGCCGACTCGACCTCACTGGGCCCGAAGAACGGCTCCACCCGGCCTTGCGTCTCGTCGAGACTGACTGCCGCTTCGAGGTCGCCCCAGCCCCAGAGGTTTCGAGTGCTCACCGCGCGCAGCCTGCCAAACATCCAGATTGACGGGGAGTTTGCCAGGGTCTTGTTCGCCACCCCTGAACCCGGGTATTGCCGCATTGCGCCATGTACGAAGAGCCCATCCAGCTGTCGGTGTCGCGTTTTCGGGTCCACTCTGAGGATCCGGCGTTCAACGTGACCTGGCGTGGCGGTTCGCGCTTCGTGCTGACCGGCGAAGTGATCCTCGATCCTTCGGCTGAGCTCGACGTCTCGACGCCCAACGACGTGGTCGAGGTTTCGCTCGCGCGCCGCAGCACTCCGGAGCACGCCGTCGCCATGTTGCGCCGCGCCCTGCCCCGCTCGATCTCCATGCGGCACCAGCCCGTGGAAGACGGCGTCGAAATCGTCTTTCAGGAAGCGCTCGTGCCCGCGGCGAAGACGCCCCGTTTCCGCATCTTCTCCACCGACGCGCAGCTGCGCGTGAAGCAGCTCGACGAGAACAAGATCGAGTTCCTGGGTGGCATTGGCGAAGACTGCCTGCTCACGGTGTTGTGCGACTCGCGCCGGGTGACCATCTCGTTGCCGCGCGGCTCGTCTGCGCTCGCGATCGCCGCCCGCGTCGGGTCGAACGTGCCGCACGGTTTCCGCGCGCTGGTCGATGGGCCGGTCGTCAGTGTCTGGAAAGATGCCGACTTCTTCTCCGCGGTCGCCTGAAGGTTTCGCGCGGTTTCTGCAAAGCCTGTTGACGACGTGCGCCTGGGTTCTCAGCCGCGCACGGCCGACAACCAAAGCATGTGGTCCGCTGAGAAGACTGATCCCATGACGCTGGTGCACCCCCGTTCCGCGAACGTCGCGGTGCTCTCGGCGGGTCAGGGGCTCAGCGTGACCGAGATCACCACCGGCACCCTGCACTTCCGCTTCGAGCCCACGGAGACGCACCAGCCGTTCGCGTCGCTTTCTCTTCGCGTCGATGGTTCGTTCGTCACGCTCACCGTGCCTCGCGTGTTGGGCACCGAGTATCTGCGCGAAGCGCTCCATGGCGCGCTACCTGAGGGCTATCTGGTGCTCGCCCACCCCAGCGATGACGCGTTGATCGTCACCATCGCGCGCGCGTGTGAGGTCGAGCCCACGCCCCATCTCTTCTGCACCTCGTACGACACCACCATGCGCGCGCGGAAGGTCGGCACCAACCGGCTGCTGCTCAAGGGCGTCGCGCGCGGCAAGGGCGACATTCAGGTTCGCATCAACGAGCGTGAGTTCAGGCTGCGGCCGACGCGTGGTGAGACGCCGATGGCGCTGTCGATTCGCATGCGTGAGCTGCTCAAGGAGACGCACATCACCTTGTTGAGCGTGCCCGACACCGAGGATGGTGACGTGGTGCTCACGGTGCTGCCGCGCCGCTGATATTCCGTCGGCGTGTACTCGAAGGAACTCGAAGTCGCGGGCAAGTTGGCGCGCGAGGCTGCGGCGGTCATTCGTGAGGTCTACGAGACGCCGTTCTCCGTGGTGCAGAAGGCCGGCGGCGGTGGTCCCGTCACCGAGGCCGACAAACGCGCCAATGAGCTGATCGTCAGAGGGCTGCAGGCGGCGTTTCCCGGCGATGACATCGTGGCCGAGGAGTCGGCGCATCTGGCTCCGAAGACCAACCGGGTGTGGTTCGTGGATCCGCTCGATGGAACGCGCGAGTTCGTGGATCGCAACGGCATGTTCGCGGTGCACATCGGGCTGGCGATCGAGGGCGCTCCGGTCGCCGGCGTGGTGCTGGCCCCGATGCAAGGCGCGCTGTGGAGCGGAGCGGTCGGTGCGCCCTGCGTGCTCGAGGTCGGCGAAGAGCGCCGCGAGCTCAAGATGCAGCCCGTCACGCAGACGAAGGATCTGCGGCTGCTCGTCTCGCGCTCGCACAAGTCGAAGAAGACGGCGGCGATCCGCGACGCGCTGGGCATCACCCAGGTGAGGGAGCAAGGCAGCGTGGGCCTCAAGTGCGCGCTGCTGGCGATGGGTGAGGCCGACCTCTATCTGCACCCGAGCGATCGCAGCTCCCGGTGGGATTCCTGTGCGCCTCAGGCAGTCATCGAAGCGGCGGGTGGTATGCTGGTCGACTTCGGGGGGAAGAAGTACGGCTACGAAGGCCGGGAGATCGTGAACTCGCGCGGGTTG
>JANODF010000337.1:0-13546 GCA_031412555.1 Archangium sp. | reverse complement strand
AGCAGGCGGGGCGGCGGCTGGTTGAAGTGCTGGTTGGGCAGCTCTTCGCGCGGACCGTCGAAAGGGAAACCGCCCGTCATCATCAGGAAGATGGTGACGCCCAGCGCGTAGACGTCGTTGGCCGGGTGCGCGGCCTCTTCGATGAGAAACTGCTCGGGCCCGCAGAACTCCGGAGTGCCCAGCAACACCTGCGGCAGCTTGCCGGTCTTGAGCGCGAGGCCGAAGTCGATGAGCTTGAGCCAGTCGACCAGCCGCCCGCCCCCACCGCCCAGGTTGAGGGCGAGCATCACGTTCTCGGGCTTGATGTCGCGGTGCACGAGGCCGCGTTTGTGCACGGCGGCGAGTGCTTCGGCGACGGCCAGCGCGATGCGGATGGCGTTGACCCGGTCGATGCCCTTCTCGAGCAGCGTGCTCAACGACGCGCCGTCGAGGAACTCCATCACGATGCAGTCGAGCGCCGGGTCGTGCGCGTAGACGGTGACGATGTTCGGGTGCTGCAGGTTGGCCATGATCTGCGCCTCTTCCTGCCCTGCCCCCTGCGCTCCACCGCGCAGCACCTTGACCACCACCTTCTGATTCAAGGTGACGTTCTCGGCCAGATACACCGTGCCCATGCCGCCTGCGCCCAGGCGCGTGGCGACCCGGTAGTTGTTGGCGATGATGGTGCCCGGCTCGAGCGGGCGATCGTTCTCAGGTGTCGTCACTGCTCGAAGAACGCTCTCCCGTGCGTGTGGGTGGCACCCGAACGGGAGTCTGCCTCGATCACCGACGGCAGGTCATGCGCAATCTCAGCGGTAATCGACCTGGTATTCGGCCATGGGGAACAGGGTGTTCTTGCCCGTCACCACCTCGCGGGTGAGGCCCGACAGCCCCGGCACCTTCTTGAACAAGGGGCGCAAGCCAGAGGCCTCCACCGTCTTGCTCAGCAGGGTGACAGCCAGCTCAGGCGACTCTTCGTCTTCGTTGTCGCGGTTGAGCAGCTCCTCGAGGAAGGTCTTCTTCCGGTCGAACAGCTTGAGCGCCACCGTCTCACCGGCGGGGATGCTGGCCTTCTCGCGCGCGAGCTTGATGGCCGCGGGGAAACCGCCCAGCTCGTCGATGAGGCCGTTCTCTTTCGCGTCGCTGCCCAGCCACGTGCGGCCCTGAGCGAGCTCCTGCATCTTGTCCTTGTCCATCTTGCGGCCGTCGGCGGCGAGCGAGACGAAGCGGTTGTACGAGGCGAAGAGATCGGTGTCCCACTGCTTGGCCTCGGCGTCGCTGAACTTGCGCGCGGCGATCAACATGTCGGCGTGTTCACCCACCTTGAAGGTCTCGTTGTTGAGGCCGAGCTTTTCGTAGAGCCCGCCGAGGCTGGGCACCACCGTGTAGATGCCGATGGAGCCGGTCGAGGTGGTCGGCTGCGCCACGATCGCCGTCGCGTCCATCGAGACCCAGTAGCCACCGGAAGCAGCCACGTCGCTCATCGAGACGATGACCGGCTTCTTCGCCCGGGCCAACGCGACTTCACGCCGCACGTAGTCGCAGCCCAGGCCTGCACCACCGGGCGAGTCGACGCGCATGATGATCGCCTTCACTTCGTCGTCGGCGGCGGCCTTGCGCAGCGCTCGAATCAACGGCTCGCTGCCCTGGTTCGAGTCGCCCCCGAATGGATCATCGCTGCCCTTGCCCGAGACGATGAGACCGACCGAGTAGACGAGCGCGATGGTGTGTTTGCCTTCTTCGAGGCCGGCTTCGCTGGGGTCGATGTTGCGGTAGCGCGCGGCAGAGACGTACGGAATCTTCGTCTTGTCGTCGAGGCCCAGCTTGCTGCGGATCAACGCCTCGACCTCGTCCTGGTAGCCGAGCTGATCGATGAGCTTCTGCTCGAAGGCCCAGTCAGACTTGGTGTGACCTTCTTCGATGAGCGCCTTGACCTTCTCGGGCTCGAGCTTGCGGAACCGCGCGACCGCCTCGACGAGGTGGTTGTAGGTGGCGTCCATGTTGAAGCGGATCATCTCCTTCACGGGCTCGGTGAACGCCTTCGAGCCGGTCTGCTCACCGGAGACCGACTTGTACTTTCCGTAGCGGAAGTACTGCACCTCGACGCCGAGCTTCTCCAGCAGGCCGGGGTAGTGGCTGATGTCGCTGGCGAGGCCGTTGAACTCGAACCACGAGTCTCTGGGCATCACGATGGTGTCGGCGGCGATGGCCAGGGCGTACTCGCGTTCGGAGAGCGCCTCGCTGAAGACGATGACGAACTTGCCGCTCTTCTTGAACTCGACGATCGCGTCGCGCAGCTCTTCGATCTTCGCCCAGCCCGTGCCTTCCATCGTGCCCATCTCGAGCAGCACGCCCTTGATGCGTTTGTCGGCGGCGGCCTTCTCGAGGTTGAACACGTGCTGACGCACGGTGACGGGAGAGCCACCGAAGATCTCGTCGAGGCCGCTGGAGCGCACGTATTCCGGCGTGCCACCGAACAGCTTCATGCGGAGCACGGACTGATCTTCGACCGTACCGCCGCCGTTGTTGTCACCACCGCTGAGCGCGGCGAGCACCACGATGCCGGCGAAGCCGAGGGCGAGGAAACCGAAGCAGCCGAGCGCGAGGATGAGACCCGCACCCATGCCGCCCTTCTTCACCGGCGGAGGCGCAGGCGGGATGTACGGGGTCTGCGGCGGCGGTTGCGGTGCGTTCGGATCCATCATGGGCGGTACGCGTAACTGGGAGGGCACTCCCCCGCAAGCTCCGTGCTCCCTCTCCCTTCGGGAGAGGGTCGGGGTGAGGGGCTAACCGTTCTCCAACTCGCTCACCCGGGCACGAGCCTGAACGAGCTGCCCTTCCGCATCCAGAACCTGCCGTTGCAGCGAGGAGAGCACCTCGCGAATGCGCTCGACCTCAACCCGAGCACCCTTCAACTCGAGTTCCCGGCGCAGTTTCTCCGCCGCAACGCGCTCGAGTTCACGAAGCGCCGCGAGTCGTTCCTCCTCCGAAGGACCGGCCTCTTCAGCGACAGCTGGAGCGGGCTTCAGAGGAGGAGCCACCACCGTCGCCGGAATCCCCGCGGCCTCGAAGCCCGGCGGATCGCGGTCATCACTGAGAGCACCCGGCAGATCGGGAGCAAAACCACCATGAGCCGCGATCGCCGACAGCGTGGTCGCCACCCGCCGCAGCGTGGCCTCATTCGCCGCATTGCCCGCCTCAGTCAGCAGCGCCCCCGCGCGAGTGCGCAGGGCCTGAATCGACTCGCGGTGCGCCGGAGTCGCGCTCAAATCACCCTCCCGCATGCGCCTGGCCGTCTCGAGAAACGCGTCGAACTCAGCGCGCGCCTGCCACCACAACTGATTGACCGCCCACGCCGAAATCGGAGGCCTGCCCAACTTGGCGAACGTCGCCGCGCCCGCCTTGTCACCCGCAGCCTTCAGTTCACCCGCGAGCCGTTTCCGCTCGGCAACGAACGTCGCGTGCGGGCCACGGAACAGCTCAGCAACGGCCTCGTCGTAAGTCGCAGCCATACGCGAAGAATACTCAGGGACAGTCGACTGACATCGAACCGTCTTCACCGAAGTCGAGGAACCAGCCGTCGTGCAGCCAGGCCACGTTCATCGCCCTGCCCGGGTTGGTCGCCTGCCGAACCGCGGCGCCGATGGGACACTTGATGCGAGGAAGTGGCTTCTCCTTGCAGCTGCGGAAACTCTCGGCGGTGTACGACTCGATCTTCTTCGCGGTGACCACCACGTAGTGAAGGCAGGGGATGTCTTGGTCCTCTTCACGCAAGCGCGAGTCGACGACGCTCTTCGCGGGCGAGCGGAAATAGTAGTCGGCGTGGAATTCGCGGCTGAGCGTGAGGTCGACGAGGTCGCCGGTGAAGAGGCCGCTGACGTTGAAGTTGGTCAACACCGCGTCAGGCATGTTCGCGCGGGCGAGTGCTTCAGCGCGCGCGATGTAGGCGATGGCATCGAAGGCGCGCGGGTCGAAGTCGACGGGCAAGATTCTCCGATCCGTCGCTGTCTCGATCATCGTGACGCCGGAGATGGAAGCTGCAGGGACCCCACCGGTCACCCCGAGAGCAGTCGAGGGGTCACTCTTCTTCTTCGGGCGCGGACCACCGTTCGCCCTGAGCGGAGTCGAAGGGCCACTGCCGGCATCGACCGGAGGTAATCCCTCGACTGCTCTCGGGATGACCGGTGTTGGTGCGGTGATGGCAACGCCTGCATCGACCGCAAAGACTCCCTCGACTTCGCTCGGGAGGAACGGGGTGACGACCAGCCCTACCGCGATCACGACGACGGCAAGGAGGATGAACGGGAACTTGCGCTTGCGCGGCGAACGCAGCGTCTGCTCGAAGGCATCCTCCGTGGTGCCCTGCTCCATCTTCACCGACGGCGTGGCGATCTCATGCGGTTCCCGAATGCGCCGCACCACCGGACCATCCACCGGCAGCTCATCGAACGACTTCCGCAGCGCCGCCGCGAACTCATCGGCCGTGCCAAAGCGCAGCACCGGCGGCTTCTCCAACGCGCGCAGAATCACCGACTCCAACGACGGGGTGATCTCCGCCCTGATCATCCGCGGAGAAACCGGCGCCTCGTGCAGGTGCCGGTTGAGCAGCGCCATCACCGTGCTGCCTTCGAACGGCCGCTTGCCGGTGACGCACTCGAACAGGATCACGCCGACCGCATAGAGATCAGATCGCCCATCGAGCGCCTGACCATCGATCTGCTCGGGCGACATGTAGAACGGAGTGCCGATCAACATGCCCTGCTGCGTGAGCGGCGTGGGCGACTCCTGCACGCGCTTGGCGATCCCGAAATCGAGAATCTTCGCGCGCCCGCTCGGGGTCACCCTGATGTTGTCGGGCTTGAGATCGCGGTGAACGATGCCGCGCGCGTGCGCGACCTGAAGCGCTGACAACACATCGAGCAACAGCTCCACCGTGAGGCGCAGACCCAGCGCACCCCGCTCATCGAGCAGCTCGCGCAGCGTCACGCCCTCGACGAACTCCATCACGATGTAGGGCGTGCCATCGGGCAGCCTGTCCTGATCGATCACCCGGGCGATCTGCTCGTGGTCGATCTCCGCCACCGCCTTCGCTTCATTCAGAAAACGCGCGATGCCATTGGGCTCGGCGCAAGCAGTGGCGTTGAGAATCTTGATCGCCACGAAGCTGCCCAGCTCGACGTGCACGCCCAGATACACGTCGCCCATCGCGCCGTGACCGAGGCGGCGATCCAGCCTGAACTTCCCGATGACCTGACCCAGATGCACGAACGGGTGGCGTAGCACGTGGCCGTGAGTATCGTCCGCGCTCCTCTTTGCTCCGGAGCGGCACCCCTGAACTCGCCCGCACACATCGTCATCTTCGGAGCAGCCGGTGACCTCGCCCTGCGCAAGCTCATCCCCGCGTTGGCCAGCCTGTCCGCCAAGAGCCAGCCCGCCAGCGGCTTCCACATCGTCGGCATGTCGCGCACGGAAAAGACGAGCGAGGCGTACCGGGCCGAAGTGCGCGCCGCGATGCCGCCCGAGCTGGCCGAGGCGTGGAAGAAGCTCGAGCCCAACGTCACCTACTGCCGCGGCGACGTGAACGTGGCGGCCGACGTGAAGCGGCTCTCCGAGCACCTCGACGCGTTGCCCGGGGGCGATCAGACCGGCCGGCTGTTCTACCTCTCGCTCAAGCCCGCGCTGTTCGCCGACGCCATCACCCGGCTCTCCGAAGCAGGGCTGCTCGAGGCGATCGAAGGCGACGAGAAACGCTGGCGACGCGTGGTGATCGAAAAGCCCTTCGGCCACGATCTGAAGAGCGCGGTGGAGCTGAACCAGCACCTGCACCGCCACCTGCGCGAGTTTCAGATCTACCGAATCGATCACTACCTGGGGAAGGAGACCGTTCAGAACATCCTCGGCTTCCGTTTCCACAACGCGATCTTCGAGCCGCTGTGGAACCGCCAGCACGTCGAGCTGATTCAGATCACAGTCGCCGAAGAGCTCGGCATGGAGCGAGGCCGCGGCGAGTACTACGACGAGACCGGCGCGCTCTCCGACATGTTGCAGAACCACATGCTGCAGGTGCTCTCGCTGGTGACGATGGAGCCGCCTGCTTCTCTCGACGCGAAGTCCGTGCGGGCGCAGAAGGTCGCGGTGCTCGAGGCGCTGCATCCGCCTTCGAGGAAGTTGATGGCGCGCGAGAGCGTGCGCGGCCGCTACACCGCCGGCACCATCAAGGGTCAGCCCGTCCCTGGCTACCTGCAGGAAGAAGGGGTGGCGGCGGATTCGAGCACCGAGAGCTACGTGGCGGTGCGGTGTGAGATCGACACCTGGCGATGGGCGGGCGTGCCGATTCTCCTGCGCCACGGCAAACGCATGCCGCAACGCTTCACCGAGGTGCAGGTGCAGTTCCGCACGCCGCCCATTCAGTTGTTCAACCGGCCCGACGGCATCAGCGACGACGATTTTCGCGAGAAGCTGCGCAGTGGCGAACTCTGCCAGACGCGGCCCAACGTGCTGTCGCTGTCGTTGCAGCCGCGTGAACGCATCGGTCTGTCGTTCGGCGTGAAGCGGCCCGGACCTTCGATGGTGATGGCGCCCGCGTCGTTGACCTTCGACTACCAGGACACCTTCAAGAGCCAGTCTCCCGCGGCCTACGAGCGGTTGCTGCTCGACGTGATGCTGGGCGATGCGACCTTGTTCCTGCGCGGTGACGAGATCGAAGCGAGCTGGTCGTTCGCCGATGCGCTGCACTCTGCGTGGAGAGAAGACACCACCCCGCCCCGCGAGTACACGGCCGGCACGTGGGGGCCGCCCGAAGCCGACGAGTTGTTCCATGGTTGTGAAGGAGGCTGGTCGCGTGGCTGACGTGACCGTGCTGGTCACCGCACGTCCGCTCGAGGTGGCCGCGGGGCTGGTGAGTGAAGCGCTGCAACGCGTGGGAGCGGGCGCGCGCCTCGGTATTCCCGGCGGCTCTGCGCTCGGCGTGTTGCGACTGGTGCGCGAGAGTTTGGCGCCGGAGTTGTGGAGCACACTGCGGCTCACCTGGGTCGATGAACGGCTGGTTCCGGTGAGTGACGCGGCCTCGAATCGCGGTGACGCGTTTCATGGCGGCTCGCTGCTGAAGACGCAGCCGGTGGCGCTCGAGCTGCCGCTGGTCCTCGATGGCGAGAACGCAGCCTCGGCGGTGGCTCGCTCCACCACGCGCTTCGCGGAAGACTTCGGGGGTGCGTTGGACGTGGCGCTTCTCGGACTGGGAGAAGATGGGCACGTCGCCTCGCTCTTTCCGGGCCACGCCATCCTCTCCAGTCAGGGGTTGGTCGCGGCCCTGCAGGATTCACCCAAGCCACCTTCAGGCCGGGTGACGTTGACGTTACCGGTGCTGGCGCGGCCGGGCCTCGAGCGGATCATCGTGGCGCTGGGCAGTGGAAAGCGCGAAGCCTTGATGCGGTTGATGGCAGGCGACGAGACGATCCCGGCGAACAGGTTGGGCAAGGTGACGGTAGTAACGGATCAACAGCTGGCTTCGAAAAGAGAGACTCCATGACGAACCGTCTGAACGACGTCGCAGTGATTGGCCTGGGCGTGATGGGCGCCAACCTCGCCCGCAACTTCGCGAGCCGTGGCCTCAAGGTCGCCGCCTACAACCGCACCGTGGAGACCGCGCAGAAGCTCGCCGCCGCGCACCCCGAGGCGAAGCTCGACGTGGTGACCTCGCTCAAGGAGATGGTGGAGCGCCTCGAACGTCCGCGCCGGATCATCTTGATGGTGAACGCGGGCAAACCGGTCGACGCGGTGCTCGATGATCTCGACCCGATGCTCGAGGAAGGCGACCTCGTCGTCGATGCGGGCAACAGCCTGTACACCGACACCGATCGCCGGGCGGCGCGCGCGAAGGATCGCCCGTGGAAGTTCGTCGGCATGGGTGTCTCTGGGGGCGCGGAAGGTGCTCTGCTCGGGCCGTCGATCATGCCCGGCGGTGAGGTGGAATCGTGGAAGCGCCTGCAGCCGGTGCTCGAGGCGATCTCCGCGCGTTCTGACTCAGGCGTGTGCGTGACGTATTGCGGTGCGGGCTCGGCCGGGCACTTCGTGAAGATGGTGCACAACGGCATCGAGTACGGCGACATGCAGTTGATCGCCGAGACCGCGTCGTTGCTGCGCGATGGGCTGGGGCTCGCGCCTCCGGTGGTGGCCGACACGTTCTCGGAGTGGAACCGCGGCGACCTCGCGTCGTTCCTCATCGAGATCACCGCCGACATCTTCCGCGTGAAGGAGCCTTCGGGGCGGCTGCTGGTCGATTCGATTCTCGACAAGGCGGGGCAGAAGGGCACCGGCAAGTGGACGGTCATCGCGGCCTCTGAGCTGGCCGTGCCGATTCCCACCATCGCGACGGCCGTCGATGCGCGGTTGTTGTCATCGGCGAAGGACACCCGGGTTCGGGCCGAGGCCCTGCACACGCCCTCGCGAGCGAAGTTGGAGGGCGTGACGGTGAGCGACCTGGCTGACGCGCTGTATGCGTCGAAGATCGCCAGCTACACGCAGGGCTTCGCGATGCTGCAGGCGGCGAGTGATGCGTTCGGGTACGGCACGAACTTGAGCGAGGTGGCGCGCATCTGGACGGCGGGCTGCATCATTCGCGCGTCGTTCTTGAAGCGGGTGATGGCGGCGTTCAGCGGGAAGTCAGAGCTGCTCGCGCTGACTCCGGACTTCGTGGCGGATCTGACGAAGCGGCTTCCGGCGTGGCGACGGGTGGTGGCAGGTGCGGCGCGCGCGGGGCTGGCGGCGCCGGGCTTGTCGGTGTCGTTGAGCTGGTACGACACGCTCACCACGGCGCGGGGCACGGCCTCGTTGATTCAGGCGCAGCGCGACTACTTCGGCAGCCACACGTACGAGCGCACCGATGGGCCCGGTGTCGCGGTGCACACCGAGTGGAAGGCCTGAGCTCCCTCTCCCCCGCGGGGGAGAGGGTCGGGGGGGTCGGGGTGAGGGGCTCACTTGTGCACCTGAAGGCCCCCCAACCCACTCGCAGCGGGAGCCAAAACCTCTCGAGCCGCATCGACGGCTTCACGAGATCCCGCCAGCGCAAGTCGATCATCCACCTGCAGCACCTCGGTCGCCGTCGCGACGATCGCCTTCGAGCCGCGCGTAATCGCCAGCACCGTCGCGCCCGTGACGCCCCGCAGATTCAACTGAGCCAGCGTCTTCCCGACCGCCTCACTCCCGCTCGCCAGCTCGATCACCGACGGAGCGCTCAACCCCAAACCAGGCAACATCTTCTCGACGTCGTGCAGTGCGTCCTCCCGTGAGTGCGACATCAACGCCTCCGAGATCACGTCGACGCCCGCGCGCACATGCCCTTCGAGGTTGTTCGTGCTCCGCCACAACGCCATGGCCAGCAAACTCAGAATCCCCACCAGCACCACGCCCACCGGAATGTCCGGGAGCAGCGGCTGGGTGATGGCCACCATCGGCACACCCAGCGCCAACACGATGCCCGCCTGCAACGTCACGATCAGCACCCGCCGCGGAGCCGCCGCGAGATCCACCTTGCCCACCGCCTTCGCCGGCAACGCCGCTTCTGCGAGCTCAGCCGCCAATCGCTGAGAGAGCCGCGCAATGCCCACGCACAACGGCAACGCGACCACCGCCGCCCCACCGAGCACCAACCAGAACGGTGCATCACGCGTCAGCTCCGCGCGCCGTGAAACGGTGGCGACGACGATCACCACCGTCAGCAACGCCGCGTCGATGATGAGCGAACGCACCACCCGCTTCGGGCCCTTCACCGGAGGCGCCTCGCGCAGCTGCTCCAACCAGCTCGCGTACAAGGTGGTGAACGTCTGCAACCGCCGCGGCAGCTTTCGATCGAGAAAGCTCGCCACCGGCCCCGACGCCTTCACGAGGAACCCGGTGGTGAGCGTGGTGACCACCGAGACCGCCGCAGCCACGGGGAACAGAAACGAGCCGGTCGCACCCAGGGTCATGCCCAGGCCGGCGATGATGAACGAGAACTCACCGATCTGCGCGAGGCTCATGCCCGCCTGCACCGACGTCCGCACGGGGTTGCCGGTCAAGAACGCGCCCATGGTGACGTTGATCACCTTCCCCACGATCACCACGACGGTCAGCAACAACGCCGCGCCCCAGTGACGCGCCACCTCGGTGGGATCGATCTGCATGCCCACCGACACGAAGAAGACCGCTGCGAAGAGATCGCGCAGCGGCTGCACCAGATGCTCGATGGCCTTGCCTTCGCCCGACTCCGAGATGAGTGAGCCCGCGATGAAGGCGCCCAGCGCGACCGAGTACCCGAAGTGCTGCGCCAACAACGCGACGGAGAAACAGAAGCCGACACTCGCGACGAGGGTGGTCTCCGGGCGGTTGAGCCTGGTCACCGCGCGGGTCACCCGGGGCACCACCAGCAGCCCCACGCCCAGCAACACGGCCAGAAAAGCAGCCAGCTTACCCAGGGTGGAAGCGAGCGCGAGCGCCGACAGCCCTGCGCCACTGGAGACCGCCGTGAGCGTGGCCAACAGCACGATGGCGATCAGGTCTTCGACGATCAGCACGCCGACCACCAGCTCGCGCAGGCGCCCGGTGATGCCCTGCTCATCGAACGTCTTCACGATGATGGTGGTGCTGGAGATCGCCACGATCGCCCCGGCGAACACGCTCTCGGTGGTGGTCCACCCCAGCGCCTGCCCCACCAGGAACCCGGTGATGAGCATGATGCCGCACTCGATCACCGCGGTGATGCCGGCGGTGGGACCGACCTTCTTGAGCTGCTTCAAGCTGAACTCGAGACCCAGCGAGAACATCACCAGGATGACGCCGAGCTCGGACAACGCGATGACCATCGCCGGGTCGGCCACGAGGGGAATGGGCAGATGGGGGCCGATGATCAGCCCGGCCACCAGGTACCCGAGCACCACTGGAAGCTTGAGCTTCTGCGAGATGACCGTGGTGACCGCCGCGACGCAGAGCACGACGGCGAGGGCGTAGAGGAAGTCGTGCGGCGTAATCACGGCTGCTTCTTACCCTGTTCGAATCGACGCCGGTTCAGCGCATCACGCGCCGCTTCGAGATCTCGCGTCAGCTCGGCATGTCGCGCGGCCCGTTGATCGGGCCTGGTGAAGAGCCTCTCCCAGCTCGCGAGAAGCCGAGTTCATCACGCCCGTCGAACTTCGAATCGGCAGGGCCCTTCTTCGCGAACCGCGGCGAAGTGAAGCGGGAACTGACAACGCAAGAATGAGAGTGAGTGATTGTGGGATCAGGTTCGACAACGACGCGCGCGGGCTCTCGGCGCGGGCAAAGATCTTCATGTGACGTGGTACCTCGGCGGCGACCTCCGAGCTGAGTAGTCGAGGAGTACACGCGAGTACTCCTCGACTACACGGAAAGAAGGCACCACCCGGTCCCCACCTCGTCACATGAACATCCACGCCCACATCGAGAGGCCTGCACGTGACGGGCAACTTCCGAGAACCGAAACGACCGCCTTCATCAGGGCTGTTTGAGGAAGTCGTTCGGATCGACTGCGCGCCGCTCGCCACACTGCACCGCCAGGCGCTCTTCCGCCTTCTCCTTGAAGCCGTCTCCATCGACCGCGAACTCGAGCACCAGCTCGAGCTGTCGGCAGTTCCGCGCGGCCGCGAGCGCCATCGACGCCTGTCGGGTGCAGACGTTGGTCAGCGCCTTCAACAGATCGATGTTCGAACGCTCGAAAGAGTCAGCCTTCTTCCAAAGCCGGCACGCGCCCCGGAAGTCGCGTCGATTCGCCAGCGCCACCCCTTCTTCAAAGAGATCATCCGCGATGGTAGCCGTGAGCATCGACCTGAGCCGACTGCCACCGGAGTGGCCAACCAACTCGGCCTCCACAGCGAGCGCACGCCGGAGCAGTTCCTCATTCTTCGGCGAAGCAATCGCCGCCTGAACAGTCGCGAGCTCATCGCGCAAAGACGATGCCTGCGCCGAGTCGACACCCGCGAGCAGCAGCTTGGCCGTAGAGCGTGTCGCGATCCATGCGTGGTCTTGACCTGATCTCCGGGGAAAAAACCGCGTGCATCCCCCGTCAGTCGTCAGGCGCGGCCGCTTCTTACACAGAATCTTTTCGCCTCGCGGATTTGCCGAACGTTCGTCAGCGAAAATGAGCACGTGCCCCTCTCGCCCCGCTCGCGATCCCTGAGCCACACTCGACGTCCATGCGCATCGTCACCAATCCGGGCAGCAACCTCGATGAAGACACGACGCTCGCGCAGGACATCGATCTCACCCCGCAGAAGATCGTGGTCGATGGCATCTCGCACGACACCCGCAACACCATCGACTTCGCGCAGGTGGATGGCTGGACGAAGCGCGCCATCAAGTACCCGCAGGTGCAAGGCACCACCGAGCAAGACTTCGTCGACTACTTCAGCCGCCTGGTGAAGAAGGACCCCGAAGTGCTCTGCGTGATGACCGCTCGCAACCTCATCGGCTCGCACGACGCGGCGATCGCGGCAGCGAGAAAACTCAGAGAAAGCAGCGACCCCGCGCTGAAGGCAGCGCGCATCGAGGTGGTCGACTCGATGGTCACCGACGGGGGCGCAGGGCTGTGCACGCTGGCTGCCGTGCAGGCGCGCAAGGCCGGTCTCAACCTGCGCGACACGGCTCAGTTCCTGCACAGCTTCGGAGAGCGCAGCCGCAACGTGCTCACCGTGGCCACGCTGGAGAACCTGATCAAAGGCGGCCGCGCCAGCTTCCTTCAGGGTTGGGTGGGCAACTTCCTCGACATCCGCCCGATGATCAGCATCAACCGCGGCGTCGTCAGCACCGTGTCGAGGATGAGCAGCAAGGCCGACGTGGTGCAGAAGGTCGACGAGTACATGACCTCACGCCTCGACCCGAAGACGGCGGTCTGGCTGTCGGTCTCGCACGGCAACGCGCCTGAGAAAGCAAGGGCCGTCGCCACCCGCCTGCAGGAGCGCTACCGCTGCGAATTCACCTTGGTGCGCCCGCTCTCTCCGAGCATCTACCTGCACATGGGCCCCGGGAGCGTGATGGTGTTCCTGTTCCCGCTCGACGGGCTCAGCTTCCGCCCGACGCCGCCGTGACCGTCAGTTCGACGCTCACTCCGCTGCCGCGAGCCACAGACAGTCACCTCGGCCTCTTCGGAGGCAACAACTTCGCGTCTTGCATCCTTCGATTTACAAGGCCACTATCGGCGCAAACGCAGCGGTGGATGGATACGGGAGAAACACTATGGGGCGCGCTGGGGGTGGTGCATGGTTGTTGGTTTTGGTTGCTGGATTTCTGCTTGGCTGCGAATCGGTTAAACCGGTTGCAAAACCGGCTGATTCCCGAACTCAATCGACTCATTTCCTTCTTTCGCGGCATCCCAATCTTGCTCTGTTCTTTGGCGAGCAGGAGATGGCTTTTGAGGCGTTTGGGAAATCTGCGGACGGTCGTGAGCAGATCAAGATATTCACGACGGACGCATATGTAGCTGGGCTGGTCGCAGGAAAATATTTTGATGTGGATGAAGCAATTTGGCCTGGTCCTGCTCCAGTTCAACGGCATACGCGAGAGACGTCAGGTGGTGGAAAGC
>JANODF010000336.1:0-4863 GCA_031412555.1 Archangium sp. | reverse complement strand
CCGAGCGTGGCCGCTCGTCTGAAGGCTCGAAACTCACGAGCGCCTTACGCGTGCACCGAGTGAGAGAGCTGGTTGCCCTTCGCGGCCTGCTCGCGCCAGTACTGCTGGCCCGACTCAGGGAGATCGAAGACCGGGTCGTAGTACTCGTAGCGCCGGTTGAGCGCCTCGGGGTCGTTCATCTCGATGCCGTTGCGGTAATTCTTGGTCCAGTACGAGATGCCCTTCTCGCGATCGTAGTCGGCGACCAGGTGCACCCAGCGCTTCCCCACGTACGGCACGTCACACACGATGCGCGGCGTGGCGAAGCCCGGCATGTACCCCATGATGTCGTGCTGGAGCTTCTGCGCGGTGCCCACCGAGACCCGCCAGTGCTCGGAGTTGGGGATCATGTCGCACATGTAGAAGTAGTACGGGAGGATCCGCGCGTGATCGAGCAGCATGAAAGACAGCTCGAGCAGGTCGCGTGAGGTGGCGTTCACGCCGCGCAGCAGCACGCCCTGGTTGCGCACGTCGCGGAAGCCGAGCTCGAGCAGCTTCTTGGCCGCCTTGCCCAGCAGCGGCGTGACCTGGTTGGCGTTGTTCACGTGCGTGTGCACGGCGATGTCCACGTTGCGCTCGAAGGCCTTCTTGGCGATGCGATCGAGGGCCGACAGCACGTTGTCCTGCAGCCAGTGCTGCGGAATGCCCATCAGCCCCTTCGAGGCGAGGCGAATGTCGCGGATGTTGGGGATGTCGAGCAGCTGAGAGACGAAGCTCTCCAGTTGGCCGATGGGCACGTTGGCCACGTCGCCGCCCGAGACCACCACGTCACGCACGGTGGGCGTCTGGCGCAGGTACTCCAGCATCTTGTTCCAGCGCTCGGGCTGGGCGATCGAGAACTTGAGCTTCTCCACCTGGGGCACGTCGTTGCCCACCAGGTCCATGCGGGTGCAGTGACCGCAGTACTGAGGGCAGGTCGAGAGCAGCTCGGCGAGCACCTTGGTGGGGTAGCGGTGGGTCAGGCCTTCGACCTTCCACATCTCCGCTTCGTGCAACGAGTCGCGCGAGGCCATCGGGTGGTTGGGCCACGCCGTGTGACGATCGTCGAACGCCGGCAACATGTAGTGCCTGAGCGGGTCGTTCCAGAGATCGGCCGTGTTCATCGTGTTGATCATGTGCGGCGTGATCAGGATGGACATCGTCGCGCGCTCTTTTTGATCGCGGTCGATCGAGTTGGCGAGGGTCTCCGGCAACAGCGCGCCGAGCGCGGCCTTGAGCTCCTTCAAGTTCTTGATGGTGTTGCGGCGCTGCCAGAGCGCGCTCTCCCAGTCCTGCTTCGACACGCCCTGGTACCCCGGGATGCGGGTCCAATCGGGCTCGACGAAGGCGCGGGTGAGCGGGTAGGCGAACGGCTGCTCGGCGGGCTTTCCGGCTGCCGTGGGAGCTGAAGCTGTTGGCGTCGTCTGCATAGGGAACCTATGCCACGGGCCGCTGACTTCTTGAAGCCTCAGCGCATGACGCGGAAAGTCAGATCTCGCCCTTGACGACTTTGGGCTTGTCCTTGTTTTCCTCGGTCAGCTCGAACTCCTGGGGCGCCGAGCTCTTGCCGTCGAGCTTGAAGACCACCTTGTGCTTGCCCAGGCTGAACTCCAGGGCCTGCGGCTGGGGCACGGGGGTCTTCTTGCCGGTGTTCTTGCCGTCGACCCAGACTTCAGCCCCGGTCGGCTTGGAGGCGAACGCCGCCTTGCCTGAACCCTTGGCCTTGGGCGGGTCCTTCTTGGGAGGCGGATCAGCCTTGGCGACCACCACCGGGTCTTTCCGGGGGGGCGGATCAGCCTTGGGCGGCGGATCGGCTTTGACGACCACCGGGTCCTTCTTCGGGGGGGGATCGGCCTTGGGCGGCGGGTCGGCCTTCGGTGGGGGATCCTGCTTGGCCACCACAGCCACCTTCACCATCGAAAGCGCCTTCTCGACCTTCGCCTGCTTCTCCGAGTTCGACACGGAGAACGACTGGTTCTCAAAGCCGCTCTTCTTGGCAGTGAACTCGTAGGTCTTGCCGGGGGCGAGATCCTTCACCACCACCGGGGCCAGGCCGCGCGACTTGCCGTCGAGGAAGATCTCCACGCCGGGCTCGGGGCTGGTGATGGTGAGCTCCCACAGCGTCAGCTCGGGCGTCTTCGTGTCTGGAGGCGTCTTGCTGTCGGGCGGTGTCTTCGGCTCGGGCGGCGCGGGATCCTTGCCGGCCACTTCGGAGGGTTCGGCCTTCTGGAAGACCACGCTGACCGGGGCGGTCTTGCCCGCGGCGAGCTTGATGGGCTTCTTCGCCGAGAGGTAGCCCGGTACCAGCGGCTTGAACTCGACGGTGTAGTCACCCGGATCGAGCTCGATGGCCTTGGTGGGCTTCTCGACCTTGATCGAGCCCGGGTTGATGGTGACGGAGAACGGAACGTCTTTGGGCGTGGCGGTGACGAACAGCGCGCTCTTGGGGCCGCCGGCGAACTTCACCGCGGCGGCGATGATCACCACGAGGGCGAGCACGGCGGTGGCGGCGATGGCGATCAGCAGGCCCTTGCGTTTGCCATCTGCAGGCGCTGCCGCCGCCTTGTTCGCGGGGCGTTTGGGCGGCGGTTTCGCCTTGGAAGGCAGCTGGCGCGGAGCGGCGGTCTGATCCGCTTCGTTGCTGACTGGCTCTTCGTCCTGCTGCTGCTCTTCTTCTTGCTCTTCTTCTTGCTGCTCGTCCTGGTTCTGGTCGTAGTCCTGCTCGTCCTGCTGACCGTCTTCGTTCGACTGTTCTTCTTCCGACCCGTCTTGTTCGTACATCCGGGTCTCGTTCTTCGCGAACGGAGAAGGGCCGATGCTGGTCGCCCCACCCACCGGAGCGTCGTCGCCGATCACGATCTTCGGCTTGGCGTTGCTCTTGGGCGGGATGGTGGAGTCGTAGGCGTTCTGCTCACCGGTGCTCGAATCGGCGTCGACTTCGAGCGCCGGGCGGAAGCCGGTCGCTTCGATGGGGCGCAGATCGTGCGAACCGGTGTCTTCGTCGAGCAGCGAGCTGCGCGGCTGGGGCACCAGGGTCTCGTCAGCGGGCAGATCCCTCAGGTTCTTCACGCTCGCGCGAGGGGCCGCGGGCTTGAGGTTGTCCGAGGTGGTCGAGTTGCCCGAGGTCGGAGCGGCCGGCCGAAGCTGGCGGCTGGCCGGTGCGGTCGGCTCGGGCTGCTGCGAAGTGAACGGAGAGGTGCCGATGGCGGTGGAGTTGTCGGTCGCATCGAGCGAGACCATCACGGTGCGATCTTTCGCGCCGTCCATCTCGGCCAATTCCTCCTCGGTGGGGGGCGGAATGTCGATCTTCGAGCTCTGCAGGCCCATCGCCACGGCCCCAGAGCCGGTGGCCACGGCGACGTTCGCGGTGTTGCGCCGGCCGCCGCCCGAACCACCGCCCAGGGCCGAGATGGCCGCCGTCGGTTGAGCGGTGTTGCGGCGCGGAGGCGCGGCCGGAGCCGGCGCGGGCGCGCGGGGAGGCGCACTCACGCTGGAGGCGTCGACAGAGTCAGGCTTCTCCACTGCGGCGAAGCGCTCCATCTTCTCGTTCTCGCGCAGCACGTCTTCGGCGAAGGCGTCCTTCATGAACGCGCCGAGGTGTTTGCCCGAATAGATGGCGTCCCCCGCGAGGAGGAACCGCATCAGGTCTTCCTGGAGATCGGAGGCCCACTGGTAGCGCTCCTCGCTCTCCCGGGCGAGGGCCTTCATCACGACCTTCTCGAGGCCGGCCGGGATGTTGGGGTTGAACTGGCGCGGCGCCGGCACTTCGGCGTTGCGCACCTTCTCGAGCGTGGAGAAGTCAGACTCGCCCACGAACAGTTTTTCGCCGGTGAGCATCTCGTAGATGATCACGCCGACCGCGAAGATGTCGGAGCGGCGATCGATGGGCAGCCCGCGCACCTGCTCGGGGCTCATGTAGCCGAACTTGCCCTTGAGAATGCCCGCCTGGGTCTTCTGGCTCCGGTTCGCCGCCTTGGCGATGCCGAAGTCGATGATCTTCACCTCACCCTCGAACGAGATGAGGATGTTTTGAGGCGAGACGTCGCGGTGAATGATGAAGAGCTCTTGCCCGCGCGCATCCTTCTTGCGGTGCGCGTAGTCGAGGCCTTCGCAGATCTTGGTGGCGCAGTAGACGGCCATGGCCGTCGGCATGATCTCCTTGCGCCGGCGGAACCGTTCCAGGAGCGAGCGCAGGTCCTTGCCTGGCACGTACTCCATGGCGATGTAGTAGGCGTCGTCGTGTTTGCCGAGCTCGTGAATGTGCACCACGTTGGCGTGATTCAGCTGAACGCTGATCCGCGCTTCGTCGATGAACATCGTGATGAACTCTTCATCCTCCGCCATCGTGGGGAGGATCTTCTTGATGGCCAGGATTCGTTCGAATCCCTCCACGCCGAAGGCCTTGGCCACGAACACCTCGGCCATACCGCCGACGTTGAGGCGCTCGAGAAGCAGGTACTTGCCGAAGAGACTGGGCTTCTTCATCGGTCAGTAGACGCGCAGACCTGGGAAACGGGTGCAGGGAGGAGAGACAAGACGAAAAACGATAGTCGTCTCGCGGAGGTGCGTCAATCAGCCAGTGGGCCGATCGGGCCGGCGGAGTTCGCGCGCAGGGCCCGAAAAACGGGCAAAAAAAATCCCCCACACTCGCTTTCACGAGGTGGGGGCATAACATCCGGCAACGACCTACTCTCCCGCGCGGTTTCCCGCGGAGTACCATCGGCTCTGGAGGGCTTAACTTCCGTGTTCGAGATGGGAACGGGTGTGACCCCTCCGACATAGTCACCGGAAATTCGGTTAGAAAGCGCATACGAAGAGTAAGAATTCAATTCGAGTTCGTGTCAT